>CAYSIP010000056.1:0-13170 GCA_964431055.1 uncultured Corynebacterium sp. | reverse complement strand
GCCCACGACGAGCGCGCCGAGCTGCAGAAATCCCCGACCCCCGCAGAGACCACCGAGGAATCCACAGGACAGGCACGACGATAGGGGCACGCGGGTAAATTGTCCGGGCCCCGCCCGGACAACCGTCATTCTCGGATTTCTGAACAGCCACGCGGACCCCATCTCCCGGGGTGGGTCGCAGGGGGTCGAGCGGAGGGGAAGACCGCTGACCGTTCTGCGATCCACCCCTGAAGAACGTTCAAGGCGTCAGGCATTTCCCTGCAGCGGCCACACTCATGTTTGACCGATGAGAATCTCCAGCCTGATCAAGTGACGGTGCATCACCTACGAGACGCCCTCGTGGAGTGCACGGGTTCAGCTATCTACCCGTGCCAGACGCCGACCTCAGCACCCCTCCGGCGCCGACCGCCACGCCTCCTCGATCATTTCCTCCAGCACACCCAGGTCGACGTCCTCGGGTTTGTTGATGTACAGACATGAGGCGCCGACCGCGTGCTTGCCCAGTCGCGCCAGCTTCTCCTCCGAACCGGGCTTGTCCGTGAGCCCGTACAGCGAGATCTTCGCCTTCCGCGGCGAGAAGCCCAGCTGGAAGGTGTCCCCCTCCCGGCCGGTGTCGTATCGGTAATGCACCTGGCCGTACCCGATCATCGACGGGCCCCACATCACCGGTTCCTCCCCGGTGACGCGGTTGAAGAGCTCCAGCAGCAACCGCCCGTGCTCAACCCGGCGCGGGGTGTCGAGCGTCTCGATGTACTGCTCAGGGCTCAGCTCCATGGGCTTGGTCTTGATGCCCTCTGCATACTTCCCGGTGTGCCCCTGGGTGTAGGCGGCCTGCTGTTCCCCCGTCTCCGGCACCTCGCCGGTGAGACCCATGCCCCGCTCCCGCAGTGCGGCCTGCAGGCGTTCCAGTCCCCGCCTGCCGACGCCGTGCAGGGCAGCGAGCTGCGCGTAGTCGGCGCCGTCGAGGGATTCCAGGTCCGGGTAACCGGCTTCGGTGAGGGCGTTGCGGGCCGGGGCGCCGACACCGGGGATGGATTCGTATGCGGTGGCCATGGCTGTGATTCTAGTCCCGTGGAAGCGTGACCGGGAGGGTGGGAAACGACCCCGGGCACCGTCTCCCACTACACTCGCGACTCCCCGCCGAGTTGCATACCACCGCAACCACCGGCCCCGTTTCACGTCGATGCGAGCATCACGGAAGGACTCTCCATGACTGACCTGATCCGCCGTTTCCGCGACGATTGCACGCCCCACTGGTCGCAGACGCTCACCCGGGTGGGTCTCGGCAGCATCATGACGTTTGCCGGCATCACCCACCTGACCACCGCCCGCGCGGAGTTCCAGGCCCAGGTGCCGGACTGGTTCCCCGCCGACAAGGACCTTGTGGTCATCGGTTCGGGCGTCGCCGAGATCGGCCTCGGGGTGGCCCTGCTCGCATTCCCGAGGCACCGGAAGCTGACGGGTACCGCCCTCGCCGCGTTCTACACCGCCATCTTTCCGGGCAATATCGCCCAGTACGTGGAGCGCAACGACGCCTTCGGGCTCGACACAGACGGCAAGCGCCTGGGCCGGTTGTTCGGCCAACCGGCATTGATCGCCGCAGCGCTGTGGGCGGGCGGCATACCCGCCACGCCTTAACCGGCGTCTCGCCCAGCGACGCCACCCCAGTCGCCCGAACCCGCACGGAAAGGTCCTGACCCACATGGTTCCTCCCCATTCCACCCAGCCGATCACCGCCGAGCGCACCGGCCCCAACACCTACACCGTTCACAATGACCGGGGCGCCCAGGTCATCATGGGCTCTCCCGGCGCCGAGGGCGCCTTCACCCCGGTCGAACTGCTGCAGGCCGCCGTCGCAGGATGCACCGCCCTGTCCGCGGAAGCCCAGCTCGCCTACACCCTCGGCGGGGACTTCGAGGCCACCGCGACCGTCGAAGCCATCCTCAACGAAGAGGAGAACCGGATCGCGGAGTTCCTCACCCGAATCGACGCCGACATGTCCGGCCTCGCCCCCGAACGGCGGGAGAAGCTCATCGCCAGTGCAGAACGCGTCATCGCCCGGTTGTGCACGGTCAAACGCACCCTGGAGCACGGCACCGGCAACACCACCGAGGTCCGGAACCGGGAATAACGGCCGACGGTTCCGCTCCGTCCGGCCAAGCAGGCGCAACCTCAGTATCCTCGCTGCCATGGCGATCGCAGACTTCGTGCGCAAGGCGGAACACACCCTCAACCGCGTCGGCGTGCGCCGCAAAACCGAGGCGGGGTGGCGGCCGACGGTCACCGGTTTCCGGGGTTACGGCTCCCCGCAGCGGATCCATGTGCTCGGCCGGGTGCTCATGGCCGACCCCGAGGAACCGGACGTCTCCGCGGACACCACCCCGACCCATTCGGGGGATCTCCTCCGGCAGGCCCAGCAGGTCTCCGATGACGCCCAGCGCGGCTGGCGGCAGTTCTTCACCGTGCAGGTGGGTGACCTGCCCGTCACCGTCCACGCGGGCAACCAGACCATGCACACCACCACGGACTCAGGCGGTTATATCGACGTTCTCGTCGAGGACCACGGACTGGAGCCGGGTTGGCAGCAGGTCACCATCGAGGCCCAGGGTGCGGAACCGCAGCAGGCCGAGGTGCTGGTCACCGAACCGGGCACGAAGATCGGCCTGATCTCGGACATCGACGACACCGTGCTGGTCACCTGGCTGCCGCGGGCGATGCTGGCCGCCTGGAACTCCTGGGTGCGCCACACCAACAAGCGCAAGCCGGTGCCGGCCATGGGTGAGTTCTACCGGGAGATGCTCAAGGACCACCCGGGCGCCCCGGTCTTCTACCTGTCCACCGGCGCCTGGAACACCTACGAGACCCTCATCGATTTCCTGGACAGGCACGATCTTCCCAAGGGCCCGCTGCTCCTGACGGACTGGGGCCCGACGCCCACGGGGTTGTTCCGCTCGGGGCAGGAGCACAAGAAGGTGCAGCTGCGGAACCTGTTCATCGACTTCCCCGACGTCCAGTGGATCCTGGTGGGTGACGACGGTCAGCACGATCCGTTGATCTACGGCGAGGCCGTCTTCGAGCATCCCGATCGCATCCTCGGGGTGGCCATCCGCCAGCTCTCCCCCGGTGAGCACGTGCTCTCCCACGGCACGACGACCAGGCTGACCGACCCCGCGGAGACGGCCTCCCGGGGTGTGCCCACCATTATGGGCGCCGACGGGAACGAGCTCCTGGCCAACTACCGCACCACCCCATTCGACCGGGTGACACAGCCCCCTTCCCCCCAGACCGGCTAACCGCACCGACGGATCGGGCGCCTCCGCCCCCGCCCCTTCCCCTGGCGAGAAGAAGAGCCAGGTTCAGGACGTCCCCGGTCAGATTAAGAGCGGGCGGGGGAGATCCGAACACTATTTCCCCCCGTCTACCCTGTTCACGTTTTTATTCATGCAAAGTTAACCTTTGCAAAATTATCCCCACTGCTCAGCGAAGAGTTCGCAATGCGCACAATTATTCATTCAGAGAACAAGGAGAGGGCCGGTACCTTATTCGTTCGTACTACAAACCACTTGATGCCGAGGTAGCGCTATGCCCACTCTTGAATCCCGGACCGTCCCGGCCCTGACCAACGAAGAGATCTTCGCGGCCCACGAGGGCGGCAAACTCTCCATCACGTCGGCGCGCCCGCTGGAGAGCATGCGCGACCTGTCGGTCGCCTACACCCCGGGTGTGGCCACGGTGTGCCGCGCGATCGCCGAAGACCCGGGCGTGGCCCGGACCCACACCGGCGTCGGCAACACCGTTGCCATCATCTCCGACGGCAGCGCGGTCCTGGGCCTGGGCGACATCGGGCCGCAGGCCTCGCTGCCGGTCATGGAGGGCAAGGCCCAACTGTTCAGCTCCTTCGCCGGCCTCAAGGCCGTTCCGCTGGTGCTCAACATCCGCGACGTCGACCAGCTCGTGGACACCATCGCGGCACTGGCACCCTCCTTCGGCGGCATCAACCTGGAGGACATCTCCGCCCCGCGCTGCTTCGAGATCGAGCGCAGGCTGATCGAACGCCTCGACATCCCCGTCATGCACGACGACCAGCACGGCACCGCGGTGGTCACCCTCGCCGCGCTGCGCAACGCCATCAAGCTGCTGGGCCGGGAACTCGCCGACCTGCGCATCGTGCTCTCCGGGGCAGGTGCGGCAGGGGTCGCCATCGTGGACATGCTTCTCGACGCCGGCGCGCGCGACATCGTCGTCCTTGACTCCCGCGGCGTCATCCACCCCGACCGTCAGGACCTTTCCCCCGTCAAGCGGGAGCTGGCCGCCAAGACCAACCCGCGCGGAATCGCCGGTGGCATCAACGAGGCCTTCACGGGTGCCGACACCTTCATCGGCGTCTCCGGCGGGACGATCGATGAGGAGGCGCTGAAACTGATGGCCCCGGATCCGATCCTGTTCACCCTGGCCAACCCGACCCCGGAGATCGACCCGGAGCTGGCACGCCGTTACGGCGCCATCGTGGCCACCGGGCGCAGTGACCTGCCGAACCAGATCAACAACGTGCTCGCCTTCCCGGGCATCTTCCACGGCGCCCTGGCCGCGGAGGCCACGGCGATCACGGGAGAGATGAAGCTGGCCGCGGCACGCGCCATCGCGGAGATCGTCGAAGAGGACCTCACTGCCGGGTACATCGTGCCCTCCCCGCTGGATCCCCGGGTCGCACCGGCGGTCAGCTCGGCGGTGAAGGCCGCCGCCCGGAAGTAGGACGCGGCGTCGACGAGCGGCGGGCGGCGGGCGGTCAGTCCCGCCGGTGCCGCCTGTCCTTCTTCCCGCCTTCCTGGTCCTTGCTGAGGGCCGCGCCCCTGGCCATGTAGAGGGTCCGGTTGAAGCGTTCCTGGTAGCGCATCTGCTGGTACTTCCAGCGTTCGGCCATGCTGGCCTTCGCCTCGACCCGGTCTTTGGCGTCGAGCGGATCCTCCCCCAGCACCGGGTCCTCACCGGTCTGGTACATGTTCGTCCACACCTGGACCACGGCCCACCCCACCGCGGTCAGCGGAACCGCGAGGATGGCGCCGAAGATCCCTCCGACGATCGTGCCGACCGACAGGGCCAACAGCACGGCGAGCGCGTGCAGGCTGAGCGTCCGGCCCATGACCACCGGCTGCAGCAGGTCCCCCTCCATCTGGTTGACCACCACGACGACCGCGATCACGATCAGCGCCACCACGAGCCCGTTGGTCACGAGCGCCACCAGGGCGGCGAGGATGCCGGCGATCGTGGCGCCGACGATCGGCAGGAAGGCGCCAACGAACACGATGACCGCGAGCGGCAGCGCCAACGGCACCCCCAGCAGCGCCAGGGCCACGCCGATGAAGATCGCGTCGACGGCCGCGATGATCGCCGTGCCGCGGACGTAGCCACCGAGAATCTGGATGGTGCGGTCTCCCGATTCGGCCAGTCGGGCGCGGGTTTCACCCCGGACCCACCGGAGCGCGAAGTTCCACATCTTCGTCCCGTCCTTCAGGAAGAAGAACAGGATGACGATCATGAGCACCACCCCGGTGACGAACTCCGTGGCCGCGGTGATGCCGGTCAGGGCACTGCCGACGAACGCGCCGCTGGTCACCAGCGCCGTGGCCTGTTGCAACGCATCGTCGATCGCCGCGGTGTCGATGGGGAGCGGACCCGACATGACGAAGCCCTGCAGCTCCTGCCAGCCTTCCACCGCGGAGGCGGAGAGGGTGTCCCATTCGCTGCGCACGGCAAAGACGATGCCCGTGACGATGCCGCTCAGCAATGCGAGAATGCCGATGAAGGAGGCGCCCGTGGCCAACAAACTCGACCACCCCTTGCTCTTCAGCCATCTGACCAGCGGATAAACCGCGGATGCCAGGATCAGGGCCACGAGGGCGGCGATGACCACGAGGGACACGCGCACCAGAAGCCACACCAGGCCGACGAATACCGCGGACACCAGCAGAAGTTGGGCCGCCCGCGAGGCGGTTCGCCCCAGGGTGTCGGACCACGGGGCGACCGCCGGGGGGACCGCCTGCCGGGCAGTGGAGGTCTCCACGCCGGACCCGGCGGTGGCGGGCACCTCAAGTAGATGCCCCGCTTCCCCGGCGGTGGAACCCTGACCGGTCGCGCCTTCCCCACCTGGAGTGTGGCTCGTCGGGTAGTGGGGAGAATTCTGCTCAGAACCGTTCGGAATCATCATCGCGGTATCTCCTGGAGAGTGGCGGGCCGGGCAGAACCGCAAGAAGGGTCATCGGGTACTTTCCCGAGGACGGGAGCGTTTCGGTTCCCGGCCGGGACCCCCGTCTTCATACGGGGCGACGTCCCCGGTGAGGAAGATCGTCCCTGACGGGCAGAGGCGCCTCGCCCGCCGGGCGGCGGGCCAGTCAGATTCGGGGGGATTCCTGGTCTTCAGGCTGACGAAACCGCCGTGCTCCTCCAGGTTCTGGAAGACGCCGGGCGCGATGTACCCGCAGTTGCCGGAGGCGATGCAGGTGTCGTAATTGGCGGAGACTTCCATGTCGCTCTCCTTCACGGTTCGTGGTTGGATGCCCGGTCGCCCGGTCATGGTCTCAGCCCCGGTACTGGAGGACCAGGGGGCAGGCGTAGGGATCACGGTTTCGCAGTCCGACCTGGTTGAGGTAACGGATGATGATGCCATAGGCCTCACCCAGGGTGGACTCGGAATAAGGGATGCGGTGGCGGGCACAATGTTCGCGGACCATCTTCTGCAGGGCGGGAAGATTCGGGCGCGGCGTCTTGGGGAACAGGTGGTGTTCCACCTGGTACTGGAGTCCGCCCATGAAAAAGTGCACCAGACGGTTGCCCCGGATGTTACGGGACATGCGCACCTGCCGGCGCAGGAAATCGAGCTTCACGTCATGCGGGACGATCGGCATGCCGATGTGGCTGGCCGCGAACGCCCCGCCGAGCAGGAACCCGAACACGAGGGTCTGGACGAAGATGAAGGCCAGCGCCAACCAGAAGGGCAGGACGATGAACAGATACACCGGAATGCCGATCAACCGGATTCCGACGAAGAGGATCTCGGTCCACCGGTGCCTGATCCGCCGCGCGGTGAGGATGCTTTTGACGGAGGCGAAATGCAGGGAGAATCCCTCAAACGGCAGCAGGGGCAGGAAGTACCACCCCTGATACTGGGCGAGCTTCGCGGCCAGGCCGGTGCGCTTGGCCGTGTTCTCGGGCGTCAGAGCCAGGACCCCGGAGCCGACGTCAGGATCGGAACGCTCTTTGTTGGGGTTGGCGTGGTGGCGGCTGTGTTTGTCCACCCACCAGCCGTAGCTCAGGCCGATGAACAGGCCGGCGACGACCCGGGCGGTCCATTCATTCCACTTCCGCGAGCGGAAGATCTCCTGGTGGGTGGCTTCGTGGCTGATGAATCCGAGCTGGGACATCGCGAGTCCCACGAGCGCGGCGAGAATCAGCTGCCACCAGCTGTCCCCGAGCAATGCGACAGCGACCAGGATGACGATGATGGACAGGGTCCAGAAGAGGATCCGCCGCCAGTAGAAGCCGTAGCGGCGGCGCATGAGGCCAGCCTCGTGGACCTTCTCGGACAGATCGAGGAAAGATTCGACATATGGATTAGCGATCACCGATACTCCTGCTTAATGTGATCTGGAACACTCTTTACCGTCCCATTCAACCACGCGCATGGGTACCAGGCAATAGATTTCGCCCACTCCCCCGACATTCGCTCGGGACGGGCCGCAGGCCAGTCACGCCCCGACACAGGACAATCCGGGCCCCTTCAGGGGGAGATCGGGCCCCCGCAGGTTTTCCCCTTACGTACTGATGACCCAGATCAGTGCGGGGAACCGGAAGACGGGGGGCGTCACGGCAGCCAGCTGTCGCGGGAACCGGCCAGACCGTGCAACCGGGCGACCAGGCGACGGCGGGCACGGGAGAGGTGTTCCTGCAGCAGGTCCACGGCGTCCCCCTCACGCCCCTGCGCGATGTGGTCGAGCAACCGGTCGTGTTCACCTGCGATGCTCTCGTTCGACAGCAGCGTGGCTCCCTGCACCTGCACCATGCACAACCGGATCTCATCGGCCAGCCCCCGGTGGACCACGCTGGTGCGCTGGCTGGCCAGGGCGTCGACCAACTCGGTGTGCAGCCGCATGTCCGGCCCGACGACCTGGAGGGAGGAGGCGTCGACGAGCCTGGCGATCTCCCGGTTGGCCTCCCGGACACCGTCCGGGACGAGGCGGATCTGTGCCAGGCGTCGGACAGCCTCGGATTCGATGAGTTCCCGGGTGCGGTAGATGTCATCCACGTCATCAGGACCGAGCACGGTGACCCGGGCGGTCGCGTGCGCACGGCGGGTCAACAACCGGGAGGCGACCAGGTTCTCAATGGCGGCCTTCGCCGTCACCCGCGAGACCCCGTACTGCTCGGCGACATCGACCTCCCCGAGCGGGGCGCCCGGCGCGAGGTTCCCGGACAGCAGGCGCAGGCGCAGGTCGTCGGTCACGAATTCCACGACGGGAACACCCGCACGTCCACCCACGCCCCTCACCCCTTTTCCTGGTCGGCTGATTCTGCCACAGCTTAACCACCCGACCTCACCGCGGATAATTCATCTTTTGTGACTTGACCCACCAATCCCGCAGGGGTGATAATTGCCCGGCAATAGCGCCTGACTGTAGGACAACCCACTCTTCCCTCCCCGAAGGAACCTCATGGCAGCTGCGCTTTCCCCCGCCACCGACATTCCCGAGATCCTCCACGACGCGGTGTCCGAGAAATCCCGCGTGAAGAGCCGCCTGATCGACCGGGTCGCCTACGCCAGCGACGCATCACACTATCTCTACACTCCACAGGCGGTCATCATCGCCGCCGACGCCGCCGAGGTCGGCGCGATTTTCCGCGCCGCCGTCACCTCCGGCACGCCCGTCACCCTGCGCTCCGGGGGCACCAGTCTGGCCGGTCAGGCCTCCGGCGAGGGGGTGCTCGTCGACGTCCGGCAACGTTTCCGGAACGTCGAGGTGCTCGATTCCGGCCGCCGCGTGCGGGTCCAACCCGGGGCGACGGTGCGTCAGGTCAACGCCCGGCTGGCGCCCTACCGACACAAACTCGGGCCCGACCCGGCCAGCGAGGCGGCCTGCACGATCGGCGGGGTGATCGCCAACAACTCCAGCGGCATGGCCTGCGGGACGGAGTTCAACACCTACCGCACGCTGGAATCCATGACCTTCGTCCTACCCTCGGGCACAGTGATCGACACCGCCGCCAGTGACGCCGACGAGAAATTCCGGGCCCTGGAACCGGCACTCGCCGAGACGCTCACGAGGCTGCGGGATCGGGTGCGGGGGAATCCGGAGTCGGTGCGCATCATCGAGCGCCACTTCGCGCTGAAGAACACCATGGGTTACGGCCTGAACTCCTTCCTGGACCATGACTCCCCCGTCCAACTGCTGGCGCATCTGATCATCGGTTCGGAAGGCACCCTCGCCTTCGTCGCCGAGGCCGTGTTCCGCACCGTTCCGGTCAGTCCCCTGGTGACCACCACCGTCGCCGTCTTCCCCACCCTCGACGCCGCCACCCGCGCCCTGCCGGACCTGGTGGACACCGGGGCCACCACCCTTGAACTGATGGACTCGACGTCCCTGCTGGTCGGCCAGTCCCTTCCGAACGTGCCGGCGGCCATCACCGGTTTCGAGGTGGGCACCCAGGCCGCCCTGCTCATCGAGTACCAGGCCGACGAGGCCGAGGAACTCACCCACCACACCCGCACCGGCACCGCCGTGCTCAATGGATTCGAGCTGTCCGCCCCCGCCCGGTTCTCCCCGGACCCCACCGCCCGGGCCGCGGCCTGGAATTTCCGGAAGGGACTGTATGCCAGCGTCGCAGAGGCCCGCCCATCGGGCACCACCGCCCTGTTGGAGGACATCGCGGTCCCCGTGCCGGAGCTGGCGTCGACGTGCGAGGGATTGCAGGAGCTGTTCACCCGCCACGGCTACGCCGACGGGGTGATCTTCGGCCACGCCAAGGACGGCAACATCCACTTCATGCTCACCGACCGTTTCGAGGGTGCGACGGCCCTGGGCCGCTACGCGGAGTTCAACGAGGACATGGTCGACCTGGTTCTCGGGGCCAGCGGCAACCTCAAGGCCGAACACGGCACCGGACGGGCCATGGCGCCCTATGTCCGCCGTCAGTACGGCGACGAGCTCTACGAGGTGATGCAGGAACTCAAACGGGCCTGCGACCCCGCGGGCATGCTCAACCCCGGCGTGATCCTCGACGAGGACCCGGAGGCGCACATGCGCAACATCAAGCTGCCCGAGCCGGTGGACGAGGAAGTCGACCGCTGCGTGGAATGCGGTTACTGCGAACCGGTGTGCCCCAGCCGCGACCTGACGCTCACCCCACGACAGCGCATCGTCGTCCGCCGTGCCCAGGCCGCCGCCCGCTCCCGCGGTGACGACGACACCGCCGAACGGCTGGCCCGGGAATACGACTATGACGGAGTGCAGACCTGCGCGGTCGACGGCATGTGCCAGACGGTCTGCCCGGTGCAGATCAACACCGGCGATCTGATCCGTAAGCTGCGCCGGGAAGACGCGAACCCGGTGACGGCCGAGGGCTGGCACGCCGCGGCGAAGGCCTGGGGTCCGGTCAGCCGCGCAGGAGCCACAGCGCTGACCGCCGCCGCCGCCCTTCCCACGCCCGTGGTCCGCGGGATGACCACCGCCGCCCGCGCCGTGGTCGGGACCGACACCGTCCCCGCCTATTCCGGGGACCTGCCCGGTGGAGGCGCGGCCCGGCGCGGACTGGCCGGGACCTTCGGCGCGGCCGGCGTGGAGGTCTCCGGGGTGTACCTCCCGGCGTGCGTGAACAGCATGTTCGGCGCCGATGGCAATGACATCGGGGTCACGGAGGCCTTCCGCCGCCTCCTCGAGCGCGCCGGGATCGCGTTGCGCGTGCCGGAGAACATCGAGTCCCTGTGCTGCGGGACCCCCTGGTCCTCGAAGGGTTATGCGAAGGGCCACCAGTCGATGTCTGACCGGGTGCGCGAGAGCGTCCGGGCGGCCACCGACGGAGGTCGCCTGCCCGTGATCAGTGACGCCGCGAGCTGCACCGAAGGCTTCGCCCACCTTCTCGCGGAGGACGGCGGGCGCGTGATCGACGCGGTCGCCTTCACTGCCGCGCACGTCCTGGACGCCCTGGACGTCACCGACCCCGTGCCTGTCCTGGCGCTGCACCCCACGTGCTCCTCCCGACAGATGGGGCTCGACGATGATCTCCGCGTGGTCGCCGAAGCAACCGCCGGGAAGGTCCACGTGCCGGTCGACTGGGGTTGCTGCGCCTTCGCCGGGGATCGCGGGATGCTGCACCCGGAGCTGACCGCCTCGGCGACGGCTCCCGAAGCCGCGGAGGTCGCCGGCTTGGACGCCGACGCGCACGCCTCATGCAACCGCACCTGCGAGATCGGCATGAGCCGGGCCACCGGCCGCCCCTACCGCCATGTTCTCGAGCTTCTCGAGGAGGCCAGCGCGCCCCGCTGATCCGGGGCCTGGCCCTCCGTAAAACCACCACGGCCCGCCCTCTCCTCTCGGAGGCGGCGGGCCGTGGGTATTCCATGTCGCCCTCAGGCGTGGGGGTCGACGACCACCAGCAGGTCCCCGCCGGTGACCCGGGTGGGTCCGCTGAGCGGGACGCGGCTGACGGCGCCGCCGACGGGAGTGGTGATCGCGGCCTCCATCTTCATCGCCTCGATGGTGGCCACCTGCGCCCCGGCCTCCACTTTGTCCCCCTCGGAGACGGTCACGGTCACCGCGCCCGCGAAGGGGGCCGCGATGTGGCCCGGTTCGGAGGCGCTGGCCTTCTCCACCTCGGGCACCTCGGAGGCCACGGACGTGTCGCGGACGTCCATGAGACGCAGCTGTCCGTTGAGGGTGACCATCACGGTGCGCATGCCCTTCTCGTCGGGTTCGGAGATGGCCTCCAGGGTGACCAGCAGCCGCACGCCCTTGCCCAGGGAGATGACGTGTTCGCGCTCCTGGGTCAGCCCGTAGAGGAAGTCGCGGGTGTGCAGCAGGGCCAGGTCGCCGTATTTGGCCTTGTTCGCCAGGTACTCCTTGGTCGGGCCGGGGAACAACAGGCGGTTCAGCGTGGCGCGACGGGTCTCCGAGTCGGCGTTGAGGGCCTTCGAGTCCTCCTCGCTGATCTCGGTCACCCCGATCTTGACGTTGCGGTTCTTCAGCGCCTTCGAACGGAAGGGCTCGGGCCAGCCACCCGGAGGGGTGCCCAGTTCCCCGGCGAGGAAGTTGATCACGGAGTCGGGGATGTCGAACTTCCCGGGATCGTCCGCGAGTTCCTGCGGGTCCACGCCCATGCCCACCATGGCCAGGGCGAGGTCGCCGACGACCTTCGAGGACGGGGTGACCTTGACCAGGTGGCCGAGGATGGCGTCCGCTGCGGTGTACATGTCCTCGATGGCCTCGAAGCGCTCGCCGAGTCCCAGGGCGATGGCCTGCTGGCGCAGGTTGGACAGCTGCCCGCCGGGGATCTCGTGGCGGTAGACCCGCCCCGTGGGCGAGCTGAGGCCGGACTCGAAGGGCTTGTACATGGTGCGGACGATCTCCCAGTACGGCTCCATCGCAGTCACCGCCTCCAGGGGGATGCCGGTGTCACGCTCGGTGTCCTCGAGCGCGGCCACCAGCGCGGAGGCGGAGACCTGGGAGGTGGTGCCGGACATGGAGGCGTCGGCGACGTCGACGGCGTCCACGCCCGCCTCGATCGCGGCCATCAGCGTGGCCAGCTGGCCGCCGGCGGTGTCATGGGTGTGCAGGTGCACCGGCAGGTCGAAGCGCTCGCGCAGGGCGGTGACCAGTTTCTTCGCCGCAGCCGGACGCAGGAGACCCGCCATGTCCTTGATCGCCAGGATGTGGGCGCCGGCGTCGACGCACTGTTGGGCGAGATCGAGGTAGTAGTCGAGGGTGTAGAGCTTCTCGTCCGGATCGGTGAGGTTGCCGGTGTAGCAGAGCGCGACCTCCGCGACGGCGGTGCCGGTGGCGCGCACCGCCTCGATGGCCGGGCGCATCTGCTCGACGTCGTTGAGGGCGTCGAAGATGCGGAAGATGTCCACCCCCGAGTCCGCAGCCTCGGCCACGAAGGCCCGTGCCACCGAATCCGGGTACG
>CAYSIP010000055.1:0-13180 GCA_964431055.1 uncultured Corynebacterium sp. | reverse complement strand
TCGGCCATCCACGACGCCCCGGCTGACCAGGTGTGATAGCGCAGCATGTCGGTCAGGGGCACCTGGACCACGGCCGCGCCGAAGGCCGAGGGGTACTTGTTCAGCGCACCGGAGGTCAGCAACCCGCCGTTGGAACCGCCGCGGATGGCGATCTGCCCGGAGCTGCAGTATCCGCGCTCCACGATGTCCTCCAGCACCGCCCGGTGGTCCTCCCACACTTTGTGCCGGTTGGTCTTGACCACCTGGGAGTGCCAGTCGGGGCCGAATTCCCCGCCGCCGCGCAGGTTGGGCTGGACGAAGAAGTTGCCGCGCTCCAGCCAGGACAGGCCCCGCACCCCGGAATAACCGGGCGTCAGGGAGACCTCGAAGCCGCCGTAACCGCCGACCAGCGTTGGTCGGGGCCCCTGCTCGAAGCGGCCGGTGATGAAGTAGGGGACCTTCGTGCCGTCGGCGGAGGTGGCCCAGTGCTGGCGGGTCTCGCAACCGGCGGCGTCGAAAAGCGCGGGCGCCTGCTTCACGGCCACCGGCGTCAGCGACTCGGAAAGGTCAAGCCGGTACAGCGTGGTCGGCTCGGTGAAGGATGAGGTGGTCAACCACACCTCATCGCCGTTGAGCGGACTGGTGGCCACCACGCCCGCGGTGACCAGCTCGGGCAGATCGATGGCCTGCTGTTCACCGGCGGGATCGTCCAGCCCGACGACCCGCAGCTGCGTCACCACGTCGGTGAGCAGCGTGAGCACCACCTTTCCCTCGGTGAACGCCATCGACTGCAGGGAGGTGTGCGCGGTGGGTTCGAAGACCGGGCGCACGTCGCGCTCGCCGGCGAGGAAACGATCGAGCTCGATCACGCCGAGCCCGCCGGCGGGGATGCCGGCGAAGTCGGTGCGGGGCAGGACGAACAGCCACTGACGGTGAATCGCGGTCTCGCAGTCCTCGGGCACCTCGACGGCCCGCAGCTGGTCCCCGACGGAGACGAAGCGCAGCGAACGGTAGAAGTCGAGGGCGCGGTAGGCGATGATCCGCTCGAAGCCGGGGGTGCGGTCCGCGGAGGCCCCGGCGGCGACGTCGTCACGCGAACCGGAGCTGTAGACCTCCGCGTCCCCGACAGCCTGCCCGCGCCGCCACATGCGCGACTGCGCGGGATATCCGGAGGTGGTCAGGGAGCTCTCGCCGGTGTCGGTGCCCACCAGCACGGTGTCGAGGTCCACCCAGCTGACGTTGGATTTCGCCTCCGGCAGCGTGAAGGGGGTGTCCTCGACGAACGCGACTGCCTCCAGGTCGAATTCCCGGATGACGGTCGCGTCCGCTCCGCCACGTGACAGGCGCACCAGCGCACGGTCGTATTCGGGCGCCCGCACGGTCGCGCCCTTCCACACCCAGCTCTCGTCCTCCGCCCCGGCGAGGGCATCGACGTCGATGAGCACCTCCCACTCGATCTCGTCGGTGAGATAGGACTCCAGCGTCGTGCGCCGCCACAACCCGCGGGGGTGCTCGGCGTCGCGCCAGAAGTTGTAGAGGTGCCCGCCGCGCCGGGCCACGAAGGGGATGCGGTCGTCGACGTCGAGGGCGGCGAGGATCCGACTCTGCAGCCCCGGGCGCTCGGGATGCTTGTCGACACCCGTCTCGGTGGACTCCGACCAGCGCGTCGCCCAGGCGAGGGCTTCGCTTCCGTCGATCGGTTCCAGCAGAGCGGGGTCGATGTCTGTGGGGAATGTGTTGTGGGTGTCCATTCCCGGCAGTCTACGTCTACTTGTGGGTGGTGAAGGCCCGGTCGAAGGTCGGCCAGGAGTCGTAGAGGTCCTGCTTCCAGTAGTTCCAGGAGTGGGTGCCGGTGGGGCGGAAGTTCCAGTCGGCGGGGATGTCCAGCGAGTCCAGCTTCGACTTCAGGTGGTGGGTGCAGGCGTTGGTGGCCGCCTCGATGATGCCGCCCTCCCCCTGCAGGACCGCGGCGCTGACGGAGGCGACCGTCTGGTCATAACCCTGGCGGAGGAAATGACCCGGCAGGTCCGTCTCCCCGGCCAGGCCGGAACCGTTGGAGACGTAGAGCGCGGTGCCGCGCAGCTTCTCTGCGTTGACGAGGGCGTCGTTGTAGACGTTGTACGGGTTGCCCTGCGGGCCCCACATCTGCTCCGGCTCACCACCACCCCGGTTGGTGGTCAGGCGCAGGTACTCGTACTCCAGCGGGTAGGAGGTCAGGGCGCAACCGGAGAAGGACCCCACGGCGTCATAGAAACCCTGGTTGTGCTGGGCCAGCAGCAGGGAGGAGGTCGCGGACATGGAGAAACCGGCGATGGCGCGCTCGTGGCTGGCGCCCAGCTGCTCCTCGATGGGCCCGGGCAGTTCCTTGGTCAGGAAGGTCTCCCACATCTGGGGTTCCTGCAGGTAACCGTCACCGGGGGTCTCCAACCAGTCGGTGTAATAGGAGAACGCGCCCTCCATCGGGATGACCAGGTTGACGTTCTTGTCCTCGTAGACGTCCAGGATGGGGGACAGCGTGATCCAGTCGTTGTCCTGCTCCGCGCCACCGGCGCCGTTGAGCATGTACAGGGTGGGGCGCGGGGTCGATTTGTCCGCCGCGTGCACCACCGCCACCGGGATGTCCCGGCCCATCGACGGCGAGAAGACGTTCAGCTCCTCGATCCGGCCCTCCCGCGCCGGGTCCTGCGCCATCCACTCCCGGGCGGCGGTGCGCCACTCAGGCGAGGCCTCCGTGACGGGGGCATCCAGGGCGGAGATGGTTCCCACCTGGGCGTCACCGACGACGTCGGCGGGGGTCAGTTCGGCCGCGCCGGCCACCGGGACAGCCAGAAGGCCACCGGCGAGGGCAAGGGCGGGAAGGGTGCTGCGCAGAAATCTCATGGGCTCAACTAACTATCGGGAAGAGGGGCGGTGGGGCGTTGGTAACCGATGCCCGGCTGTGTTGCATTGTCAGGCACATCAATGATGATTTCAAATGGACACCAAAAAGGGAGCGGCCCGAACCAGTTGGTCCGGGCCGCTCCCTCACATTCCCTCCGTCAGGGATCAGACGCGCGACCTATTTGTGGGTGGTGAAGGCGCGGTCGAAGGTCGGCCAGGAGTCCCACAGGTCCTGGTTCCAGTAGTTCCAGGAGTGGGTGCCGGTGGGGCGGAAGTTCCAGTCGGCGGGGATGTCCAGGGAGTCGAGCTTCGCCTTGAGGTTGTGGGTGCACACGTTGGTGGCGGCCTCGATGACGCCGCCCTCGATGATCAGGGTCGCGGCACCGGAGGAGGCGGCGGAGGGGCTCACGCCCTGCTCGATGTAATGGCCGGGCAGGTCGACGGCGCCGGCCAGGCCGGAGGCGTTGGACACGTAGATGTCGGTGCCGCGCAGGCCCTCGGCGTTGATCAGGGCGTCGTTGCGGTAGGTGTTGGGATCACCCATGGGGCCCCACATCTGGTCGACGGTGCCGCCACCACGGTTGACGGTCAGCTCGGCCATGAGGCGGCTGGCGGGGTCGGAGGTGGCGGCGCAGCCGGAGTAGGAACCGACAGTGTCATAGAAGCCCGGGTTCAACTCGGCGAGCAGCAGGGCGGAGGTCGCGGACATGGACATGCCGGCGATGCCGCGCTCGTTGCTGGCGTTCAGGTGATCCTCGAGCGGGCCGGGCAGCTCCTTGGTCAGGAAGGTCTCCCACTTCTGGTCCTCCTGCAGGTAACCGGTGCCGGGGGTCTGCCGCCAGTCGGTGTAGTAGGAGAACGCGCCCTCCATGGGGATCACGACGTTGACGTTCTTGTCGTCGTAGACGTCCAGGATCGGGGAGCGGGAGATCCAGTCCATGTTCTGCTCAGCCCCACCGGCGCCGTTGAGCATGTAGAGCGTGGGACGCGGCTTGGAGTTGTCCGCCGGGGTGATCACGGCGATCGGGATATCGCGACCCATCGACGGCGAGTAGGCCTGCAGATGCAGGACGCGGTCGTTGTCCGCGGTCTTCTGCCTCCAGGTGCGGTCGGCGGCGACGCCCGAGCGCAGTGGGGAGATGGTGGCCTGGGCGGCGTCACCCGCGACCTGCTCCGGGGTGATCTCGGAGGCGCCGGCGACGGGGGCGGCGAAAACGCCGGCCGCGACGGAGAGCGCCGCGAGGGGGGCTGCGATGCTGCGGAGGAACTTCATGCTGTGGCTTCCTGGTCGTGGTGTCGAGCACCGGCGGGCGGGGGCGGTCCCGGCGGGCTGTGAAGGGGCGTGGCCCCGACTGTCGTCGATTCGCCACGCGCTCATAGATTGACATCGTATCTACTTCGGATGATGTTAACGGCTCACCCCCGATTGTGCTGGGGTCCTGCCCCCGAACCTGCAAAAGCACGGGCGAAGGTGGGCCAGGAGTCGGCCAGCGCGTCCTCCCAGTAGCCCCAGGAGTGGGTGCCGGTGGGGGTGAAGTTGTAGTCCGCGGGAATCTCCAGCGCGTCCAGCCTGGCCTTCAGATCATGGGTGCAGGTGTTGGTCGCCGCCTCGATGAGCCCGCCGACGCCCACGGTGGTGGCCACCGCCTCAGAGGTCTGTGCCTGGTCGAAACCCGTCAAGCGCGGGGAGGAAGGCAGGTCCCATCGCCCCGCGAGCCCGGAGCCGTTGGAGATGTAGAGCTCGGTGCCGCGCAGTTTCTCCGCGTTGAGCAGCGCGTCGTTGTGGAGTGCGTAGGGGGAGTCGGGCGCTCCCCACATCTGGTCGACGGTGCCGCCCCCGCGGTCGACGGTGATTTCCGCGTATGTGCGCCCCATCGGCGAGGTGGTGGCCGCGCACCCGGAGAAGGAGCCGACGGCGTCATAGAAGCCCGGGTTGTGCTGGGCGAGCAGCAGCGACGACGTCGCCGACATGGACATCCCGGCGATGGCGCGCTGCGGTCCGGCCCCCAGGTGTGCCTCCATCGGGCCGGGTAGTTCCGTGGTCAGGAAGGTCTCCCACCGCTGCCGACCGCCCAGCTGGGGATTCTCCTCCAGCCAGTCGGTGTAGTAGGAGAACGCGCCCGCCATGGGGATCACGACGTTGACGTTCTTGTCGGCGTAGAAGTCCAGGACGCTCGACTGCTCGATCCAGTTCGCCGCTCCTTCCCCACCGTCGGCGCCGTTGAGCAGGTAGAGGGTGGGCGCGCCGGGTTCCGCGGTGAGCACGGCCAGAGGCACGGTGCGGTCCATGGACGGGGACCAGGCGAGAACCTCCCGGGCCCGCCCACCGGTCTCCGCCACGGCGTGCCGCCAGAACGGCGATTCCTCCGTCAGCGGCGGGACGTCCCCGGAAAGGACGGCCGTCGGCGCGTCGCCCGCGACGTTCGCGGGGGTCAGTTCGGCGGCGAATGCCGGAAGCTGCGTGCCGACGCCCGCGGTGAGGGCCGCCACGAGCGCGCCGGCGGCCGCCACTGCGGTGGTGGTGATTCGTCGAAGAGTCATGCACGAGGCCTTTCTGTCGGTGGCGGCCCCCGCCAGGGGACAGAGCCCGTTGCCCGGGGACAAGCTACCGGGGTGGACGGGGGTGGGCAAAACGCGCCGTGGCCGGGGCCTCGCTCCGTCGGCCCTGCGCCTGGATGTCGAAAACGTAACATTTGAGGCACAGGGGACGTTGCAACATACTGGGGTCGCAGGTTCGGACGCCCCTCGTGGCGTCCCTTCCCGGCCGTTACCGACCAGAACTGAAACGCCACGACAGAAAGAAGCCCCGCATGAATATCTTTGAGCAGATCATCGTCGCCATCAACACCTTCCTCGGCCAGCTGGTTCACGCGGGTTCCTCCGCCTCCTCCGTCATCGCACTGAACCTCGGTTCGTTCTAGAGGCGTTTCCCCGCCCGACGGCCTGATTCCGTCGGTCCCACCCCGTCACCCCCCGCCCGGTCACAGTTTCCGGTTGGCGGGTGGCGGGGTGCCGTGTTTTCCGGAGGGCGCGTAGGAGGGGACAAGCGTTCACGCCATCGGCCACAGTTACGTATCCTTGTGGTCGTGACTGAACATTATGACGTTGTAGTACTCGGCGCGGGCCCCGGTGGCTACGTCGCCGCCATCCGTGCGGCCCAGCTCGGCAAGAAGGTAGCCGTCGTGGAGAAGCAGTACTGGGGTGGTGTCTGCCTCAATGTCGGCTGCATCCCCTCCAAGTCGCTGCTGAAGAATGCGGAGGTGGCCCACACCTTCAACCACGAGGCGAAGACCTTCGGTATCTCCGGTGATGTGTCCTTCGATTTCGGTGTCGCCCACGACCGTTCCCGCAAGGTTTCCGGCGGGATCGTCAAGGGCGTCCACTTCCTGATGAAGAAGAACAAGATCACCGAGATCGACGGCCTGGGTTCCTTCAAGGACGCCAAGACCATCGAGATCACCGAGGGCAAGGACTCCGGCAAGACCCTCACCTTCGACGACTGCATCATCGCCACCGGCTCCGTGGTCCGCTCCCTGCCGGGCGTGGAGATCGGCGGCAACGTCGTCTCCTACGAGGAGCAGATCCTCGACAAGGACCTGCCCGATTCGATGGTCATTGTCGGCGCCGGTGCGATCGGCATGGAATTCGCCTACGTCCTGGCCAACTACGGCGTGGACATCACCATCGTGGAGTTCATGGACCGCGTCCTGCCGAACGAGGACGCGGACGTCTCCAAGGAGATCGCCAAGCAGTACAAGAAGCTGGGCGTGAAGCTGCTGACCGGTTACAAGACGACCGGCGTCAATGACAAGGGCGACGTCGTGGAGGTTGACGTCGAGTCGAAGGACGGCTCCAAGACCGACACCCTCAAGGTCGATCGCGTCCTGATCTCCATCGGCTTCGCCCCGCGCGTCGAGGGCTTCGGTCTGGAGAACGCCGGCGTCGAGCTCACCGAGCGTGGCGCCATCGCCATCGACGACCGCATGCGCACGAACGTCGACGGCATCTACGCCATCGGTGACGTCACCGCCAAGCTGCAGCTGGCGCACGTCGCCGAGGCGCAGGGCGTCGTCGCCGCCGAGACCATCGCCGGCGCGGAGACCCAGGAGCTGGGCGATTACCAGATGATGCCGCGCGCGACCTTCTGCAACCCGCAGGTCGCGTCCTTCGGCTACACCGAGGCACAGGCCAAGGAGAAGTTCGCCGGCCGCGAGATCAAGGTCTCCACCTTCCCGTTCACCGCGAATGGCAAGGCCCAGGGACTCGGCGAGCCCGCCGGTTTCGTCAAGATCGTCGCTGACGGCGAGTTCGGTGAACTGCTCGGCGCCCACATGGTCGGCGCCAACGTCTCCGAGCTCATGCCGGAGCTGGCACTCGCCCAGCGCTTCGATCTGACCACCGAGGAGATCGGCCGCAGCGTCCACATCCACCCGACGATGTCCGAGGCGATGAAGGAAGCCGCCGAGGGCGTCATGGGTGAGATGATCAACTTCTAGACACCGCCGGGGACGGACGCCCCGTCCGTCGTCGCTTCCGCCACAGCACCAGGGGCCTCCGAATGGAGGCCCCTTCCGCAATTACGGAGAAAGCACAGGGAGGTGCCTGATGGGCACTATCGGGATTCTGGCCGACAAGGGCAAGCCAGAGCGCGAGGTCACGGGGGCGCTCACCGGGATGCTGGACAATATCGAGCACCGGACGGATGAGTTCGACATCCCCGTCATGACCGGTGACTACCCTGGCATCGGAAAGGTGGAGTTCCGGGTCGAGACTGTCCCCATGTCCCCGGACGGGGACGTGATGATTTCCGACCACGCGGAGCGGATCCTCAAGGTGAACGATTGGGATCGCATGATCTACGTGACGGACCTGCCGTTGACCGCCTGGGAGCGGCCCGTCGTCAGCCAGCGGGCAAAACGCGACCCCGCGGTCCTGATCAGCCTGCCCGCCCTCGGGCTCATAGGCGCGAAACGACGCCTCCGCCGAGAGCTGACGAGTCTGATCGAACACGACGTCCCCATCCTGGGAACTCCCGGTCGCGGCCCGGACCGGGAGGGAGAGGAATCCGACGATTCAGCCGAGGTCCTCACCCGGATCCTCGACCATCGCGGCCGTACGTTGCGCATGCTCGTCGGCATGGTGCGCTGCAACGAGCCGGGACACCTTTTGCCGGTGCTGTCTGGTTCGCTGGCCGCCATGGCCGCCACCGGCGGATTCGGTATCTTCTACGGCTCCATCTGGATGTTGGCGGAGGAATTGACGACCCTGCGTCTGATGCTGATCAGCGTTTTCGCGGTGGTTGGTTTCACGTCCTGGCTGATCATCCACAACCGCCTGTGGCAGCGCGGCGGCACCCAGGAATCCCGCTGGCGCGAGCGCATCGACAACCTGGCCACCGTGGGCACCATCGGCATGACGGCCCTGCTGATCTACGGGTTGGCGTGGGCGGGCATGATGGTCGCCGCGCTCGTGGTCATCCCCGAGGCCTATCTTGAGCGGCAGGTGGAACGCACCGTCGGCCTCTCCACCTATCTTTCGATCGGCTGGCTGAGCGCCTCCCTGGGAACCTTGGCCGGGGCACTCGGTTCGAATTTCGACCGGGACGTGGAGATCCGCAGCGCCACTTACAACCTGCGTGAATACGAGCGCCGCAAGCAGGCCGGGCACTACAGCGACGAAAATGCTGACTGAACTCAGTACGGCGCGATGGACGAGCGGTGGGCGTTGATCGTGATCTCCTCGTGGATCGGGGGGAACGCGCGCTGCGCGCACTTCTCGCGGGGGCAGACGCGGCAACCGGCGCCGATCGGGGTGGCCCCCGACAGGTCGTCGAGCTCGAGCCCGTCGGCGTAGACCGTGCGGTCGGCGTGGCGGGCCTCGCAGCCCAGCCCGATGGCGAAGAGCTTGCCGGTCTGCCCGAACCGTCCCTGGTGGTGGCGCACCGTGCGCGCGATCCACAGGTAGTTGCGTCCGTCGGGCATCTGCGCCAGCTGGCGCATGATGGTGCCCGGATTGGTGAACGTCTCGTAGATGTTCCACAGCGGGCAGGTCCCGCCCGAATGTGCCAGATGGAAACCGGTGGCGGACTGCCGCTTGGACATGTTGCCGGCCCGGTCGACGCGCACGAAGGTGAACGGGATCCCCCGCAGGTTTGGGCGCTGCAGCGTGGACAGGCGACTGGCGACGGTCTCGTAACCGACGCCGAAGACCTGGCGCAGGTACTCCACGTCGTAACCGGAGCGCTCCGCCTCCAAATGGACGGTGCGGTAGGGCAGGATCACGGCGGCCGCGAAGTAGCTGGCCACGCCCCGGCGGGCAAGGTTCGTGGAGGCCTCGGAGGTGAAGTTTTCTTCGGACACCAGGTCCTCGATGGCATCGCCGGCTTCGAGATAGGCCAGTTCGGCGGCCATACGGAAGGCCCGCTGCCCGGTGGCCAGCTGGCTGGCGAGCTCCAGACGGCCGGCGTCGCGGTCGAACTGGTGCAGGGTGCCGTCGAGTTCGGAGGAGGTGATGATCTCCACGCCGTGCCGGTCATGCAGGCGGCGGGCGAGCGCGTCCTCCGCGTCCCGGATGCCGAAGCGTTCGATCCCCAGCTCGGAGGAGATGCCCTCGGCGGTGGTGTCAAGGGCGTCGAGGTAGTTCTGGCGGGCGTAGAAGAAGTCCCGCACCTCGTCGTGCGGCATCGACAGCGCCTGCGTGTTCGTCACCGGCACGTCAGGGTCCACCCGGCGGCGGGTGTCCGTGGCGATGGAGAGTTTGTCGCGCACGTTGCGGTAACGGCGGTGCATGTCCACCATCGTCCGGGCGATCGACGGGTGGTTGTAGACCAGCTCGGACAGCTCCTGCAGATCGACGGGGGAGGGGCACAGCTCCTTGTCCAGCACGACGTCCTGGATCTCGGCGAGCAGGCGCGAGTCGTCGTCACGGGAGAAGAAGGTGGCGTCCACTCCGAAGGCCTCGGTGATGCGCAACAACACCGGGACCGTCAACGGCCGGACGTCGTGCTCGATCTGGTTGACGTAACTGGCGGACAGGCCGAGGGTGGCCGCCAGCGAGGCCTGGCTGAGGTCGCGTTCGCGGCGCAGCTGACGCAGGCGCGATCCGACGTAGGTCTTTCCCATGGCGAACATACTAGCGTGATGATGGTCACTGGGGACAGGTTCTTGCGAAGAATGTGTTGACCACTTCACTCGAATGGCGAATGTTGTGGTGGGAAACCGTTTACAGGGGCGTATGGATCGAAAGATTGACACCTATCGGGGTGAGGCGACCCGCCCTGATCGGGCCCGGTGACCAACTTCACAGTCCGGGGGTGGGGAGTGGCCGGAACGTTGATTTGCCCACAAGCGGCGTGGCAGGCACCACTTTTTTCCTGCCATGTACTAGGTAAGTGTATCCTTACCAGTCCTTTATCGGCCGACGGAAAGTGGTCCAGACCTCCGGTCGGGGTGACCGGAAGTGGTCTCCACCGGGGGTGCCCCCGTAAGGTATGAGCGACACTGGAGGTGCCATGACTGTTAAAAACGCTGACCGTGACGCAATCGTCCACGGCAAGATCACTGAGCGGCCGCTGCGCACGCTGCCGTCCTACCCGACCTGGGCCATCAAGCTGACCATGGCGGTCACTGGCCTGATCTTCGGACTCTACGTTCTCGTCCACATGGTCGGTAACCTGAAACTCTATATGCCCGACCACGGTGGGGTCGCCGCGCTCGACGAGTACGGCGAGTTCCTGCGCACCGTGGGTGAGCCGCTTTTCCCGCGTGAATCCATTCTCTGGTTCCTTCGCATCGTGCTGCTGGTTGCGTTGGTACTGCATATCTACGGCGCTTTCGCGCTCAACAAGCGGGGCCGTGAATCCCGGGGCAAGTTCAAGCGCACGGACCTGGTGGGTGGCCTGGGCGCCGTCAGCGCCCGCTCCATGCTGATCACCGGCATCATTCTGCTGCTGTTCATCATCTTCCACATCCTCGATCTGACGCTCGGCGTCGCCCCGGCGGCCCCGGAGACCTTCGAGCACGGTGCGGTCTACGCCAACATGATCGCGACCTTCAGCCGTTGGCCGGTGGCGATCTTCTACATCATCGCCAACCTGGTGCTGTTCCTGCACCTGTCGCACGGCATCTGGCTGGCAGTCTCCGACCTGGGTATCACCGGTCGTCGTTGGCGCCAGATCCTGCTCGTCGTCGCCTACCTGGTGCCGGCGATCGTCGTGATCGGCAACATCATCATGCCGCTGTCTGTAGCAGCCGGCTGGGTCAGCTAGATCAGCAAGGTCAGGGAGAGAAAGAAAAACATGAGCAACACTGAAACCGTGGCCCGCGCCGAGTTCGTCCAGCCGGCGTCGGCCGTCGAGGGCGTCGTCCCCGGCACCATCCTGGATTCGGCTGAGCCGAAGGGCGTCCCGACCAAGGACATGTGGGAGTACCAGAAAGACCACATGAACCTGGTCTCCCCCCTGAACCGCCGCAAGTTCACCGTGCTCGTCGTCGGCACCGGCCTGGCCGGTGCCGCGGCCGCCGCAGCCCTCGGTGAGCTCGGTTACAACGTGAAGGTCTTCACCTACCACGACGCCCAGCGTCGTGCGCACTCCATCGCCGCGCAGGGTGGCGTGAACTCCGCCCGCGGCAAGAAGGTCGACAACGACGGTGCCTACCGCCACGTCAAGGACACCGTCAAGGGCGGCGACTACCGCGCCCGCGAGTCCGACTGCTGGCGCCTGGCCGTCGAGTCCGTCCGCGTCATCGACCACATGAACGCCATCGGCGCCCCGTTCGCCCGCGAGTACGGCGGCACTCTCGCCACCCGTTCCTTCGGTGGCGTGCAGGTCTCCCGCACCTACTACACCCGCGGCCAGACGGGTCAGCAGCTCCAGCTGTCGACCGCCTCCGCGCTGACCCGCCAGGTCGGCCTGGGCAACGTCGAGCTGTTCACCCACAACGACATGGTCGACCTGATCGTCACCGAGCGTGACGGCCAGAAGCGTTGCGAGGGCATCGTCACCCGCAACCTGATCACCGGCGAGCTGACCCCCTACACCGGTCACGCAGTGCTCCTGGCCACCGGCGGTTACGGCAACGTGTACCACATGTCCACGCTGGCCAAGAACTCCAACGCCTCGGCTCTGATGCGCGCCTACGAGCAGGGCGCCTACTTCGCCTCCCCGGCGTTCATCCAGTTCCACCCGACGGGCCTGCCGGTCAACGCGACCTGGCAGTCCAAGACCATCCTGATGTCGGAGTCGCTGCGTAACGACGGCCGCATCTGGTCGCCGAAGAACCCGAAGGACGACCGCGACCCGAACTCCATCCCGGATGATGAGCGCGACTACTTCCTCGAGCGCCGTTACCCGGCCTTCGGCAACCTGGTCCCGCGCGATGTCGCCTCCCGTGCGATCTCCCAGCAGATCAACGCCGGTCTCGGCGTGGGCCCGCTGTACAACTCCGCGTATCTGGACTTCCGTGACGCCATCGAGCGTCTCGGCAAGGACACCATCCGCGAGCGCTACTCGAACCTGATCCAGATGTACGAGGAGGCCATCGGCGAGGACGCGTACACCACTCCGATGCGCATCGCGCCCACCTGTCACTTCACCATGGGTGGCCTGTGGACCGACTTCAACGAGATGACCTCCATTCCGGGTCTGTTCTGCGCCGGTGAGGCGTCCTGGACCTACCACGGCGCCAACCGCCTGGGTGCGAACTCGCTGCTCTCGGCCTCGGTGGACGGCTGGTTCACCCTGCCCTTCACCATCCCGAATTACCTGGCGCCGCTGCTGGGTGAGGAGAAGCTGGCCGAGGACTCTCCGGAGGCGCTGGCCGCAGTCCAGCGTGCCCAGTCCCGCAACGAGCGTCTGCTCAACATCCAGGGCCCCAACCCGCACGGCGCGGACTACTACCACCGCCAGCTGGGCGAGATCCTGTACTTCGCCTGCGGCGTGTCCCGCAACGTGAAGGACCTCACCGAGGCCATCGACAAGATCCGCGCCCTGCGCGAGGACTTCTGGACCAACGTCCAGGTCCCGGGTGAGCAGAACTACATGAACCAGGCCCTCGAGTACGCCGGCCGCGTGGCCGACTACATCGACCTGGGTGAGCTCATGTGCGTTGACGCCCTCGACCGCGACGAGTCCTGTGGCGCCCACTTCCGCGACGATCACCTCTCCGAGGACGGCGAGGCAGAGCGGGACGATGAGAACTGGTGCTTCGTCTCCGCGTGGGAGCCGTCCGTCGACGGTGGGTTCATCCGCCACGCCGAGCCCCTCTACTTCGAATCGATCCCGCTGCAGACAAGGAACTACAAGTAATGAAGCTGACACTTG
>CAYSIP010000054.1:0-13231 GCA_964431055.1 uncultured Corynebacterium sp. | reverse complement strand
ACAAGGTTCTCGCTCACATCAGTGGCAAGATGCGCCAGCACTACATCCGTATCCTCCCCGAGGATCGCGTCGTCGTGGAGCTTTCTCCGTACGATCTGACCCGCGGACGCATCGTCTACCGCTACAAGTAAGAACCATCCGCCTCCCTGCTCCGCCGTGCGCATGACCGCGTCTGACGTGGTGCGCACCCCCCTTACCTCCGGCCGCGGTGGCTGGAGCCCCACGGATCTCGGTCCATCGTCCAGTCTCGGTCTGGGCAAAGTACTGATTGGTGGGGACGGGCAGGGAGAAAACCACCGTAACAACCCGAAAGGTGCTGCCATATGGCACGTCTAGCTGGTGTTGACCTTCCGCGCAATAAGCGCATGGAGGTTGCACTCACCTACATTTACGGTATCGGGCCCGCCCGTGCCGCCAAGCTGCTCGAGGAGACCGGTGTCTCTCCCGACCTGCGTACCGACAACCTCACGGACGAGCAGATCGCTTCCCTGCGTGACGTGATCGAGGTTTCCTGGAAGGTCGAGGGTGACCTCCGCCGCGAGGTCCAGGCCGACATCCGCCGCAAGATCGAGATCGGTTCCTACCAGGGTCTGCGTCACCGTCGTGGACTCCCCGTCCGCGGCCAGCGCACCAAGACCAACGCCCGTACGCGCAAGGGTCCCAAGAAGACGATCGCCGGAAAGAAGAAGTAACACATGCCTCCGAAGACACGCTCTGGCGCACGCCGCACCGGCCGTCGCGTCGTAAAGAAGAATGTGGCCCAGGGCCACGCTTACATCAAGTCCACCTTCAACAACACCATCGTGTCCATCACGGACCCGCACGGTGCTGTCATCTCCTGGGCCTCCTCCGGCCACGTCGGGTTCAAGGGCTCCCGTAAGTCCACCCCGTTCGCCGCGCAGATGGCCGCCGAGAACGCCGCCCGCAAGGCGATGGATCACGGCATGAAGAAGGTCGACGTTTTCGTCAAGGGTCCGGGCTCGGGCCGTGAGACCGCTATCCGCTCCCTCCAGGCCGCCGGCCTCGAGGTGTCCTCGATCTCGGACGTGACGCCCCAGCCGCACAACGGCTGCCGTCCGCCGAAGCGTCGTCGCGTTTAATCAGGGAAAGGAAGAGGTAAGCAACTCATGGCACGTTATACCGGCCCTGTAACCCGCAAGTCCCGCCGCCTCCGCGTCGACCTCGTCGGCGGAGACATGGCATTCGAGCGTCGCCCCTACCCTCCGGGTCAGGCTGGCCGCGCCCGCATCAAGGAGTCTGAGTACCTCCTGCAGCTGCAGGAGAAGCAGAAGGCTCGTTTCACCTACGGCGTGATGGAGAAGCAGTTCCGTCGCTACTACGCCGAGGCCAACCGTCGTCCGGGCAAGACCGGTGACAACCTTGTCATCATGCTCGAGTCCCGTCTCGACAACGTGGTCTACCGCGCTGGCCTGGCACACACCCGCCGCCAGGCCCGTCAGCTCGTCTCCCACGGACACTTCCTCGTCAACGGCAAGAAGGTCAATGTGCCTTCCTTCCAGGTGTCGCAGTACGACATCATCGACGTGCGTGAGAAGTCCCGCCAGATGATCTGGTTCGAGGAGGCCCTGGACACCCTCGTCGACGCGGTCGTTCCGGCCTGGCTGCAGGTCGTTCCGTCCACCCTGCGCATCCTCGTGCACCAGCTGCCCGAGCGCGCCCAGATCGACGTGCCGCTGCAGGAGCAGCTCATCGTCGAGTTCTACTCGAAGTAATCTTCTGCGGCCGGTGGCCCCATCCGGGTCGTCCGGCCACAGGAATCTTCACCCCTTCATCCTTATGCCTACCGACGTCAAATAGCGGGCGTCACACAAGGAGAGTTCCATGCTCATTTCCCAGCGTCCCACGCTCACCGAGGAATACGTAGATTCCGCTCGTTCCCGGTTCGTCATCGAACCGCTGGAACCCGGCTTCGGTTACACCCTCGGCAACTCCCTGCGCCGGACCCTGCTGTCGTCCATCCCGGGCGCGGCCGTGACCAGCGTGAAGATCGACGGTGTGCTCCACGAGTTCACCACGATCAGCGGTGTCAAGGAGGATGTCTCCGAGATCATCCTGAACATCAAGGGACTGGTGCTGTCCTCCGACTCTGATGAGCCGGTCGTCATGTACCTGAGCAAGGAGGGCCCGGGAGCGGTCACCGCCGGCGACATCCAGCCGCCGGCCGGCGTGGAGATCCACAACCCGGATCTGCACATCGCGACCCTCAACGAGCAGGCCAAGATCGACATCGAGCTGGTCGTGGAGCGTGGCCGTGGCTACGTTCCCGCGGCCGCCACCGCGAGCGGAGACGTCGGCCGGATCCCGGTCGACCAGATCTACTCGCCGGTGCTCAAGGTCAGCTACAAGGTCGAGGCCACCCGTGTTGAGCAGCGCACGGACTTCGACAAGCTGATCATCGACGTCGAGACCAAGAACTCCATCACCGCCCGTGACGCCGTGGCGTCGGCAGGCAAGACCCTGGTTGAGCTGTTCGGCCTCGCTCGCGAGCTGAACACCGCCGCCGAGGGCATCGAGATCGGCCCGTCCCCGCAGGAGACGGAGTACATCGCCGCTTACGGCATGCCGATCGAGGATCTGAACTTCTCTGTGCGCTCCTACAACTGCCTGAAGCGCCAGGAAATCCACACCGTCGGTGAGCTCGCTGAGTGCACCGAGTCGGATCTGCTGGATATCCGCAACTTCGGGCAGAAGTCGATCAACGAAGTGAAGATCAAGCTCGCCAGCCTGGGTCTGACCCTGAAGGATGCCCCCGAGGACTTCGACCCCTCCATGCTTGAGGGATATGACGCCGAGACCGGCGACTACGTCGACCTTGAGGTTGAAGGTTCCGAGTAAGACGCCCCGCCAGGGTTCCCGGCCTCACCGAGGTCCGGGAATCCGTCGCGCTCACCCAATCCGTACACGAGGAGTACTTAAATGCCTACCCCGAAGAAAGGCGCCCGTCTCGGCGGCTCTCCGGTAAACCAGAAGCGGATCCTGTCCAACCTGGCTGCCGCTCTGTTCGAGCACGGTGCCATCAAGACCACCGACGCCAAGGCGAAGGTCCTTCGCCCCTACGTCGAGAAGCTGATCACCCGCGCCAAGTCCGGCTCCGTCGCCGATCGTCGTCTGGTGCTCAAGCACGTCCCGCACAAGGACGTTGTCAACTACCTGTTCAACGAGCTCGGCCCGAAGTTCGAGAACCGTGACGGTGGCTACACCCGCATCGTCAAGCTCGAGAACCGCGCCGGCGACAACGCCCCGATGTCGCAGATCTCCCTCATTCTTGAGGAGACCGTGACCTCCGAGGCCACCCGCGCAGCTCGGGCCGCAGCCTCCAAGCAGGCTGAGACCACCGAGGCTCCGGCCGAGGAGTCCACCGAGGCTCCCGAGGTCGAGGCCGAGCAGGCCACCGACGCCCAGGCTGCCGATGAGGCTGCCGAGGCTGACGCTGCCGAGGCTGAGTCCACCGAGGCTCCGGCTGAGGAGAAGACCGAGGAGAAGTAATTCTCTCCCCTTAGCTTCACCGGCTCTGCCGCGACCGCCGCGCCGTCTCCCATATCAGGGAGGCGGCGTGGTGGTCTTTTTGGTTGCGGGGAGGTAGTTAAGCAGCGGTGTCGGGAGAGCAGGTATTGTGCGCGGTCACCCGGAGAAAACGGCTGATCACCGGCCTTGAGAAGGGAAAGCGGGAGGGCAACCTGGGGCGCTGGCGACCGGTGCGTCGGCCGAAACCCTGTTCGGATCCCGCCGTCGGCCCTGCCCCGGGGTGAGAGGCGTCGTTAGTGTGGAAGATGACTGCCACCGTCGGCGGTCACACAACGCCACACGGCACAGCGCTTTCCCGAAACGGCCACCGTTGCCGTTGCCGTTGCCGTCGACTCTGATGATGGCGGCAGCGACTCCGCAACGGGTAATCGGAGAGGAGCGCATCATGACCACTGACCTGACGATTGAACGTCTCTACCGCGTCGCAGCGCTCGACAGTGAGCAGGAGGCGCTCGGCAGCGTCTCACAGGTGTACACGGACGAGGCGGGGCAACCCTCCTGTGTCGAGGTCGCCCATGGCGTGTTCGGAATGGGCAGCAGCCGCGTCCCGGTGCACGGCAGCAAGCTCACCGGCGGACAGCTCGCCCTCGGCTTCCCCGAGGACATCATCAGGGACGTCCCGCACCACGAACCCGGCAAGGAACTGGCGCAGGAACGCGAGCAGGAGATTCTCCGGTCCGGCCTCCGCGCGCACCCGGTTCCCCGGATGAGCGCGCGGGCGTTTTGCTGGGTCCCGTGGGTCCGGATGAACCCGCCCGGGTGGCCGGGGATGGGCCCGCATCCCGGCTGCCCGGTGCAGCGTTATGAACTCTTGATCTCGCGCTCACCTCAGACTCTCCCACCTAACTCTCACCCTCGCAACCGCAGACGGAGGAATGAGATAGTGCGCTTGTACTGCGGGGATGGCGATTCAGGTCGGTTTCTCCGCTCATGCCCTCGGATTCGGTGCCGACGGTGCCATGACCGACTGCGGGACATCCGGACCGGGCGTCGGCCATTCCGCGGCCGGGGCGGATCGGCGTGATTACAGTCGGATTCAAGGGACCGTCAACGCACCGACCGAAAAGGACTGCGACCATGAGTCAGAACCCTCAGATCAATGACCTGTTCCACGCCACCGCATACGACAGCTCGGGGGAGAAGCTCGGCGCCGTGAAACAGGTGTACCTGGACAACCGCACCGGCCAGCCCTCCTTCATCGAGGTGTCCCACGGACTGTTCGGCAGGGGCGAGAGCATGGTCCCCTTGCGGGGCAGCCGGCTCGAGGGGGAGCGGTTGAGCCTTGCCTTCCCGAAGGAGCGCATCAGCGAGGCCCCGGACCTGGACTCCGATGACGGAATGACCGGTGAGCAGGAGAACCGGCTCCTGCAGCACTACGGGGTGGCTGCTGTTCCCGAGGCTTCCGATTACCACGACTCCCGGGAGGCGGGCGACCGTGATGGTTCCCGCGACCACGATGGCCGGAGTGACCGCGAAGAGGGGGCGGGGGACACTTTCACGCGTGGTTCCGAGCTCGGTGCGACCACCACAGACGACGTCCGAACGGACGACCCCCGATCCGATCAGGAACCCCAGGCAGACGAGAGCACCCGCTCCGGTGACACCCCGGAGGTGTCCGTCACCGGTGAGCGGGCCGTGGAGGAGGTCCAGGATCTGGGCGGGGAGTACCGACTGCGCAAGTACCAGGTCACCGAGATCCGCACCATCGAGGTGCCGGTCACCCGCGAGGAGGTTCGCCTCGAACGCGTCAACGAGGACGGCACGGTGACACCGGTGGACGACACGCATCCCGAGGCTGAGCGACGCAACCCGGACGAGGGGGTCGATCCGCGCCGCTGACCCGCCCCGGCGGCCCACCCGCGGGCGCCCCGGTGTGGGGTGCCTATACTCCAGTGGAAACCGGGCGGTTTCCCTGAGGACGCCCGGCACCGCCCGATTGAACAGAGCCCAGGAAGGTCCCCCGCCCGCATGCCCCGCCCCGAGTCCCCATCCGTCCTCAGCCCGGGGATCGTGTCCGCGGTGGCGCCGGAGACGGAGGACCCTGCCCGTCTGCTGCGTCTGCGCCTGGATCTGGCCTATGACGGCACGGATTTCCACGGCTGGGCCAAGCAGGGCGTAGGGGAGCTGCGCACGGTCCAGGGGGTGCTGGAGGACGGCCTTGGCCGTATCCTGCGCACGGACGTCGAGCTGACCGTGGCCGGACGCACCGACGCCGGGGTGCACGCCGCGGCGCAGGTCGCCCATCTGGACGTGCCTGCCGACCGCCTGGAGCAGCGCTCCATCGACGGTGACCCGGCCCGGCTCGTGCGTCGTCTCGGCCGCTTCCTGCCCGAGGACGTTCGCGTCCACTCCTGCACCGTCGCACCTGAAGGCTTCGACGCGCGCTTCTCCGCGCTGCGCCGTCACTACGTCTACCGCGTGACCACCCACCCGCGGGGTGCGTTGCCCACCCGGGCCCGTGACACCGCGGCGTGGCCGAAACCGGTCGACCTGGACTCCATGCAGGTGGCGGCCGAGGTGTTGGTCGGTCTCCACGATTTCGCGGCCTTCTGCAAGGCCAAACCGCACGCCACCACGGTGCGGAACCTGCACGCGTTCACCTGGCACGACGTGTCCACCGCGGCGGAACCCCAACTGTATGAGGCGCGCGTGAGCGCGGACGCCTTCTGCTGGTCGATGGTCCGCTCCCTGGTGGGCGCCTGCCTGGCGGTGGGGGAGGGGCGTCGTGACACGGACTTCACCCGGGGCCTGCTCGACGAGCGCTCCCGTTCGTCGAAGGTGCCGGTGGCTGCTGCGCGGGGGTTGAGTCTCGTCGGGGTTGATTACCCGACGGACGGCCGGTACGCGGAACGGGCCGCCACCACCCGCGACCGGCGGAGCCTGCCGGGCGACGCCTGATTTCTGGGGCGAGCCGCCGCGGGGCCGGGCGTCCCTGCGGTTAGACTCATTCGGGTTCAGGTGACCTGCGGGACAAGGAAAGGGTTGGTCTGAGATGGACATGTACCAGGCGGCTGCACTGGCGGCGCTGGTGTTCACCGTCCCCGGCTTTCTCCTCGGCTGGATCTCGGGCCTGAAGGCACCGTGGGCGGCGGCCGCCTCCGTCCCCGTCTCTTTCGGCGTGTACGGCCTGGCCGCCTGGCTGCTGGGCCAGATCGGCCTGCGTTATGACGCCGCCTCCGCCGGCGTGGTGTGGGGACTGCTGGTGCTCCTCGCGGTGTTCTGGCGGGTGGCCTTCCTGGCCACCGCCCGCCGCCGCGCCCGCCGGCGGGGGTCACGGCCCCCCGAGCCAGTCCACACCCCGGCGGCCGGAGAAGCCGACCGGCAGGAGATGTCCCACCAGATCGAGGCGGGCGCCTTCTCCGGCACCGATCCCCCGATCCTGCATTCACCTGCCGCAGGTTCCACGACCGTCGTGACACTGCCCGCGGAGTCGGTCACGGGGAACCCGGGGACCGCGAATGCCCCCGCGGATCCCGCCCCGTCAGGCTCCACCGCCGTGGGTGGGGGCCGGGAATCCTTCTGGCGCCGTTGGTGGAACGGTGACGGTCGCCGTGGCAGCCTGCTGGACCCGGTGTGGCTGCTGCCCGCCGCCGGTGTGCTGGCGGGCATGTACCTGTTCATCTGGAAGAGCCTCGAATTTTTCGAGGACGTCCCCCGCGGCATCGAGAACATCTTCCAGGGCTGGGACGTCCACTGGCACGCCAGCGTCATCCGATGGATCCTGGACACCGGCGTCGCCGACCCCACCCGCATGGGTGAGCTGCAGAACATCGAGACCCAGGCCCAGATGTATTACCCGACGGCGTGGCACGCGGGGACCTATCTGCTCGTGGAGATCCTCGGTGTCAGCCCCATCGCCGCGATCAACCTGTCGAGCATAGTGCTTCCCGGTCTGGCGCTGCCGCTGTCGGTGGCGCTGATCGCGTGGCGGATGGTGGGCAACCGCGGTCTGACCGCCCAGATCGCCGCGGGTATCGCAGCAATCGGTGTGTTCGCCGCCCCGGTGCTGTTCTGGGTGGGCCACTACGTGGGCGCCTGGCCCTACCTGGCGGCGGTCGCCGTCTCCGGCATCGTGCTCGCCGTGTTCATGCTCGTCCCCTACCGGCCGGTCGCAGCACTCGCCGCGGCGCTCTCACTGGCCGGCATGATCCAGCTGCACCCGGCGGCCGCCACGATCGTGGTGCTCGCCCTGGCGCTGTGGTGGCTGCTGCGCCTGCTCTGGGTTCCGGCCCGCCGCGCGACCACGTGGGGTGGGCGCATCGGTTACCGCCTGCGCGACCTGGGCCTGCTGGCGGTGACCGGACTGGTCGGCGTGGTCATCCTGCTGCCGCAGATCCTGTCCGGCGCCGACGCCACCGAGGAGGTCGCCTCCTTCAGCGCGGAGGAGAACGTCACCCGCGCCGAGGCGTGGACGAAGGCCTTCACGATGGACACCCGGCACGTCGACGCCTTCACCGGGTACGACCCCACCCTGCTGCTGTGGGTCGCCGGCATCGGCGCGGTGGCTCTGCTGCTGTGGCGCGTCAACCTGTGGGCCCCGGCGTTCTACCTGCTGAGCGTGTGGCTGACGGCGAACGCCCTCAAGCCCTTCGACGAGCCGTGGGGAGAATGGCTCAACATCGTCGGCAGCCTGCACTACTCCACCGCGCACCGCCTGGTCATGCCCGTCGCGCTGTTCACCTTCGCCGCCGCCGGGGTGGGCGTGGCCGTGCTCATCCGGTTGATCAGCCTCGCCCCGGTGAAGAAGTGGGCGACCGGTTCCGTGGTCGTCTCCGTGGTGCTGGCACTGCTGGCAGGCTGGGGCACCGCCGCCTGGGCCACCCGCGACGCGGTGAAGGAGGGCGCGGAATGGTCGATCACCGCCTCCCGCCTCGACGGCCGGATGGTCTCCGAGGTGGACCTGCGCGCCTTCGACTGGCTGGCCCAGCAGCCGAAGGCCTATGACGGGATGATCATGGGCGAGCCGGCCGACGGACACGGTTGGATGTACGCCTACAACGGATTGCCCAGCGTCATGCGCCACTACCTGTGGCCGACCAGTGGCCGGGAGTCCGCCACCGATCTGCTCTACTGGCACGCCGATCTGCTGGGGGTGGGAAACAACAACGACCCCACCCAGGAAAACCGGGTGGACGAGGCCGCGAAGGAACTCGACGTCAACTACTACGTTCTCTCCCCCTGGAGTTTCTGGGCCTTCCAGGAACCGAACTGGGCCATGCTCGACGGGTTGTGGGCCGCGCCCGGCACCACCCCCGTGTACCAGGACCAGAACGTGACCATCTTCGCCGTCAACCAGGCTTTCACCGACGAGGAACTGGAACAGCTGCGCGCGCCGGGTAATTCGCCGCAGCCGCTGGCCCCGCTGCCCACCCGCGGGGAGCTCGGACTGGCGGAGAGCACGGAGGACGCTGACCGGCCCTTCTTCCACCGGCCCACCACCCTGAACCAGGGCGGCCCGAATGCCGTTCCCACGCCGGGTAACCCGGCGCTGGATCCCACTCCGGTTGAGATCCCGGCGACCCGGCCCTAGGCTCACTGGCGACCGCACCGACCGGTCGGGCACGGCGCACGCATCCCGGGGGAGGCGGCGCCCGTCGCAGCCCGTACCGGTTTGACACCGCACACCGACATCTTGGGGGAGATGGCGTGAGCACCTCACTGTTGCCCACGACCAGGGCGCAGGTCTCCGGACACCGCTTCCTGGTGCGCCGCGTCGAGCATGGCCTTGTGCTCGGGGACATCCGCATGCTGCACGACCCGTTGGGGGCGCGCCGCCGGGCGCTGCTCTTCGGGCTCACCGCCGTCGTCCTGATCGGCCTGGGCGCCGGCCTCTTGGCGTGGCTGCGTCCGGCGCCCGATCCCGGTGACGCCGCGATTCTGCGGGGGGAATCGGGTGCACTCTACGTCCGCGTCGACGGCGTCGTGCATCCGGTGGCCAACCTAGCCTCCGCCCGGTTGATCACCGGTGCGCCCGACGACCCGGCGCGCATCGGTGACGACCTGCTCGCCGACGTCCCGCGTGGGGTACCGCTGGGCATCCCCGGGGCGCCGGGCCTGTTGGCGGCCGAGGACCCCGGAACCCTGCCGTGGGCGGCCTGCGTGGACGAGGGATCGGTGGTGGTGCTGACGGGTCACCCGACCGAACCGCTGCCACGTCATCGTGCGGTCCTAGCCGTCGACGGTGGCCGCGACTGGTTGCTCACGGCGCAGGGGCGGGCACTGCTGCCCGATTCCGCCTCCCGCGAGGGAAGGGTCATCCGTCGGGCCCTCGGCATCGATGCGGAGACCCCTCGCTGGCGTCCTCCCACCGAGGTGCTGGGGGCGGTCCGCGAGTTGCCGCCGGTTGTCCCGCCCACCCCGCTTCCCGACGCCCTGTTGGCCACTGGTGGAGGGGACTGGTTGCTGAGCCCCGGCGGGGTCGTCGAGCTCACCGCCCTGCAGGCCAGGGTGCTCGCCGATCTGGGCACCCCGGTGCGGGAGACTCCCCGCGGTGAGATCGCGGACCACCTCGACGCAGACCTTGGTGAGCTGGCGTTGCCGGCGATCGCGCCGACGTGGATGGAGGCCAGCGGTGCGGTACTGTGCGCGGACGACGACGGCGGGGTGGCCACCGCGGGAGGGACCCAGGCGGGTGGGGTGGAGTTGTCGGGCACCGGCGTGGCCGACCGTTTCGTCGGGCGGGTGGGTGGTGCGGTGGCCGTGGACAGCGGGCACGGCCACCACGTGGTCTCCGATACCGGGGTGCGTCACCCGGTGTCTGATCCGGCCGCGCTCACCGCGCTCGGTCTGCCGGAACCGGGTGCCGCCCCGTGGTCCGTGCTGCGGCTGTTGCCGGAGGGGCCGGAACTCGAGGCGGGGCAGGCCCGCCGGGCCACCTACTGAACCCTGGCCGGGGCCCGTCATGGGCAACGTCATAGACGGGGGTGGGAAGTGTCGCCGGCCATGATTGGGGCGGGGCATCGGTCGAGGTCGCCACGCCAATCGAGGGCGCTGAGGGAGGAAGTCGGGGCAGAGTAACACAAAGTTGCCATCCGGCTACCCCGGCCTGGTCAGAAAATGGTGGTTAAGGTGGGGTTTCATGAGCATTATAGAAACCACACTCTCCGTTGCCGGACGGTTGACCGATGCCCTGGGCACGATGGCACCCGGCCGCGGTCTCGATCCCCGACGGGTGATACCGGTGGGGTGGTACCGGCATGAACAGGCCGTGGAGCGCCTGCTCGACAGCTTCCGGGCCGTGCCGGCCGGCGAGCGCGTCCGGTTGGCGAAGAAGACCTCCAATCTCTTCCGGGGGCGCAGCAACAGCGACGTGCCGGGCCTGGACGTCGACGGCCTCGGCGGGGTCATCGAGGTGGACCCGGTCACCGCCACCGCCCACGTGCAGGGCATGTGCACCTACGAGGATCTCGTCGATGCGACGCTGCCGTACGGCCTGGCGCCGTTCGTGGTGCCGCAGCTGAAGACGATCACCCTGGGTGGGGCGGTCACGGGCATGGGCGTGGAGTCCACCAGTTTCCGCAACGGTCTGCCCCACGAGTCGGTCCTGGAGATGGACGTGCTCACCGGAACCGGTGAGATCCTCACCTGCTCACCGGCCGAGAACGTCGACCTGTTCCGTGGTTTCCCCAACTCCTACGGCTCCCTCGGTTACGCGATGCGCCTGAAGATTGAGCTGGAGCGGGTCGAACCGTACGTGGAGCTGCGCCACGTGCGCTTCCACGACGTCGAGAAGCTCTCCGAGGCGATGGCGGAGATCTCCGTGTCCCGGGAATGGGACGGCGAGCGCGTCGACTACCTCGACGGTGTGGTCTTCTCCCTCGACGAGGGGTACCTCGTCCTGGGACGGCAGACGGCGGAGGAGGGGCCGGTGTCCGACTACACCCGGGAAAAGATCTACTACCGCTCCATCCAGCACCCGGACGGGGTCCTGCGCGACCGCCTGACCATCCGCGACTACCTCTGGCGGTGGGACATCGACTGGTTCTGGTGTTCCCGCGCCTTCGGCGTGCAGCACCCCACCGTCCGCAAGCTGTGGCCGCGGGACCTGCTGCGCTCCTCCTTCTACTGGAAGCTGATCGGCATCGACCGCAAATACGACGTGGAGCACCGCCTGACCACCGGCCGCGCCGGGCAACCGCACCGTGAGCGGGTGGTCCAGGACATCGAGGTCACCGCGGACAAGCTGCCGGAGTGGCTGACCTGGTTCTTCGGGGCCTGTGACATCCAGCCGGTGTGGCTGTGTCCGATCCGGTTGCGCGAGGGGGTCGAGAAGCTCGCCGACAGCGGTGAGGTGCTCGGCGGGGAGGCCAGTCCCTGGCCGTTATACCCGTTGCAGCCGGGTGCGACCTGGATCAACGTCGGGTTCTGGTCCGCGGTGCCGGGGGACCACGTCGGTCCCGACGCCGGGCCGGGGGCCTTCAACCGGGTCATCGAGGAGAAGGTCAACGACCTGGGCGGGCACAAGTCCCTCTATTCGGAGGCCTTCTACACCCGGGAGCAGTTCGAGTCCCTTTACGGGGGGAAACTGCCGGACAGGCTCAAAGAGGTCTACGACCCGGAGGGACGTTTCCCGGGCCTCTACGACAAAACCGTCCGGGGAGCCTGACTCCCCGCCCGGGAAAGACCCCACCGCACCCCCCCTTCAACCTCTCACGGACAGTGCCAGTCACAGGAAGAAACGGACGACTCACACCATGACCATGATCCAGAGCACCTTCACCCCCATGACCGTCGCGGAGATGATCGACGCGATCACCGTCGATCCTCTCCCGTTCCGCTTCGAGGCCTTCGACGGGACCGCCACCGGCCCCGAGGACGCAAAGTACACCGTGCGGATCACCAGCGACGACGGTCTCGCCTACATCGCCACCGCCCCCGGTGACGTCGGCCTGGCCCGCGCGTGGCTGACCGGCGGCCTGGAGGTGGAGGGTGAGCATCTGGCGCACCCGTACGGAATCTTCGAGTCCCTGCGTGAACTCTACGACTGCGTCCGCCGCCCCGATGCGGCGACGATGATCAGGCTGGTGCGGTCCCTGCGTCATCACGACGCCCTGCGCGTGCAGCCGCTGCCCGAGGTGGAGAACACCAGCTGGTTGCGCAAGCGTGTGGTCGAGGGCCTGTCGCGGCACTCGAAGGAACGCGACGCGCACGCCATCTCCGCCCACTACGACGTGGGCAACGACTTCTACGAGCTGTTCCTCGGCGAGTCCATGACCTACACCTGCGCCTACTACCCGACCCCCGAGTCCTCCCTGGAGGAGGCGCAGGAGAACAAGTACCGCCTCGTCTTCGAGAAGCTACGCCTGAAGGAGGGGGACACGCTTCTCGACGTCGGCTGCGGCTGGGGTGGGATGGTCATGTACGCCGCCCGCCGCGGGGTGAAGGCGATCGGCGCCACCCTGTCGAGAGAGCAGGCCGACTGGGCGATGGAGAAGATCAGGGCGGAGGGGCTCGAGGACCTGGCCGAGGTGCGTCTCCAGGATTACCGCGACGTGGCGGAGGGCGATTTCGACGCGATCTCCGCGATCGGAATCCTGGAGCATGTGGGCGTGGAGAATTACGCGGACTACTTCTCCTTCCTCAGCGGCAAGCTGAAGAAGGGCGGGCTGATGCTCAACCACTGCATCACCTACCCCGACAACCACAAGACGTAGAAGGGCGGTTTCATCGACCGCTACATCTTCCC
>CAYSIP010000053.1:0-13731 GCA_964431055.1 uncultured Corynebacterium sp. | reverse complement strand
GCGCGGCGCTCACCGCCGCGGCCCACCGGGACCAGCTCGCCGGAGCGGCGGGCCAACTTGATCAGTTCGGACCAGTCCCACTTGTGGGCGATGGCCTTGGGTTCGGGCTGGTTGGGCATGAGGCCGCCGATCTGGTTCCACAGCGGCTTCATGTGGAGCGCGTCCATCTTGGCGTACATCTCGTTGAGCTCGGCCTGCTCCTCGGGGGTCGGCTCGGGAGCTACGAATTCCTGGTGCTTCTGGGAGTAGTCGTCACTGTTGCTCATGGCGGGTGAACCTCCTGCGGATATCAGGGTGCGGTCCACGTACGGGGTGACGGGCGGCGGACGTGCCGACGGCCTCCGAGGCGGGGCGCACCAAAGTTCTTGTGGCCTCGAACATAAGCGGACTCGTCATGTGACTCAAAGCAATTCCGCTCAGCGGAAAAGATTGACAGGGGGTGAAAATGGCTACCCCTTGAGCAGTGGAGCGGTCAGGCGGGATTCCTCCAGTCTGCGGTTGAGGTCCCGGGCGTGCTTGATCAGGGCTTCCGCGCAACGACGGTGCACGGCCCGGAACCGGCTCGTCGGGACGGCCACGGTGATCGCGCCCAGGACATCGCCCAGATCATTGCGCAGACAGGTGCCCACGGCGGAGACGTCATGCTCGAACAGGCCGTTGTTGATGGAGAATCCGCGGGTGCGGGTGCGGTACAGCTTGCGGCGCAGGGCGTCGAATTCGGTGTCGGGGAGGGCGGGATAGAGCGTGCGCAACTCGGTGGCCGAGTACTCGGCGAGCATCGCCAGGCCCCCGGCGTTGCGCTCTGCGGGCATGATCTGACCACGGCGGATTCCCACCCGCACGGGGAGGGTGCCCTCGACGGTGTAGAGGAAATGGCACTTGTTTCCCACCATGACCAGCAGATGGCAGGTCTCCTGTGTCTCCGCGACGATCGCCGCCATATGGGAGCGGCAGGCCTCGATCAGCTCGCTGCCGATTCCGGGTTGCAGGCTCGAGGAGCTGAGCGCGGGGCCGGGGAGATACGTGCGGGACTCACTGCGGGTGGCGAAGCCCCGGTAGACGAGCATCGCCATGGAACGGTGGATGGTCGACGGGCTCACGTCGAGCAGTTCGGCCGCCCCGGAAATGGTCAGCGAACCTGAATCACGGAGCAGGAGAATGAGGGTCAGGGACAGGTCCACGGACTGGAGAAATTCCCGTGGGGGTGGGCCGTGGGTGGGTCCGATGGTCGTCAAAATGCTACCTTCCGCTATGTGGAACAATTTTGATTGTAACCCCCATCACCATGATCATGAACATATGGCTCCAACAACAAGCACCCCTCAGGACGGGTCCATGGACTCCGTGGGCTCGAGTCCGCCGTCCGGCCTCGGTGGCGGCGGACTGACCATTCTCGGCATCAGCGGCCGCCGTCTGGCGGCTGTCCTCATCGGTTGGTTCTTCGTCGTCTTCGACGGCTATGACCTCATCGTCTACGGCACGGTCCAGGGCGAACTCATGGAGGAGTGGAACCTCAGTGCCGGCCAGGCCGGCACGGTCGGTTCCACCGCCTTCCTCGGCATGGTCATCGGTGCCGTGTGGGTCGGACGACTCTCCGATAAACGGGGCCGAAAATTCGCGGTCATCGGTTCGGTGATCGTGCTGTCCGTGTTCACCCTGCTGTGCGCCTTCGCGGTCAACCCGTGGATGTTCGGCGCATTCCGACTGCTCGCCGGCGTCGGCCTCGGCGGCCTGGTGCCGTCGGTCAACGCGATGACCTCCGACCTGGTGCCACGCCGCACCATGTCCGCCTGGGCCACCGTCATGATGTCGGGCGTCCCGCTGGGCGGGTCCATCGCAGCCGTCCTCGCCCAGTTCATCGTGCCCTCCCACGAGGACTGGGGTTGGCGCTTCATGTTCCTTCTGGCCCTGATCCCGCTCGTCGTCGGTCTGCCGATCGCGATGAAGGTCATCCCGAACGACAGGGACATCCGTGCCGACCACGCCGCCCGCGAAGGTGCGGACCCTGAGGGCGAGCAGCCGGGTTACGGGGACCTGCTGGGCAAGAAGTACCGCGCCGTGACCATCTGGTTCGCCATCGCGACTTTCGTCACGCTGCTGGCCTGGTACGGTCTGGGCACCTGGCTGCCCAAGCTGATGCAGGAGGACGGTTACGATTTCGGCGCATCGTTGAACTTCACCCTGGCGCTCAACCTCGGCGCCATCATCGGCTCCGTGGTCACCGCCTGGGCAGGCGGGCGCTTCGGTCCCGTCCGCTCCGGCGCGGTCGCCGCGGGCGTCGCCGGGATCGCGCTGCTGTTCCTGCTGTCCAGCCCGCCCATCGCGGCGGTCTACCTCATCCTGGTGCTCGCCGGCGTGGGCACCCACGGCACGCAGATCCTCATCATCGCCGCTGTGGCCGAGTTCTACCCACACAACCTGCGTGGCACGGCGCTCGGCTGGGCGCTGGGCGTCGGCCGCCTCGGTGCGGTGGTCGCTCCGCAGCTGGCCGGCCTGCTGCTGGGTTGGGGACTGGGCGTCAACTCGAACTACCTGCTGTTCGCCGTTGCCGCGCTGCTGTCCTCGCTGGCCCTGACGATCCTGTTCGGGATCCAGAAACGTAACCCGTCCCCGAATGTCACGGTCATCACCTCCGAGACCAACCCGCGTTAGTCTCGGATTCCCCGGTTTCAGGCCGGGGTCTCTCTTTAACTTGAAAGGAAGTTTCGTAATCATGACCCAGTCCACTGAAAACAAGACGGATGAACTCAAGGGCCAGAGCATCGTCATCTCCGGTGGTGGCATCGGTGGAGCTTCGGGCGCACTGGCGCTGGCTCTGCGCGGTGCCGATGTCACGCTCTACGAGCGTGCACCGGAGTTCAAGGAGGTCGGCGCCGGCCTGCAGATCGGTCCCCACGGCGTGAAGATGCTCGAGAAGTGGGGTCTGAAGGACAAGGTCTTCGAGGCGGGTTACCTGCCCGAGCGCATGCAGTTCCGGGACGCGGTCACCGCCGAGCCGATCCTGACGATGAACTTCGACGAGGACTTCCAGTCACACTACGGTGGCCGCTACCTGGTCATCCACCGCTCCGACCTGCTGGCGATCCTGGTGGAGGCCGCTCAGGAGGCCGGCGCCACGCTGATCAACGACGTCCAGGTTCACGACGCCGTCGACAACGGTGACGGCGTGACCGTCCAGATCGAGCACCGCACCGAGGCGCGCCGCGAGGAGGTCTCGGCCGATCTGCTGGTCGCCTTCGACGGCACCCACTCGGTCTTCCGACAGAAGCTCGTCCAGGACGATCCGGTTCCGTCCGCCTACGTCGCCTACCGCGGCACCTCCTCGCTGCCGGATGACCCGGAGATGAAGGACCTCAAGGACGTCGTGGGTTATATCGGCCCGCGCTGCCACTTCATCCAGTACCCGCTGCGCCACGGCGAGCTGCTCAACCAGGTGGCCGTCTTCCAGTCCCCGCGTTACCTCGCGGCCCTGACCGACGGAACCGAGGTGCCCGAGGACTGGGGCAACAACGAGGAGTTCAAGAACGCCTTCGGACACACCAATGAGTTCGTCCAGGGCCGCCTCGGCGACATGTGGCTGAACACCTGGTGGCAGATGGCCGACCGTGAGCCGCTGAACGACTGGGTCGTCAGCGACCGCATCATCGTCATGGGCGATGCCGCGCACCCGCCGCTGCAGTACCTGGCCTCCGGTGCCGTCATGGCCATGGAGGACGCAGAGGCGTTGGCGCTGTTCGCCTCCCAGGCCGCCGACAAGGGCGAGCTGAACTGGGGTGAGGTCCTGCGCGAGGTCTCCGGCGAGCGCGCCCCGCGTTGCTCCCGGATCCAGACCATCGGCCGTTTCTGGGGCGAGCTGTGGCACGTCGACGGGCTCTCCCGCCTGATCCGCAACGAGACCTTCCGTCAGGCGGAGCGCACCGGCTGGTACCAGTACGCCGACTGGCTGTGGGACTACGACGCCGAGCGCCGTGAGTACCTGAAGGATCCGTCCAAGGGTGAGCTGCCCGCGGAGCTGAAGGAATGGGAGTACAACCTCCACAAGATCGTCCGTCAGCGCGACGCCCGGGAGACCGAACAGATCACGGTCTAGCGGTCACCGGAGCCAGGAAGGCCGGGACGTCCAGCCCCTCACCGGGGAGCTGGGCGTCCCGGCCTGTGCTTGCCGACGCCCGCACCTCACCATCCGGCCGGGCGTGGGGCCGCGAGACGGACGTCCACGCCGGGGGAGTAGTGGATGAGCGGCTGGTCGGCGAGCACAGGCAGTCCCAGGTCGCGCGGAACGTTGAGCATGCCACCGGTGGCCGTGGCCGTGGCCGAGTGCAGTGGCCACGGCTCATGGGAGATGGGGAAGCGGAGCAACCGGTGGAAGCGGCGTGAGAAGGCGTTCCACCTGCCGGCCAGGAAAATATCGAGACCGGAGGGCGACTCGATCGGGTCGCCCGGGGTGACGGTGAGGTCGTGTCCGTGATCGAAGCGGAAACGCACCTCGCCGGGTTGCTCGACGACCTCCGCCTCCCGGTGCCGGTAGGGCAGGCCGAGCGGGGGCGCTCCCCACACCAAGAGTCTGCGGGGGCAGCCCAGGTGAAAGAACCAGAGGCCGTCACGGTCGCCGGGCCCGCGCACGTACGTGCGGACGTTGAGTTCCGGGAAGGTGGACCACCCGGGCACCGGTGGCAGGCCGGTGGGTCGGACGCGGCGCATGACCAGGGGAGTCACGGACAACCACGCCTGCCCTTCAGACAGGTCAATTGTCAGGCCAGGTGGCAGACACCGGGTGATCTCATCCGGTTCGCACCGGTAATGCAGGAAAACCGTCGGGGACCACCCCTGATGACCCACGGGAAGACGCACAGCCTGGTCCGCATGTCTACCGGCCATGGTCATTCCCCGGTCGCAGGATGATCAGGGCACAGTGGATGATGCGGTTGCGGGGTCGGGTCGGGAATTCCATGATCGCCTCCTGGGGCCTTGGACTCCAGCCCATTGTCCGACGAGGTTGCGCGGGTGATCCTCAGGCCGGGATCTGCAGAGCCTTTTCCACCTCATCGGCGGCGTCGGAACACACGAACGGTAACTCTGACTCCTCCGCCCGGGAGAAGGGTTTGAGCACGAAACTCGCTGGGTCCATCCGGCCTGGCGGACGGCCGATGCCCACCGCCAGACGTTGGTAGTCCTTCGTCCCCATCGACTTGGTCACCGACTTGAGGCCGTTGTGCCCGTGGTCGCCGCCACCGGTGCGCAACCGCACGACCCCGAAGTCCAGCTCGAGTTCATCGTGGATCACGATCAGGTCCGCAGGCGGGACCGAGAAGTAGTTCGCCAGCGCCTTGACGGGCCCACCCGAGAGATTCATGTAACCGCGGGTGCGGGCCAGCAGCACCTTCCGCGTGCCGAGACGCCCGGCCGGCAGTTCGGCGATCTCGGTGTTGGTGCGCTTGTGCACGGACAACGTCGCCGGCATCGGGCGCACCCGGTCGGCGAGTTCATCGAGTACCCGCACCCCGATGTTGTGGCGGGTGTCGGCGTATTTCGGCCCGGGGTTGCCCAGGCCCACGATGAGGATGGGAGATTCACTTGCAGAACTGGTCACACCGATCAGTCTCCCACAGCGCGAAAAACCCCCGTCCCACGGTTCGGTTGACCGTGGGACGAGGGTTGGTGCGGCGTCGTCAGGCGACGCGTCGCGGGGATACTACTGCTCGGCGGGGGCTTCGCCCGCGGCGGCTGCATCGCCGGCCTCGTCGTCGGACTCGGGCTCCTCGACGGTCTCCGGGACGGTGATGTTGAGGACCAGCAGCTCGGCGTCGTCGGCCAGGGAGACACCCTCCGGCAGGACGATGTCGCCGGCGGTGATCTGGGTGCCGGCCTCCTTGCCCTCGATGTCGACGATGATCTCTTCGGGGATCTCGAGCACGCCGGCCTCGACCAGGATGGTGTCGACTTCCTGGATGAGCAGGCCGTCGGCGAACGGGTTGCCCTCGGCGATGACCGGGACCTCGACCTCGACGCGCTCGCCACGCTTAATGGTGATCAGGTCGATGTGGTCGATGTCGAAGGTCAGCACGTTCTGGTCGATGTGCTTGATCATGGTGAGGTGCTTCTCGCCCTCGATCTCGAGCTCGATGACGGCGTTGGCGCCCTGGTTACGCACGACGGCGGTCAGCGCGAGCAGGTCGATCGCGAAGTGGACGTTCTCGTGGCCGACGCCGTAGATCACGCCGGGGACCTTGCGGTCACGGCGGAGGCGGCGGGCGGAACCCTTGCCGAACTCGGTGCGGGCCTCAGCGGGCAGGGTGAGGTACTTGGTAACCATGTTCTTCTCCTGAAGGTCAGTGCTCACGGCCGCAATTCCCACCGTTGAAACGACGGAAGCCTGCGACCGACTCTGGGTGCAAGGATGTGTCCTCGTCGAGTCATCGCAGGCTCATGTAGATTTCCCCGGAAATCCGGGGCGAAGCATGGGATTCATCATCGCGTCGATAACGGCCTGAGGCCCTCGCCGAGACCGCGCCAGAATATCACGCGCCCTGGCCGGGATCCAAAAGCCCGCGGATGATCTCAGGGTCGGGGGCGTCGCGCTCGAAGATCGAGCCCAGGCAACTGGTCACCCCGTACACCCGGGACTCCATGAGCTCGATGGTCATCGCCCGGGAGCCGTCCCAGTAGAACCGGTGGTCGTCCGTGAGGGTGATGGTGAGCAACAACCCGTCCACCGACCAGGCCACATCGGTGGCGAGGAAACCGTGTTCCTCGTCATCGGGCTGGATCCACACCGACCCCACCGGGTCCTCCGGTCCGCGGGTGAGCAGCAGCGAACGTGGCGGGGTGTTGGACGAGAAATTGAAGGTGAAGACCATGGTGAACACACCCTGGTCGGCGCCCTCGGTATCCAGGTAGATGTCCAACGGGGTGTGGATGGCCAGAGTCATAACCTAATCAACGTCAGGTCCCGCCCACCTATTCCGCCGGTAGGGTGAACCCCATGACCGTGACTGACATCTTCTCCGCCGTGGCGGCCCTGACCGCCGCCGAGACCTCGCGCACCGACCGCGGCCGGCTCACCGACGAATGGCCGGGGCTGGACGAGTCCACCGGTTACAGCGTGCAGCAGTCGCTGATCGACGCCCGACTCGCCGGCGGGGAGCGGCTCGTCGGATTCAAGCTGGGGCTGACCTCCCGGGCGAAGCAGGAACGGATGGGGGTGGCGGCGCCCATCACCGGATGGCTCACCGACGCCCACCAGCTCGACGCGGCCGACCCGGTCGCCATCGCCGACTACATCCACCCGCGGATCGAACCCGAGATCGTCCTCATTCTGCGTGATGAGCTCGTGGGACCCGGTTGCACGCGGGAGGACGTCATGGCCGCCACCGCTGAGGTCCGCGCCGGTTTCGAGGTCATCGACTCCCGCTACCGCGACTTCTCCTTCGCCCTGCCGGACGTCGTCGCCGACAACGCCTCGGCGGCCGGTTTCCACATCGGGGAGAAGGCCGTGGCCCCCGCGGACGTCGACCTCATCACCGAGCCTGTCGAGCTGCTCGTGGACGGTGAGGTCGTCGACACCGCCACCGGCGCAGCCATCCAGGGGGATCCGTGGGCGGCCGTCGCCGAGGCCGTCAACGCGGTCGGGGAGCGCGGCCAGTCGGTGCCCGCGCGCTCCGTGATCCTGGCCGGTGCGCTGACCGACGCCATTTTCCTGGAACCCGGATCCAGTTACACGGCCCGCTTCGCGACCCTCGGCGACCTGACCGTCACCGCCACATAGGAGGCCACCATGCCGATCATCCAGGTCACCCTCGTTGAGGGACGGGACGACGCGGTCGTCGAGAATTTCATCCGCGAGGTCGCCCGCACCGCATCGCGCGAGCTCGACGCCCCGCTGTCCTCGATACGCGTCATGGTCAACCAGGTGCCGGGCAACCACTTCGCCGTCGGCGACCGGCTAAAGTCTGACCCTCAGTAGGCCGGGACCAGCCCGGCCGCGCACAGTGGAAGGGCGTGGGACGTGATGGAGCAGACACTCAGCACGGTCGCAGAGGAACTGTTGCGGGCGTATGACACCCACGAACCGGTGGCCCCGCCGCGCACCGTCATCGACGGACTCGATCTCGCGGGCGCCTACCGGATCCAGCAGCTGCAGGAGAAGGCGCTCACCGCAGCCGGGCGCCGCGTCGTCGGCCGCAAGATCGGCCTGACCTCGCTCGCCATGCAGCGACAGCTCGGCGTCGACAGCCCCGATTTCGGTTTTTTCACCGAGGACCTCGTCTTCGAGGACGGTGCGGAGATCGGGATCTCGCGTTTCATCGCACCGAAGGTCGAGCCGGAGCTGGCCTTCGTCCTCCGCTCTGACCTGGGCGTGGGCGCGACGCTCGCTGACGCCCGCGCGGCCGTCGACAAGGTGCGGCTCGCGGTGGAGGTCATCGACTCCCGGGTGCGGGACTGGGACATCCGGTTGGTGGACACCGTCGCCGACAACGCCTCCTGCGGCGCGGTCATCCTCGGCCCCGCGATCGAGGTGCCACCGGACCGGTTGGTGGACGTGCGCGCCGCGATGTCGATCGACGGCGAGCTGACCGGCTCTGGAACAGGTGCGGACGTCATGGGTGACCCGCTTGCGCCGCTGGTCTGGCTGGCTGGGGTCCTCGGTGAACGGGGCGCGGGGCTACGCGCGGGCGAGACCGTTCTGACCGGCAGTTTCTGCGCCGCCGCACCGGTGAGCGCCGGACAGCGTGTGGACGTGGACTACGGCGTCCATGGACATGTGTCGGCCCGGTTCAACTGAGCGGCCGGGAGCTGAGCCAATGAAGAAGACACAGCGGGCCGCCATCCTCGCGGGAGGTTTCCTCGGCCCCTTCACCGGACAGTCACTCGCGGTGATTCTCCCGCAGTTCGCCGACTCCTTCGGCATCACCCTGGGGCAGGCGGCACTGACGATGTCGTTCTACCTGTTCCCCTTCGCCACTCTGATGCTGTTCTCCACCTGGATGGTGCGACGGATCTCCCCGACAAAGGTGGTGTTGACGGCCTACACGGTGGTCCTGTGTGCAGCAGTGGTCCTGACGATCACCCCCGTGTGGTGGCTGTTCCTGATCACCTTCGCCCTCGCCGGTTGCGCCAACGCCTTCACCATGCCGGTGTTGCAGATCATCCTCAAACGCACCACCCCGCCGGAGAGGCTCGGTTCGGCGCTCGGCACCTACGCCACCATGCAGTCCCTGGGCCTGCTGTCCGCCCCGCTGATCTCGGGAATGGCCAGCGTGGTGAACTGGCGGTTGACCTATGTGCTGGTCGCGGCGGTGGCGTTGTTCGTCGTCGTGGCGAAAGTCCCGTACCTGGAGGCACAGCCCACCGACTCCGCTGCGGGGGGTGGCCGGCGGTTCTTCAGCGCAGCCGAGCTCATCCACATGCTCACCTGCTTCGCCATCGGTTTCGGTCTGATCGGACTGTCCTTCCTGGTCGCTCTGCATGTCGGCGACGAGTTCGGGCTCGGGTCCGTCGGCAGGGGCCTGGTCGTCATGTGTGGCGGGTTGGTCGCGTTCCTGCTGGTCCGTAGCGTCGGGCGGGCGGCCGACGCAGTAGGCGCCCGCACCGTCATGCTGGCGAGCCTGATCGGTGGAATCCTGATGCTCGCGCTGCTGCCGATCGTGCCGTCCGTCTGGGTCGTCGCCCTGCTCTGGGGTGGGGCGACCCTTGCGGCCCAGGGCGTGCAGATCAGTGTGAACCTGCTGGTGCTGCGCTCCCCGAAGGGCGACACTCTGATCTCCACGGTGCAGGCCTTCCGTTTCTTCGGCTCCTCCGCGACCCCGGTTCTCCTGCTGCCCGTCTACCAGGGCAACGTCGGCTGGTCCTTCTGGATCCCCGCCCTGGCGCTGGTGGCGGCTCTGATGCTGCAGGCGATCGTGGGTTTCGCGGGGCGGGGTTGGAGGGTCCGGGCGTGATGCGGGTGTTGAACGGGTTGCGCCCGGTGGAAAGGGGAATGAGACATGGAGGCCCCTGAAGGTCATCTCCGGGAGGAAGGGCATCGGGATCCCACGGACGACCCCGCCAACTACCTCCTCGGCGCGTTCTATCACAACCACGGGGACCCTGCCCTGATGGTGCCCATGCGTCACGGCAACGGCGTTGACTTCAATTACGCCCGCTGGCCCGGCAGGGCCCTCGTTCTCCTCCTGATCCTCGGGTTGCTGTACGCACTGGTCACTGCCTGCGGGTGATGAACCATCGGGGCCTACAGGCGCCTACCCGCCTCCCGTCGGCTCAGCGCCGACAACTTGCCGCCCTGCTCCGCGAGGAACCCACGCACCCACTCAGGATCGTGTCGGGCGTGGTCGCGCAACGCCCAGCCGATGGCCTTGTCGATGAAGAACTCACCGGACCCTAGGTTGGCCAGGACGATCTCGGTGAGCAGGCCGGTGTCCGCGTCATCCCGCCGGCCCAGTTGGTGAAGAATGGACACACGCCGTACCCACAGGTCCTCGTCGCGGGCCCAGTCCCGCATGTCGGCAGCATCGGCGGCACGACCGATCGGCTTGGCCAGGGCGTCGATGGTGTCCCACCACGATTTCTCCGTCACGAGCCCCTTCAGCCTGGGCAGGTCAGCCGACCCGAGAGGCGCCTGCTTCAGGTGATCGCAGGCCACGTACTGGAACTCCCGCTCGGGCTGCACCCAGCAGGCGGCTACCAGTTCCCAGTCGGGCCCTTGCCCGCGCACCATCTCGCGGATGGCGGCGCGCCGGGCGGGAGTGCTCACGCCGAGGAAATCGAAGCGGTGACGCATGTACCCCGCCATCCCCTCGGCGCGGGTGGGGTCGGCGACGTCGGTGAGCGCTGAGCGGATCTGTTCGATCGGGTACGCGGCCATGCACGTCAGTTTAAACTTGAGGCGTGAACACCCCTGAGCGGCTCCATCACAACCTGATCTTCATCAACCTCCCGGTTGGAAATATCGAGGCGGCGGTTGATTTCTATCAGGCGTTGGGGTGGACCTATGTCGAGGACTTCAGTGATGAGTTGTCGGCGGCCTTCCAGATCAGCGACACGATCATGCTGATGCTGTTGCGGCGTGACAACTTCGACTCCTTCCACGGAAAGGAGAGCGCCAGCGCAGACTCTCCGCGCGAGGTCATCAACTGCCTGACGGTGGGCACCGCTGCGGCCGTGGATGAAATGCTGCGCCGCGCACAACAGGCGGGTGGCCGTATCTACCAGGAGGCCAACGACGAGTCCGGGGTCTACGGCGGGGCCTTCGAGGATCCGGCCGGGCACGCCTGGGAATTCATGGCCTGGTCGGAATGACGCCAACCGGCCCGATCCGCAGGGGATCGGGCCGCGGGTGGGCAACCGCGAGCTTCGTCGTCATTGCCACCGGCCGCCCCGCGGGTCCTAGACGGCGGTGTAGCCACCGTCGACCAGGTGGTAGGAGCCGGTGATGAACGACGCCTCGTCGGACAGCAGGAAGCGGGTCAGGGTAGCGACCTCCTCGGATCGTCCCAGACGGCCGATGGGATGGCGGCCGACCAGCGCGTCCCGGACCTCGTCGGGCAGGTTCTCCAGCAGCGGGGTGTCGATGTAGGCCGGACCGACCGCGTTGATGCGGATGCCCTTCGCGCCGTACTCGACCGCGGCATTCTTGGTCAGGCCGACGACGCCGTGTTTGGCGGCGGTGTAGGCGGAGTTGTCCGGGGCGGCGACGGTGCCGTGGATCGAGGCGATGTTGACGATGGCGGTTCCTTCGGTGTCGTCCTGCTTCAGGAACTGCTCGAGCTGGTAACGCATGCCGTAGGCGACACCGTTGAGATTGATGTCAATGACGCGCTTCCACTTCTCGATGTCCAGCTCGCCGTGGGGCTCACCGGTGCCACCGATGCCGGCGTTGTTGACCGCGTAATGCAGGGCGCCGAAGGTCTCGACGGCGAAATCCACCGCGGCCTTGTTCTCTTCAGGGCTGGCGGCGTCCTGTCGGAAGGCTGCCGCCTCTCCACCGTCCGCCTTGATGGCGTCGACGACGGCCTGTGCGCCCTCAAGGTTGATGTCGGTGATCACGACCTTCGCTCCGTGAGCGGCGAGATCCTTGGCGATCGCCTCACCGATGCCGCTCGCCGCGCCCGTGACCAGTGCGACCTTGCCGTTGAATGTGCTCATGCCTGTCCTTCTTTCTCCGCCCTGCAACGGGTGGTGATCATGGAAACCCTCCGGGCACCTGACCTCCGGAAGGTCGTGCACCCCCCACGCTACCGACGTCGTGCCAACCGCGCCGTCGGTATCCGGGGCCGGACAGCACGCAGAAAAAGACCCCGGCCACCTCGCGGGGAGGTGGCCGGGGCAGGTGTCGTGCAGAAGGGAGAGGCTCAGGCCTGGCCCTCGAACAGCGTGGTCACGGAACCGTTCTCGAAGATCTCGTAGATGGTCTTGGCCAGCAGCGGGGCAATCGACAGGACGGTCAGGTTGTCCCAGCCCTCGGTGTCCTGGGGCAGGGTGTCGGTCGTGATGACCTCCTCCGCACCGCAGTCGTTGAGACGCTCGCGGGCCGGGTCGGAGAACACGCCGTGGGTGCAGGCGATGACGACCGACTTGGCGCCGGCCTCCTTGAGCACCTTGCAGGCGCCGGCGATGGTGCCGCCGGTGTCGATCATGTCGTCGAGCAGGATGCAGGCCTTGCCCTCGACGTCACCGACCACACGGTTGGCGGTGATCTCGTTGGCGACCTCGGTGCTGCGGGTCTTGTGGATGAAAGCCAGCGGGGCGTCGCCCAGGGTGTTGGCCCACTTCTCGGCGACCTTGACTCGGCCGGCGTCGGGGGAGACCACGCACAGGTTCTCCATGGAGTACTTGGACATGATGTAGTCCGTGAGAATCGGCATGGCGTGCATGTGGTCGACCGGGCCGTCGAAGAACCCCTGGATCTGGTCGGTGTGCAGGTCCACGGAGACGATCCGGTCCGCGCCGGCCGCCTGGAGCAGGTCGGCGATGAGGCGGGCGGAGATCGGCTCACGGCCGCGGTGCTTCTTGTCCTGGCGCGCGTAGGGGTAGAACGGCAGGATCGCAGTGATGCGCTTGGCCGAACCGCGCTTGAGCGCGTCGATCATGATCAGCTGCTCCATGATCCATTTGTTCAACGGCTTGTTGTGCGCCTGAATGACGAAGCAGTCGGACCCACGCACGGACTCCTCGAAACGGACGAAGATCTCTCCGTTGGCGAAGTCCCGGGCGGTCGTCGGGGTCAGCTCAACCCCGAGCTCGCGGGCGACAGCCTCGCCGAGCTCGGGGTGCGCCCGCCCGGAGAACAGCATCATGTTCTTGTGGGTTTGCTTCCAGTGGGCAGTCATAGTTCGCTGCTCTAGCCTTCCTGGTCGGTAGCTGCGGTATTCGCTTCGTTCTCCCGGGCGCGCTTCGCGGCCTCGGCTGCAGGAGATCCGGGACGCTTCCTTTCGACCCAGCCCTCGATGGTGCGCTGGGGGCCGCCGGAGACAGCGAGTGCCCCCGGGGGAACGTCCTCGCGGATCACTGTACCTGCCCCCGAATACGCGCCATCACCGACGGTCACCGGAGCGATGAACATGGTGTCGGAACCGGTGCGCACGTGGTCGCCGATGGTGGTGTGGTGCTTGGTCACGCCGTCGTAGTTGACGAAGACGGAGGAGGCGCCGATATTGGAATCCTCGCCCACGGTGGCGTCGCCGATGTAGGTCAGGTGGGGGACCTTGGAGCCGCGGCCGATGGTCGCGTTCTTCG
>CAYSIP010000052.1:10931-13857 GCA_964431055.1 uncultured Corynebacterium sp. | reverse complement strand
CGCCCCCTCCGACGGATCCGCTGACGTCTTCGTCCACTACTCCGAGATTCAGGGCAACGGCTTCCGTACCCTCGAGGAGAACCAGCAGGTTGAGTTCGAGATCGGCGAGGGTGCCAAGGGCCCCCAGGCTCAGCAGGTTCACCCGCTGTAAGCCGCTCGCTCGATAAAGAATAACCGCCACACCTCCGGGTGCGGCGGTTTTTCTCATCTCAGGCCCCAGGCTCACCTCTAACCGGTGAGAAACTCCCGCAGTCCCCGCTCGGCCTGCCGGTATGTTCGGGCCTCAAGCACCTCCCCCTTTTCCAAGAGCGCGATCACCCGTGGATCCACGTAGGAGTTGCGGGCGATCGCCGGGGTGTTTGGCAGATGCTCGGCCACCACCTCCACGGCCTCCTTCACTGCGTGTTTTCGCTCTCTCTCCGTGGCCCCCATGTCGAATCGGCGGGCCAGCTCGCGGGCGGCGATGATCGTGGCGTGCCGGGGGCGGAAGTCCTTGGCGGTCATGTCCGCCCCGGTGATCTCACCGAGAAAGTTGTTGACCTGCCCAGATAAGGGGGGGATGCCAGTCGCCGTCCTGCCGATGGGCGATCGCGGTGTCCGTGCCGCGCAGGTCGAGCATCGGCGCCAGCGCCGCCACCAGGTCCGGATCACGGGTCTCCACGTGGGCCCGTTGACCGGACTTGGCGGGAAATTTCAGGGTGACGGTGTCGCCGTCGATCCGCACGTGCCGCACCAGCATCGTCGTCAGCCCGTAGGAGCCGTTGGTCACCGCGTACTCCTCGTTGCCCACCCGGATGCCGGTGGTGTCGAGCAGCCGGAACTCCACGGCGCAAGCACCGGTGAGATCAGTCGCCCCCGTGCGCAGTAGACGGGTGACCTTGGGCCGAGCGGCAGGCAGGGCATCGCCGACGTCCAGGATGTGGTCGAATTTCTTCTTCGCCTGCTTCTCCTGCCAACGGGAGTGGTAGATGTACTGCTTGCGGCCAGCCTCGTCCATCCCCGTGGCCTGGATGCGCCCGCCTACGTGCGGGCAGATCCACACCTCGGTCCATGCGGGGGGAATCGCCAGACCGCGCAGGCGCTCGAGCTCCGCGGCGTCGGTGACCTTTTCCCTGTCCGTGTCATGGAACGAGTAGCCTCTGCCCCGTCTGCGGCGGGTGATCCCGGGCCCGGAGGCGTCGCTGCGTCGCAGGCGGTTGCTGCCGCCGCCACTGCTGGTGGACATACTGAAAGTTCAGGGAGTGTGTACCTCACCGCGCCAGATCCCGGCGACCCCGGCTCAATCTGAGCGGCGCACCTCCCGCCGGTCGAGGAAGTGGTTCTGCAGTCCCTGGATGAGCAACCCCACCACGGTGCCGAGGGTCAACCCCACGAGTAGGCCGATGAGTGGGAAATCCTGGAACAACCAGCCGCCCAGATAACCGATCAACGCTGCCTGCACCGCCCAGATGACCACCCCGATGGTGTCGTAGAGGAAGAACTGGCGCCAGGGGTAACGCACCGAACCGAGCATGATCGTCATGAACCAGCGTGCCCAGGGGATGAACCGGGCCACGATGATCGTGACCCCCGCCCGCCGCCGCATGCTCCGGCGCACCCACGCGAGCGCCCGGCCCCGGGCAGAATCATCCGGCACCCGTTCCACCACCCTGATCAACCGGGTGCCCAGCAGATAACAGATATTGTCGCCGATGATCGCCGCGGCCACCGAAACCTGAATGACCGTCCACAGGTCCGGAACCCCGCGGCTGCCGGCCCACACCCCCGCCAGGGTGATCACCGTCTCGCTCGGAATGAGGGGAAACAGGCAGTCAACGAGCACCAACAGCGCCAACGCGGGGTAGAAGACCGGCAGCGTCATGAGGGTCTCCACCCACGTGACGATCTGATCGGTCATGGAGCCTCCGGCGGCGATGGTAGGTCAGACAAAGTCTAGCGACCGGCCCACGATACCGCCGGGGGAACAGAATCAGGTGGAAACGGGTCCAGTTGGCCCGCCACGTGTGATGCCACCGCCACACGGGCGTGGTCTCCAGACCGAGCAATCCACCCCGACGCGGATTCCGCCGCTGCTCCACCGCCGCGACAATCTGCTTGGCCACCTGCTTCAGCTGGTGAAAAACACATTCACCCGTGTAACGCAGCACCGGCCAGCCACACCGCACCGCGTCGTTGCCCTTCCGCCGGTCTCTGATGAACGTCTCCTCCGTCTCCCCGTCCGCGGAGACCCCGTGACAGAGGTAACTGTCGACGTCGATGGCCAGGTCCCAGTGGTAGTCACCGATCCGCGCATTCTGCCGCAGCTCGATTCCCTCCCACTTCAGTGCCCGCGCCAGCTCGCGCTCCGACTCACTGTCCGTGCCTATCGACGCCCGGGTGAGCAGGCGCCGCACCCCGATCAACCCGCTGCGGGCGGCTCGCAAGTCCTGGTTCAACCGCTCGGGACCCTTCCGGGTGCTGTACTGCTGTTCCAGGAAAGTCACGATCTTCTGCTCCGCCTCCACGCCCCATCTGAGCAGCGCATCCCGGGCGGCGACGACCCCGGAGACCACCGGCAGAACCTGGACCCGCCATGACCGGAGCACCCTGCTACGTCTCAGGGCATGCAACAGCAGCAATCCTCTCGGTGGGGAGGTGGTGTAGACCCCACGCTTCCCCCCGGTGAAGCCTCCCCTGACGGACCAGGGTGCAGATCCGTCGCCCGCTGAATCCCATCTTTTTCAGGTCCGCATTGGCCAGAATCTGATTCTCCGGCAGTTCTCCTGGCGCGACGTCCCTCACGTTTTCCTCCCCCTTGCGCTCGCGGGATCGAGTCTAAGACCGGACAGGGGAGGGGACGAAAGACATGGTCGGGTTATCCACACAATATGGTTGAACGGTGCATGAACCCTGCTCAAGATGTGGATCAGCGGGGCGCGGGCGTCGC
>CAYSIP010000052.1:0-10831 GCA_964431055.1 uncultured Corynebacterium sp. | reverse complement strand
TTGAACGGTGCATGAACCCTGCTCAAGATGTGGATCAGCGGGGCGCGGGCGTCGCTTCCTCCACCCGGTGGCCAATTCGCGGGTGGTGACAGAAGCCCGACGTGTGGTCAGGGGGACAGCGCCGCTCCTTCCTGCACACGTTCGCCGGCTCCCAAGGCCCAACCGTCACCCGACGTGTGGTCGAATACCCGGAACACCCGGGACCGACACCACCGCATCACCTTGCCCACCCCCAGCGGTGTGGGGGGGGAACTCGGGCTTGTGCGTGGGCGTCGGCAAGCGGGGGCATTCCGTCTCTTCTCCTGCCCAGTTGGCTTTCTCCGACCCACCGCCCGCCCCCGACTCCCCGGGGTGGTGCCGGAATATTTGGGGTGGGCCATCGCCCCCGCTGGCCCGCCGAATTTCCGACCAGCCGCAGGAGGGCCATTAAATACTGTGTACGGTGTTCTCGAGAGCCGGGTCTCGGATAGAGTCTCCCGGAAAGGATCGGGGAACACCCGTCCGAATGGCATAAGCGTCAGCAAAATGAGAGGGATGGCGTCCCGTGGCGGAAGCGAAGGGATCAGGTAAGAAAACCCTGGTCATTGTTGAATCGGCGACCAAGGCCAAGAAGATCCAGCCGTATCTGGGTGACGATTACATCGTTGAGGCCTCCGTCGGACACATCCGTGATCTGCCTCGGGGTGCGGCTGACGTGCCCGCGAAGTACAAGAAGGAACCGTGGGCCCGTCTGGGGGTGAACACCGAGAAGGGCTTTGAGGCCCTGTACGTGGTCAGCCCGGACAAGAAGAAGAAGGTCTCGGATCTGAAGGCCAAGCTCAAGCAGTGCGATGAGCTGCTGCTGGCCACTGACCCCGACCGTGAGGGTGAGGCGATCGCCTGGCACCTGCTGGAGGTCCTGCAGCCCACCGTCCCGGTGCGTCGCATGGTGTTCAACGAGATCACCAAGCCCGCCATCATCGCCGCCGCGGAGAATACCCGTGAGCTGGACGGGAACCTCGTCGACGCCCAGGAAACCCGCCGTATCCTCGACCGTCTCTACGGTTACGAGGTCTCCCCGGTCCTGTGGAAGAAGGTTATGCCGCGGTTGTCGGCCGGGCGTGTGCAATCGGTGGCCACCCGGGTGATCGTGGAACGGGAGCGTGAGCGCATGGCGTTCGTCTCCGCCGATTACTGGGATCTGACGGCTGAGCTCGACACCGGCAACGAGGAGGCGGACCACACCAATCCGCGCACCTTCTCGGCGAAGCTGTCCACCATCGACGGCCGCCGGGTGGCCCAGGGCCGTGACTTCAACGACCGTGGCCAGCTCACCGCGGACGTCGAGGTCGTCGACCAGGCCCGCGCGGAGGCGCTCGCAGGAGCTCTCAAGAACGCGGATATGCAGGTCACAGGTGTCGAGCACAAGCCGTACACCCGGCGCCCGTACGCCCCGTTCATGACGTCGACGCTGCAGCAGGAGGCGGGCCGCAAGCTGCACTACACCTCGGAACGCACGATGCGCATCGCGCAGCGGCTCTACGAGAACGGCCACATCACCTACATGCGTACCGACTCCACCTCATTGTCGGCTCAGGGCCTGCAGGCCGCCCGCAGTCAGGCGAGGGAGCTCTACGGGGCGGAGTTCGTCGCCGATCAGCCGCGCCGTTACGACCGCAAGGTGAAGAACTCGCAGGAGGCGCACGAGGCGATCCGTCCCGCCGGTGAGCGTTTCTCCACCCCGGGCCAGCTGCACTCGCAGCTCGACGCCGAGGAGTACAAGCTCTACGAGCTGATCTGGCAGCGCACCGTCGCCTCGCAGATGGCGGACGCGAAGGGCACCTCGTTGAAGGTGACCATCGAGGGCACGGCCATCACGGGCGAGGTCACGGAGTTCTCCGCGACGGGCCGCACGATCACCTTTCCCGGTTTCCTGCGCGCCTACGTCGAGACGACCCGGAACGACGAGGGGCGCGACGTCGCCGACAACGCTGAGAGGCGTCTGCCGAACCTCACAGAGGGTGACCGGTTGACGGCCAACCAGATCACCGCCGACGGCCACTCCACGAACCCGCCGGCCCGCTACACCGAGGCCAGCCTGGTCAAGAAGATGGAGGACCTGGGCATCGGCCGTCCGTCGACGTACGCGTCGATCATCAAGACGATCCAGGACCGTGGTTACGTTTTCCCGCGCGGCAACGCCCTGGTGCCCAGCTGGGTGGCGTTCGCGGTCGTCGGCCTGCTGGAGCAGAATTTCTCGTCCCTGGTCGACTACGACTTCACCTCCTCGATGGAGGACGAGCTCGACGACATCGCCGCCGGCGAGGAGGACCGCACCGAGTGGCTGACGGGCTTCTACTTCGGTGATGCGGAGGCCAGCGACAACACCGCCGACACCGTGGCCCGGCAGGGTGGGCTGAAGTCGCTGATCGACGTCAACCTGGAGCAGATCGACGCCCGCGCGGTGAACTCACTGCACCTGTTCGACGATTCGGAGGGGCGCGGGGTGTTCGTGCGCGTCGGCCGCTACGGCCCCTACATCGAGCGCAAGGTGGGGGAGAAGGATGGCGAGCCGGAGTACCAGCGCGCGAATCTCCCGGAGTCCACGACCCCGGACGAGCTGACCCTGGAGGTCGCGGAGAAGCTCTTCGCCACCCCGCAGGGTGGTCGCGAGCTGGGTGCCAACCCCGCCAACGGGCGCATCATCGTGGCCAAGGAAGGCCGTTATGGTCCGTACGTCACCGAGATCGTGCGTGACGACGAGCGCGAACGAGCCGAGGCTGAGGCCGAGCAGATCGTGGCCCGTGAGCGGGAGGAGGAGGACCGGCAGCGCGCCGAGGAAGGCAAGCGGAAGAAGAACTGGGAGACCAAGACCGCGGCCACGCAGAAGGAGAAGCGGATCACCCAGATCGTCGAGGAGACGTTGAAGCCGAAAACGGCGTCGCTGTTCGAGTCGATGTCGCCGGCGGAGGTCACCCTCGAGGACGCGCTCAAGCTGCTGAGCCTGCCGCGTGAGGTCGGCGTCGATCCGGTGGACAACGAAGTCATCACCGCGCAGAACGGGCGCTACGGCCCGTACCTGAAGAAGGGCAGCGATTCCCGCTCCCTGGCGAACGAGGACCAGATCTTCACGATCACTCTCGACGAGGCCCGCCGTATCTACGCGGAGCCGAAGCGCCGGGGCCGCGCGGCCGCGAAACCGCCGCTCAAGACCCTGGGCGACAACGACGTCTCCGGCAAGCCGATGACGATCAAGGACGGCCGTTTCGGCCCGTACGTCACCGACGGCACCACGAACGCCTCCCTACGTAAGGGGGACAAGCCGGAGACGATGACCGATGCCCGTGCCAACGAGCTGTTGTCCGAGCGGCGCGCCAAGGAGGCCGCTGACGGCGGTGGGGCCGTGAAGAAGACCACTGCCAAGAAGGCAGCCAAGAAGACCACGGCGAAGAAGACCACCGCCAAGAAGACGACCAAGAAGACCACGAAGAAAACGGCCGCCAAGCGTCCCCCGCAGACGACGAATCGGGTGGTCAAGGCTGGGTCGAGGAGCAGGTAGGCCATGGCATTGGAGGTGCAGGAATTAATCCGGCGCACCCGCCAGGGCGGTGACGCCCTGCTGGAGTCGGTGCTGGCGGCCCGCAACGAACCCGAACGTATCGGATATCTGGCCGCCGGTGAGCTGAGCATGTGGGCCCGGATCTTCGGTTGGCAGCGGCTTCACGGGGTGCTCAAACCCACCCTGCTGCCCCTGTTGGCCGGCACCGTGGCCCGTTCCGATTCCCCCACCGGTGAGAAGGTCATCCTCCTGGTGGGCCTGGCCGCCGGTTGGCTCGGCGGCGTCGAGAAGACCCGCACCCCGGACACCGCCACCACCGCAGGACTCTCCGGGGTGGCCGGCCAACACCTGGTCTACTCCCGCATCCTGCATGAACACGGCGCGCGGGCCTCGCTCCCGGGTGCCAGCCTGCGGGCCGGTGTCTGGGTCGCCGGCATCGGGTTGGCCGCCTGGAAGCGCCGCCAGCTCGCCCCCGCAGCGACGGTGGCGGGCGCGGCGGTCGCCGCGACGTCCGCGCTCGCCAATGACCCCGCACTCCGGAAGGGCTCCGTCGCCAGCCAGGGCCTCGGGCACGGGGCCAACCTGGTGCTCGTCTCCGAGGGGCTGACATTGCTGCGGGCGGCGGTGCTGACGAAGAACAACCTGTTCGGCCGGTTGATCGAGGCGGGAACGGCCGCCACCGCCACGATCGGACACATGCTGCTGGTCGACGGGTTGGTGCGGAGGTAGGCGTCAGGCGGCCACCGACGCCACCCGCCCTGCAGGCCCCTCAAAATCGAGAAGATTCCGGACGATCGTCATCCGGGTCCTGACGTCCGCGGTGGAAGAAGTCAGGCGCAGTTCCTTCCCGGAACGCCGCACAGCCGCAGCAACGGCCGCCCGTGGAACCGCGGCGGGCCAGAAACCGGCCATCACCCCGTTGTCGAAGACGTCGATTTCCCGGCAGCCCGCATCGATCCATTCCTCGGCCGCACGGGTGAGCATCTCCGTCATCTGCCGGTCCTCGAATGGCCGGTCAGCGCTCAAGGCTCCCAGCGTGCCCTGCCGGAGAGATTCCAGGCCACAGAGGTGACGGGAGCCGTCCCGGGTCGTCCGGCAGGACACCATGTCACCGGCCGTCAGTCCGATGATCGGGGCTCCCTTCAGTAATTCGTAGTGCCCCCGCCGCTTGTCGTGTCTCCGGGCGGGAAGCACGAAGACGTCTTCGGCACTGTTTCTCAGGTGGGCTTCGAGCTCGACATGACGGTTCTTTTTCCTGACCATGACCGCAGCATGACAGGTGAGGCAGACTAACGCACCGGGAACGATCCTGCCCTGTGGACAACTGCCGAATGCCCCGAAGTTATCCACAGTCATCACGGCCAAATGACAAAACAGCGCCTGTCGTGTCGACCCTGCCTGTTACACTCCCGCCGGACCGCCCCCGCACGTCGGCACACACCACTGCGGCCGCCTGCTCCACGAGAGGTTGCCCGGGATGAACCGGTCCAGTCCACCCCGTGCGTGGATCAGCAGGCGCACGGAACAGGAGGTCAACTGCAACCACCGGCGATACAGTGGTGGAAAAGATCGCGCCAGGAGGTCATTGCGTGGTGGCAGGCATCATCGGCGGTTTCGTCGAGCGCACCGTCGGAGGCGCAAACGCCTTCCTCACGGCCGGCGCACGGGCGCGGCGGGAACCGGAGCGCGCCGGATTTCTCCTGGTTTCGGAGGTGCACCTGTGGTCGAAGGCTTTCGGTTGGCGGCGCGTCAGCCGCGCGACGAAACCCCTGCTCATGCCGCTGCTGGTGGGATCCGCGCTGCGTTCGGAGCGCTCATGCGCAGAGCGTGCCATCGCCTGCGCCGGTTTGACCGCGGCGACCGCCGGTGACGTCCTGCTGCTTTCCGACGACCCGCGGGCCCTGCCGCGCGGGGCGCTGGCCTTCGCCGGGAACCAGCTGGCCTGGAGTGCGTTGCTGTGGCGGCGAGGGGCGCGGGCGTCGATAAGCAGAGCGGTGCCGCGGGTTGTTCCGTGGGCGCTGGCCGTCGGTCTCGCGGCGCGCACGAAGCCACAGCTACTTCCCGTCGTCGCCGGTTACGGCGGGCTGCTGGCCGCCACTTCCATACTCGCCGACGACCCGCGGTTACGCGGTAGAGAAGGGCCGGCGCAGGGCCTGGGGCACGGCGGCAACCTGTTCCTGGTTTCGGACGCCCTGATCCTGTTGCGCACCATCGGCCTGGGGCGGGATTCCGTGGCCGGGCGAGTGACCGACGCCGGTGTGATGGTCACCTACCTGATCGCGCAGCTGCTGATCGTGGACGGGTTGATGCGGGGGAGGTGAGTTTCCCGACCCTGCCCGCAGGTGGGTGATCACCACCGCCTACAGTGTGTCCACACCCTGAGCCTGCGTCCCGGCCGGGCGCGACGCCACCCACGCGTCGGATCCGCCGGGGCATCCGATTCCGGCTGCCCCCACGCAGCCATGCTCCCCAGAGGTTCACAGTCATGCAGGACTGGCAGGTCATCACCATCACAGCCGCCGTGATCGTCGGCGTCGTCCTTCTCATCCTGAAGGGCCGGCTCCACCCGGCCATCTCCCTGGTCGTGGGAGCCCTCACCCTCGGCCTGGCCACCGGGATGGGGGTGGAGGAGACCACCGACACCGTCATGCGTGGCTTCGGCAACATCCTCTATGAGGTGGGCCTGTTGATCGCCTGGGGCGTGCTCACCGGATCGCTGCTGCATGCCACCGGCGCGATCACCCGGTTGGTCGGATCGCTCCTCCGCATCTTCGGCGTCAAGGGGGTGCCCTATGCGCTCGCCATCTCGCACGGCACGGTGCTGCAGTCGATCTTCCCGGACGTCATGCTGGTGATGAGCGCCCCGCTGGTCAGGCGCATGGCACCGTACATGGGCAAGAACGGGACGGCGAAGCTCGCCACCGCCATGGCCCTGGGCATCGAAGTCGGCGTGGTGCTCGTGGTCCCCGGAGTCGGTGCGCTGGCGTTGGCCGGGGTGATGGGCATTCCGCTGGGGAAGATGCTGATCTTCGGGCTGATGGTGGGGGTGGCGACCATGGTGGTCACGCAGTTCCTCATGAGCCTCGCCTACGACCACGGGTTCTGGAACCCGCGACTCGACGAATCCCGGCTGCCGGCCACCCCCGCAGCCGCCGAGCCAACAGAGGTCCCGCCCGGGGAAGAAAGCCAGCCTGAGGAGCGGGAAGGACAGTTCCCACTGGTGCTGTTGTTCGCGCCGATGTTGCTGGCGCTGCTGCTCATGGCCACCGGCGCTGTCCTGGAGATCGCCGGGATCAGCCATCCTGTCACCGACTTCCTCTCCGCACCCGTGGTCGCGCTCCTGATCGGCCTGCTCGGGACGTTCGTCCTGGCGTGGCGTGCCATCGGCATCGAGGGGGTGGAGAAGGGCCTGGCCAACGGCTTCCGGGAGTCCGGACTGATCCTCATCCTCACGGGTGCGGGCGGTTCTCTGGCGGAGATGGTTTCTCAGTCCGGGATGGGGGACATACTCGGGCAGTTCTTCTCCGCGAACTCCGCCGTCCCGTTGCTGACGGTGTGGGTCATCGCGGCGGTGCTCCACATCGCGGTCGGATCGATCGTGATCTCCTCCATCACCGCCGCGAGCCTGCTCGCGCCGGTGGCCGCGCAGATCGGGCTGGATCCGGTGCTGATCGCGCTCGCAGCGGGCTCGGGATCGATGTTCCTGGTCCACGTCACCTCGAACACTTTCTGGCTCCTGCAGTCACTGCTGGGGCAGAGCACCCGGGGCGCGTTCAAGACGGTCTCCGTCGGCGTGTCCGTGGCTTCGGTGGTCGCCCTGGGATTCACCCTGCTGCTCGCGGTGTTCTTCTGAGCCCCTCAGGAAAACACGCTGATCACGTACATCACGAAGACCATCAGGTGGGCGGCGCCGTGCATGGCGGTGACCCTCCTGCCCGAGAACGTGGCCACTGACAGCAGTCCCGTGACCGCCAGTAACGCCAGGTTGGCGGGGGTCTCGGCGAAAACCGACTGCTGACCGGTCACCATCGCGATGAGGAGCACCGTGGGGATGGTCAGCCCCACTGTGGAGACCAGTGCTCCGTGGGTCAGGTTGCTCACCCGCTGGATCTCACCGGTCAGGGCCGCGCGAATGGTGGTGATGGTCTCCGGGAGGAAGACGATCGCGGCGATGATGATGCCGGAGAGGGCGACGGGCGCGCCGGCGCGGCCCAGGGCGTCGTCGAGAAGCGCCGCCATGTCGTGGCTGAGCAGCACGATCGGCAACACCGTCGCGAGGAGTAACCCGACGCGGGCGGTGACTTCGACGCGGTGTTCGGCCATGACCTGCGTGACGGTCGGGCGCGGGTCGCCCACCTCACCCGCCGTGACGAAGCCGACCTCCTGGAAGTCCTCCTTCTGCGCACCCATCTGGCGCCAGAGGAAGAAAGCGTAGATGCCGACCGTGCCCACGATCACCGGGATGGCCTGGCCGGTGGTGTAGGCGCCGTTCTGTCCGATGACCGCCGGCAGGACGAACGCCACGGAGGCCAGCACGACGATCATGGACAGGTAGCCGGAGACCCCGGCGCGGTTATACGCCAGGTCCCCGTGCTTCAACCCGCCGATGAGCAGGGCGGCGCCGAGCACCAGATTCAGGATGATCATCGACACCGCCATCACCGAATCACGGGCGATGGTGGTGTGGTCGCCGGGGCCGAGCAGGACCGCAGAGATGAGGATGACCTCGATGGCGACGATCGACAGGGTGAGCACGAGCGTGCCGTAGGGGTCACCGAGGCGGTGGGCCAGGCCCTCGGCCTGCTCCATCACGCCGAAGGCGCAGACGATGATCACGGCGACGATGGCCCCGAGCAGGGCCCACAGGACGGGCGTCGACAGGCTGCCCCTGAGCAGGGGAGCGGCGAGGGTGAGGGCGATGAACCCGCCCCAGCCGAGCAGCAGGCGCGTGATCACCGTCGGGGTGATCAGCGACCGCGCGGAGGTGGTGGACGAGACTGAAACCATGGAAAAATGACTTTCTCCGGGGCCGTCCCCGCCTGAGATGCAACCGGATCAGGTCGTCCTGATCCGGGCATGACATTCCATGATGCTAGCCAGTTGCATCGGCGGCGACAAGCTTAAGGCGCCGGTCAGTGGACGGTGGAGCTGTCCACCACGTGGACCGTGGCGTTCTCCACCGTCTTCGCGGGCTCCAGGATCCGGGTCGTCCACCGGACGACCACGCCCACGAGCAGGGCGGCGGCGACGGTGCCCTCACGCACGCCGGCCAGGCCACCGGTGAAGATCAGCGCCAGGATCACGGCGATGAGCACCAGCGTGACGTCGAACTGGATCTTCATGGAGCTGAACAGCAGCGGCTTCTTCGCGCCGAAACGACGGATGAGCTCGTTGCTGATGGTCAGGATCAGGCCCTCCCCGGCCAGCGGGGTCGCCCGCGCCTTGACCTGCACGGCCACGCCGATGCCGACGAGCACGATTCCGAGGGTGACCAGCAGCCACTGCTGCCAGTAGCTGGCATAACCGACGTCGCGCACCACCCACAGGGCGGCGTCGTTGAACAGGCCGAAGACGACGACCACGGGGATCTGCAGCAGCTGGACCGGTGGGAAACGGCGGCGCAGAATGAGGATCTGAGCGAGCACGAAAACCAGGTTGACCAGGATCATCAGCGTGCCGACGGTCAGTGGTGTGATGACGCTGAGCACGTACGGGACGCTGGAGATCGGGGTGGTGCCCAGGTCGCTGCGGATGGAGAACGCGATGCCCAGCGACATGATCGCCAGGCCGGTGAACAGGACGAGATAACGGACGGCCACGTCGGCCGCGCGGGAATTTTGGAACATAGCACCTCTCAATAAAAAATGACGGCCCAATACAGGCCGACATGTCAGTATAGTGCTACGAAAAGAAAAGTGCAGGTGAGAGCCCTAACGCTCTCGGAGCCAGGTCCGCTCCAGCGGTTTGAGCAACGTGATCGAGTACCGGGCCACGAAGCCGACGCCCAGCGCCGCGACGACGGTGCCCTCCCGCACACCCGCCAACTCGTGCAGGAAGACCACCGCGAGGACGGTGGAGATGAGCACCAGTGAGACGTCGAAGAAGGTCTTCATCCACCCGAACAACAGGTATTTCTTCGTCCCGAATTTCCGGATCAGCGCATTACTGATCGCCAGGACGATGCCCTCACCGGCCAGGGTCAGCGTGTTCGCCGTGATCTGGCAGGCCACCCCGAAACCGACGGAGGCGACACCGAGGAGCACGAGGACCCACTGTTGCCGGTAAGTCGAATAGTCGACGTCGCGGATGAGCCACAACGCGGCGTCGATGAGGAAACCGAAGAGGAACGCCGCCGGAATCTGCAGCAGCTGGATGGCCTGGAACCTGCCGCGGAGGATGAGCATCTGCGCCACGACGAACCCCAGATTCATCAGGATCGTCGCCGTGCCCACGCTGAGCGACGTGATGAGGCTGAGCACCAGCGGGAGCGTGGAGATCGGGGTCGTGCCCAGATCACTGCGGATCGACAGGGCGATGCCGAGGGCCATGATCGACATGCCCGCGGACATGAGGGCGGCGCGCTTCACCTGATTGGTCCCGCTGCGCTTTTCGGACATGGCACCCCTTGTCGAGAAGAAACGGCGGACCCGCGGTCCGCCGTTCATACAGAATAGTGCGGCGCGGGGCCGTCAGGGTGTTTTTCCGCCCACTACGAACGGTCGGCCAGCGTCGGCCGGATGGGTCGGGCCAGCTGCGTCATTTCGCGACGTCCGCGCAGCTCAATGGACTTCATGACCGTCCAGCGCGCCTGCTCCGCCTCGTTCGCCCCACGCAACGTGGTCGCGGAGGTGAGCACCTGACCCGGGGTGTCCTTGGCCAGGTCCGTCAAGCGCGCGGCCTGGTTCACGGCGTCGCCGATGACGGTGTACTCGAAACGGTTGTGCCCGCCGATGTGGCCGGCGACGACGTGACCGGCGGCTACCCCGATGCCGGCCTGCAGCTCCATGTCCTTGAGTTCCAACCGCAGCTCGCGGGCGGCCTGCAGGGCATGCGACGTGGCGTCGGGAAGCGGCAGGGGGGCGCCGAAGATGGCGAGCGCGGCGTCACCCTGGAACTTGTTGATGATGCCCTTGTTGCGGTGGACGACCTCGACGACGTGCTCGAAGAATTTGTTGAGCTCCTCGACGACCTCTTCCGGGGTGTGGTTGACCGCGAAGGTGGTGGAACCGATGACGTCGATGAACAGGACCGCCACCTTCCGGTCCTCGCCCTTGCGGGCGTTTTCGCTGAAAC
>CAYSIP010000051.1:0-13868 GCA_964431055.1 uncultured Corynebacterium sp. | reverse complement strand
TCCACCTGCCGGACCTGCAGCCGGGTTCCTCCATCATGCCGGGCAAGGTCAACCCGGTCCTGTGCGAGACTGCCACCCAGGTCTCCGCCCAGGTCATCGGCAACGACGCCGCCGTCGCCTTCTCCGGCACCCAGGGCCAGTTCGAGCTCAACGTGTTCATCCCCGTGATGGCCCGCAACGTGCTCGAGTCCATCACCCTGCTGGCCAACACCTCGCGGGTGTTCGCCGAGCGTCTGGTCGACGGCCTGGAGCCCAACGCCGAGCACATGAAGCTGCAGGCCGAGTCCTCCCCGTCGATCGTGACCCCGCTGAACTCCGCCATTGGTTACGAGAACGCCGCCAAGGTGGCCAAGACCGCTCTGGCGGAGGGCAAGACCATCCGCCAGACCGTCATCGACATGGGCTTCGTCGACGGTGAGAAGCTGACCGAGGAGGAGCTGGACCGCCGCCTCGACGTCCTCGCGATGGCCAACACCGACCGCGACAAGTAGTACCGCGGCCACCCGGCCCCCGTCCGGCCCCGTCTGAGCTGATGCTCTGGCGGGGCCTTCGCGCGTCAGCCCCCGGTTCCCCGCGCCCGTCGCAGGAGCCACACGGGTGGTGTGATCCGGAGACGGTGGTCATCACCCACCCGGGTGACCGTCTCCACGGCGCCCCCGCGCCACACGTGCAGCAGCGGGGACAGCGGCTGGTCCCCGGCCATCCACCCCTCACGGGCGGACTGCGCCGCCAGCTCGATTCCCGCGACGAGGTCCGGACCACGGGTCAGGGGGCGCGCCAGCAGCAGGGTGGTACTCGGCATGGCGAACAGCACTCCGTCCGCCGGGTGCAGGTCCGGCAGCCAGTGCGGCAGGAGTTCGTCCAGCAGCAGGGGTGCCGAACCGAGGTAGGGGTTGTCGGAGCTCAACGTCCACAGGTACTCCCCCGTCCGCCGGTGGTTCAGGTCGTGCAGGTCGACGCGCACCTGAGCCCGCGCCAGTTCCCCTCCCAGGTTGCGGAGACCGGCGGCCGCGAGCGTCGCGACGTCGTCGTGACCGGCCAACCGGGCAAGTTCCGCGGGTTGCACGCCGTGGCCCGTGTCAAGCACCGCACAGCCGGCGGTGTCGACGGTGAAATCCGTGACCTTCGTGCGCGTGACGACGCCGCGCTGTCCTTCCGTCAGCCCGAGAATCGGCACCAACCGCACGCGCAGGGCGGCATAGATGTCTCCGGTGCTCATCCGCCCGGGGTCTCGTTCCGCCATCACGGCCCTGAGGAATGTCTCGACGTGGGCCGTCACCGCATGCGGTGAATCGTCGACCGCGAGGGAGTCCACCAGCGGGGCCAGATCGGCGGTGAGTGGCGGTTCGTTCTCCCGCACGATGCGGACGCTCGTGCCCTCGACCTCCAGTCGTCCGCCGCGGGCGTCGACGGTGTCGAGCAGCTCATGTCGGAGCTGGTCCGCCCGGCGCTGGCTCAGCTGGGGGAACTGCCGGTCAGGCCGGCGCCACGGGTCGAAGGATCGGTGGAGGAAGTCCATGGGGAGATTGTGTCAGGTCTGCCGTTCAGCGTTGACTCATTAGCTCGAGGAGGTACGGGGTCGGCGCGATCTGCAGTTGCCGGGCCTCCCGGTCGAAGGTGGACAGGGTGGTCACCTCCCCCTCGTGGAACAGGTGAAGCAACGGGGAGACACCGTGGGAACGGCTGATGGCCAGCTGCGCTGCCACAGGGGCCATACGGCCGAGCCCCTCGAGCAGGTCGTCACCGAGGGTGACTTCGCGGGCTAGCATCACGTGCCGCGTCGGCATGGCGAACAACACCCCGAGTGAGCGGTCGAGTCCCGGAGCCCAGGAGGTCAGCACGTCTTCGAGCAGAATCGGGGCGGAGGCGAGGTAGTAGCTGCCGGATTCGAAGGACCAGAACCGGGATCCGGGGTGTTCCTCGGAACCGGGGTGCCGGTGGGCCACCACGGCGGCGCCCAGCAGTTCCTCCCGCAGATTGGTGCGCGCCGCACGGACCAGGGTGTCCAGGTCGTCGACCTGTTTGAGGTGGTCCAGCGGCATCGTCCGGATGGAGTGCTCCGTGTCCAGCACCAGGGTGACCGCCGTGTCCGTGGTGAAGGGGTGCAGCGTGGCGGCGGTGACGATCTCATTCTCCTCCGGCACCAGTCCCGTGGTGGGGGCCACCCGCAACCGCAGACCTGCGTACAACTCGGCGGTGTCCAGATTGCCCGCGTCGTGTTCCTCCATCATCGCGGCCACAAACGCCCGCGCCATGGTCTCCGCGGCCCGCGGGTGCTGGGAGCGGGCAACGTCGCCGACGAGGTTCTCCAGGTTGAGGGTCACCCTGCCCCGGCGTGGGTGCTCGATGATGCCGTGCATCCCGTCGAATCGGAGGGCGGCGCCGGACTCACCCACCGCCCGGCGCAGAGCCGTACGCAACTCGTCGGCCCGTCCACGGGTCAGGCCGGGAAAACTCGGGTCCGGTTCTCCGAGGCGTCGGCGGGTTCGTCGACGGAAGATCATGTCGGCCTCCTCCGTCCTGCTCCGGATGATCTGGGGTGCGGTACGTGGGGTGGGACGGGAGAACAATCCCCGGCAGCGCGTCTACCTGCGACGGTATCACTCTTGGAAAATGTGCGCAGCCGCCTTTTCCCTCAGGTATCTCTGTGGCCGCAGCTACCGGGCAGCCGAAGTGAGATGAACATTGCACCCGGGGTAAATATGCACCGTGTGCAAAAGTGGGTAGCATGGCCTTCCATGACCGACTCAACAACTGGACACCCCGGATCCTCCGGGGGGTTGCGCGAACTCAAGCGGTTGCGCACCCGCCGGAGCATCGAGGATGCGGCGACCTCCCTCGTCGATGAGAAAGGCTTCGACGCCGTGACCGTCGATGACATCTGTGCCGCAGCCGGCATCAGCCGACGCACCTTCTTCAACTACATGGACTCCAAGGACGAGGCCGTCCTGGGGAGCCCTCCTCTGCATCTGGACGAGGACGGTCGCCAGATATTTCTGACCACCCCCTCCGACAATCTCGTGGCGCTGGTCATCGACCTGCTGTCCGGGACCGGCGTCCCCGCAGGCGACGGCCCCGACGGACACGGTGAGGACCCGGAGTTCCTCCGCCGGTTGCGGGAGCGCCGCCGCCGCATCTTCACGGCGGAACCCGCGCTGGCGATGCTGTCCTGCACCCGGTTCCGCGAACAGATGCTCCAGCTCCACGGCCTCATCGTGGAGCACCTTGAGGCCATTCCGGGTGACCGCAAGCTCCCTGACCTGCCCGTGGAACTGGAGGCCCGTGTCCTCAACGGGCTGATCCGCGAGACGGTGTGGCTGCACGTGGCCCACCCCGACATTTCCTCCACCCCTGAATCCGACCGCGGCACCCTGCTGCGAGAGACCGCATCGTTCATCACCGACCTGGCGAAGGAGCTGACATGGTAGAACGCACGAAAGAATATTCAGCCCTCGACGAGGGGCTGGTGACCCAGGAAGAGGTGGTCAAGGCCAATGAGGGGCGCGTCGGTCTGATCTTCGCCGCCCTCATCACCTCGATGCTGATGAGTTCGCTCGGCCAGATGATCTTCTCGACCGCCCTGCCGACGATCGTCGGTGAGCTCGGTGGGGTCAATCACATGAGCTGGGTCATCTCCGCCTTCCTGGTCACGATGACCATCGCCATGCCGATCTTCGGCAAGGTCGGTGACGTCATCGGCCGCAAGTGGCTGTTCCTGTTCGGCATCACCGTCTTCGTCATCGGTTCGGCCCTCGGCGGCGCCGCCCAGTCGATGGAGGTGCTGATCGTGGCGCGCGCCATCCAGGGCTTTGGTGGCGGTGGCCTGATGGTCACCAGCCAGGCGATCGTCGCCGAGGTCATCCCCGCCCGCCAGCGCGGAAAGTTCATGGGAATCATGGGCGCGGCCTTCGGCATCAGCTCCGTGCTCGGCCCGGTCCTCGGCGGCTGGTTCACCGACGGACCCGGTTGGCGCTGGGGCCTGTGGATCAACCTCCCGCTGGGCGCCCTGGCCTTCCTCGTCTCGCTGTTCGTCCTCAAGCTGGGCAAGGGCACCGGCCGCGGGGAGGGCAAACGCTTCGACTGGTTGGGCACCACCCTGATGGCGGTGACCACCACCAGCCTGATTCTGCTCACCACCTGGGGTGGCACCCAATACGAGTGGACCGACCCGGTCATCCTCACTCTGGGGACCGTCGTGGTCGTGGGCGCGATCGCCTTCGTCACCGTTGAGCTGCGGGCCTCCGACCCGCTGATCCCGATGACGCTGTTCCGCAACCGGAACATGGTGCTGACGACCGCCGCGGGCACCGTCCTGGGACTGGCGATGGTTGGTGCGCTGGGCTATCTGCCCACCTACCTGCAGATGGTGCACACCCTCTCCCCCACCAACGCCGGCCTGATGATGATCCCGATGATGATCGGCATGATCGGCACCTCCACCATCGTGGGCTTCGTGATCACCCGAACCGGACGCTACAAGGCCTACCCCCTGGTGGGCATGGCGATGGTCGCCGTCGCGCTCTTCCTGCTCTCCCGGTTGCAGGTGGAGACCTCGCTGGTCACCCTCGGCGGGATCCTGTTCCTCTTCGGCTTCGGCCTCGGCCTGGTCATGCAGGTGCTGGTCCTCATCGTCCAGAACAGTTTCCCCGTCGCGGTGGTCGGCACCGCCACCGCCACAAACAACTTCTTCCGTCAGATTGGTTCCTCACTGGGCGCATCCCTGGTCGGCTCGCTGTTCATCCACAACATGCAGCGGAACCTCTCGGAGAATCTTCCCGGTGCGTTCACCTCCCTCGGTGAACAGGGCGCGGAATGGGCTGCGCGCTTCAGTGGCACCGGTGACGCCGCGAATTCCCTGACCCCGGCTGCGGTCCTCGAACTGCCCGGGCCGATCCGGGACGCCGTGCTGCTCAGTTACAACGACGGTCTGACACCGGTGTTCCTGCTCATGGTCCCCCTCGCCGTCATCTCCTTCCTCCTGCTCCTCCCCATTCGCGAGGAGAAGCTCAAGGACACGGTCGAGTAGGGAGGCCGCACTCCCGGACAAACTCAGACCCCGTGCTTTCCCGCTTCGCTCAATGCAGCGGGAAAGCACGGGGTTTGTCATGTTCCGCGGGAGCTTTGCCACCTTTCGCCTCGCCGGCGCCCGCTGCGTCGGCCTACCTGGCGGATGTTCATCCCCGGAACCGGTCGGGGTGGACGGTCACGTATGGGACACCCCCGAAAGTCAGGGACCCGCCGGCCCCACGGTGGTGCCCGTGGGGCCGGCGGGTCCGGTACCTGGAAAGGTGCGGCGTCAGTCGTCCTCGCCGGGTTTCGGGAGGAGTTTCTCGTAGATGTCGGTGTCACGCCACTGACCGGCCATCTCGCCGTAGGTCATCTTGGCCAGATGGCCCAGGGTGCCCACCTTCTTGAAGCCGCGGGACATGTGCAACTTGGCCGATCCCTGATTCTCGGGGAAGACCCAGGAGTGAATGCCCCACTTGTTCAGTTCCTGGCACACCTCGATCAGCTTGTCGAGCAACGCGCCCGCCACTCCCCTGCCACGGGCGTCGGGGTGGATGTAGATCGAGTCCTCGACGACCCCGTGGAATACCGAACGGGTGGAGATGGGGGCGGCAGAGACCCAGCCGAGGAGTTTCTCCGGATCCTCCTTGTCCACCGCGACGAAGACCGTCTCCATGATCTTCTGGTGGGAGAACTGCTCCCACGTCGGTGCCTCAGTCTCGTAGGTCGCGTGCCCGGACTCCAGGCCCATCTCATAGATCGCTCTGACCTGCGGATAATCCTCAGGCCGGATCGGTCGCAGCGTGAAGGTGTCTTCTGCCATACCCCCGATTGTGTCCACTTCGGCGGGACGCCGCAAACGCGGGGTGAGCGCCGCGGCCGTCACCGGTGGTCCTCCAGCAGCTCAGTGACGAGCTCGGCGATCGCGGAACGCTCGGAACGCTGCAGGGTGATGTGGGCGAACAGCTCGTGATCCTTGAGCTTCTCGATGACCGCCTGCACGCCGTCGTGACGTCCGACACGCAGGTTGTCGCGCTGGGCGATGTCGTGGGTGAGCACGACGCGGGAACCTCGCCCCAGGCGCGAGAGCACGGTCAGCAGGACGTTGCGCTCCAGGGACTGCGCCTCATCGACGATGACGAAGGAGTCGTGCAGGCTGCGGCCACGGATATGGGTCAGGGGCAGCACCTCGATCAGGTCCCGGGCCTGGATTTCCTCCATGACGTTGTCGGAGACCAGCCCGTCGAGAGTGTCGAAGACCGCCTGGGCCCAGGGGTTCATCTTCTCCGTCTCCGAGCCAGGCAGATAACCGAGGTCCTGGCCGCCGACGGCGTAGAGGGGACGGAAGACGATGATGCGGCGGTGCTCCTGGCGCTCCAGCACGGCCTCGAGTCCCGCGCACAACGCCAGGGCGGACTTTCCGGTGCCTGCCCGGCCACCGATCGAGACGATGCCCACGGACGCGTCGAGCAGCAGGTCGAGCGCGATGCGCTGCTCGGCGGACCGGCCCTGAACGCCGAAGGCCTGCTGATCACCCCGCACGAGGCGCACGGAGCCGTCCGAGGTGACCCGACCGAGGGCCGACTGGCTGGCGGTGGTCAGTTTGACGCCGCAGTGGACCGGCAGATCGACGACCTCGACTCCCGTGTCGGTTTCAGCGCCGGCGGGCAGCTCCGCTTCCCCCTCGCGGAAGAGTGCGTCGATGACGGCGCTGTCGGTGGGGATGGTGGCCATGCCGCTGTAACCGGTGAGCACGACGTCCTGGGCGTGGTACTCGTCGGCGGCGAGACCGATGGCGCCCGCCTTGACCCGCAGTGGCACGTCCTTGGTCACCAGGACCGTGTCATTGCCTTCGTTCTGCAGGTTCAACGCGCAGGCGAGGATGCGGTGGTCGCCAGCGGTGCCGCGCATCGCCAGTGGCAGCTGCGTCTGGTCCTGGTGATTGAGTTCGACGCGGAGGGTGCCACCGTCGACGTTGACCGGCACCGGTTGGTCGAGCCGGTCGTAGGTCTGGCGTAGTTCCTCGAGCATCCGCAGTGCCTGGCGGGCGAACCAACCGAGTTCCGGGTGGTGCCGCTTGCCCTCGAGCTCGGTGATCACCACGATCGGCAGCACCACCTCATGCTCCGCGAACTTCCGCAGAGCCCACGGGTCCGACAGCAGAACGGACGTGTCGAGGACGTAGGTGCGCGTGGTCACGGCGCTGGGGTGGAGCAGGTCGTGGTCGGGAAAGTAGTTGAGCTCGGCAGTGCCGGTGGTCGGGTCGAACATGACGATGACTCCCCTTGCATGGTCGGCCGGGCACCCGGCCGACCGCTGCGGACGATCAGCGGGTCTGTGTGGCGGCCACCGCGCCGGTACCGGCTGACGGGGACCACGGCCGGGCGCGGAACCGTGGTGCCGCCCGACTGCTCGCAGGCTATCCCCGTCATGTGTAGTCCCCGTGGTGATGGGGTGAACTCTGCGTTAAGTACCCTCGTCCGGGGTGTCATGTCAGTCAGCTTCCGGTAGTTTCCGACGGGTTGTTACTCGACCTCGGCCGTGCCGTCCGGGCCCACGGTGATGGTGCCACCGGTGAACTCCTGGGTGCGGCCCTCGTCCTCGGCGATCTCCTCGGGGCCGGTCGGCAGGCCCAGATCGGAGCGCAGTCCCTCCTCCGCGAGCCAGGTTTCGGCGATCTGACCGCCCATCGGCTGGGCGCCGGTGTCCTCGGAGTAGGCGAGATAGTTGCCCTGGTCGAAGGTCACCAGGAACTCACCGTCATTGCCCTGCTCCACCTCGAGGGCCTGGCCGAAGTCGGTGGATCGGGTCTCGACGGCCTCCGCCAGTTCCGTGGGCACGTCCGCGGTGCCGCCGTCCAGGAGCTCAATCTCCTGAGTCTCCACATCCTCGTTGTCGGGACGGCCGGCGGTGGTGTCGGTGACGGTGGCCTCGGCCCGGGGGCTCTCGGTGTCGGCGCCCTCCGGGGTGGTCAGCGCGGTGCCGGTCTGCTCCGGGGAATCGTCCCCTTCGTCATCGTCGCTGGCGTTGGGGGTGCAGGCCGCCAGGCCGAGGGCCAGGGACGCGGTGGCGACACCGGTCAGGATTCGGCGGGTCATCGTGGTGCGGGACATGGAGCTCATCCTTTCGGGGAAAGTCGTTGGTCTCTCATCGACGTACTGCCTGCCATTGTGTGTCAGGTAGCTCACATCCCGCAACGAAACCTCGGTATTCCTCGGGTCACCGGGCCTTCCTGCGTCGCGCCCCTGCCCCACCCCGCTGCTTTCCCCCGTCAACCCGGCGCGCCTGCCTGGCCAACGCCTTCTCCCGGGCGGTGCGCCTGGGTGCGGCCTGCCGGGAGGAGTTGACGGTCCGACCGCGGGCGATGCCGACGAAATCCTGGATCGCCCCGGAATCGCGGTCGCGGTGCCACACCAGGGCGATCTCCGTGGTCGGCACGCTGTCGTCCGCCAACCCGAGGGGGACGACCTGTTTTTTGGCCAGGACCTTGAGCAGCGGTCGGGGGGCGATCACCACCCCGACGTTGGCGGCGACGACCTGCAGTCCGTCCCGGACCTGTGCGACGTCAACACCGCCGTCCGTGCCGATGCGGTAGTTGACGTGTTCGTCGGCCAGATCCGCCGCTGCGACGGTCTCCCCCAGCTCGGCGAAGACAGAGCCCTTGGGGACGGCCACCCCGGGAGCCTCCTCATAGAGGCGCACAACATGGTGTTCGTCGGTGACGCGCGCATCAGGCAGGCGGACGAGCGCGAGGTCAGCGCGGCCGTCGAGAAGCTCCGCCAGGGCGTCGTCGCAGTCAAGGGCGGCCAACCCGCCGTGGGCGGTGCGCTCCCGGAAGCGGTGGAACCACTTTCCCGGCTCTGTGCCGGTGACGAAGCTTAAGGTCAGCATGGGGCTAATGCTACCGTTGGGCACGTGAATGAAGACTCTCTCCGTGTCCCGTCCGGAACCGCCATGAAGCCGCAGACCGCGGCGAAGAAACTGGGGATTTACCTGCCCGCCACTCCGCAGGAGTTCCAGGCCAACGCGGTGACCCACGTGGAGTTGAAGGAACTGCTGAACAACCCGCCGGAGTGGCTGCAGGAGCTGCGTCGAACGGGACCGCACCCGCGCCCTGTCGTGGCCCAGAAGTTGGGGATCACCATCGCCGCGCTCAAGCGCAATGACATGGACAAGCCCCTGACCACGGCGGAGATCAAGGCTCTGCTGGAGGATCAGCCCGATTGGCTGCGCGCCGCCCGCACCGCCCTGGCCGAGGGCCGAGCCGAGCAGGCCGACGGCGTCGAGGCGGTCGAAGAGACCGATTCCTGATCTTTCCCGCCGGTTCCCGGGGGTGATGACCGATGGTCGCCACCCCCGGCAGGTGGGAAAAGGGCGGCAGATGAACCTAAAGGGTTCGCCTGCCGCCCTTTTGTTCATCCATAAGGGGTGCTCCAGGGTCACAGTGTCATAACGGGCGCGGTCGAAAATCGACTCTCCGCACCTCCTTCACCCACCCCCTCACGAGTTGTTTCCGCTGCTCACTGCCCTGATCACCCGCCACCCCCGAGCCGGGGGAATCTTTAACAACTTTCCGGACGCTGTACAAGACCCCCTGGGTAAGGTTGAGGGATTCCCCTAGTGCCATGTGGCCTGGAACACTCTTAAATAGCTCTTAACTCTCCGTCATAGAGAGACCCACCGCCGGACAGCTTGAACAGCTAGCAGCCATCAAGGAGCAGACCCGTGAACGCACCACTCGCCACCAGGACCCGCAGCGCGGACGATACCTGGGCGTCCCCGAAACACCGCCGCACCGTCTATCTGATTCTCGCGGTGGTCGGCATCTCCATCCTCTTCGACGGCTACGATCTCGTGATCTACGGCGCCGTCCTGTCGAACCTCCTGGATGACCCGAGCCAGATCGGTCAGCTCTCCCCCGCCATCGCCGGCACCCTCGGCTCCTACGCCATGATCGGCGTGATGATCGGTGCCCTGACCGCTGGCGCGATCGGCGACCGGGTCGGCCGCCGCAGGGTGATGCTCACCGCCATCGTCTGGTTCTCCATCGGCATGGCACTGACCTCGCTGTCCACCTCGATCGTCATGTTCGGCGCGCTGCGCTTCTTCACCGGCCTCGGCGTCGGCATGATCGTCGCCACCGGCGGCGCCATCATCGCGGAATTCGCCCCGAAGAACCGCCGCAACCTCTTCAACGCCATCGTGTACTCCGGCGTCCCCGCCGGTGGCGTCATGGCCTCGGTCTTCGCCATCCTCTTCGAGGACCTCATCGGTTGGCGTGGTCTGTTCCTGATCGGCGCCTCCCCGCTGCTGTTCCTGCTGCCCCTGGCCTTCTTCGCCCTGCCCGAGTCGCCGCGCTGGCTGGTCGCCCGTGGCCGCAAGGCTGACGCCCGTGCGCTCTGCCTCAAGCACGGCCTGCCGGAGGATCAGTACATCGTCGCCGACGTTGCCGCTCCCGCCAAGGCCGACGCGGAGGAAGTCGTCAAAACCGAGGAAGCCCTCGAAAAGACCGGTTTCGCCGGCATCTTCTCCCGCGCCTACCTGCCGGGCACCCTGCTCATCGGTGCCATGTCCTTTATCGGTCTGCTCTCGACCTACGGCCTGAACACCTGGCTGCCGGAGATCATGAAGGCCGCCGGCACCAGCGCCGACAACTCCCTCTACTCCCTGCTGGCCCTCAACGGCGGCGCCGTCATCGGTGGGCTGATCGCCTCCTGGTTCGCTGACCGCATCGGCGCCAAGACCATCGTCACCACTACCTTCTCCCTGGCCGCCTTCTGCCTCTTCGGGCTGCCGTTCCTCACCTTCGCCCCGCTGCTCTACATCGCCATCGCCTTCGCCGGCGTCGGTGTCCTGGGCACCCAGGTCCTCACCTACGGCCTGGCCTCCAACTACTACGGCACCTCCTCCCGTGCCGCCGGAGTCTCCTGGGTCGCCGGCTTCGGTCGCCTGGGTGGCATCGTCGGCCCGGCCATCGGTGGTCTCATCATCTCCGCCGGGTTCGGCGCCTCCAGTGCCTTCTACCTCTTCGCCGGCGTCGCCGTGATCGGCGCCATCTGCACCGCGCTGATCCCCCGCTCCCCGGCCGAGGCCGAGATCGTCGTCATCGAAGATCCCACCAAGCGTGAGGTTCCCGGCACCTCCCCTCATGAGCCGGCCCTGAAGACCCCGACCGCAGGTTAGGGCTCCTCAGGCCAGTACAAGCCGGCCTCCCCTCAGCTCTCTATGACGGTAGAACAGACCCCCGGTCACCGCTTGCGGTGACCGGGGGTTCGTCCGTGTCGACGCCGCACCTCACCAGCTGCGCTGGAAGGTCTCCCCGTCGTCGAAGTTCAGCTCGGCGGAGATCCCCGGTTCGAGCCGCAACCGCACGTCGAGCCGGTGCCCGCCGCCCGTGACGGCGTAGGTCAGCTCGGCATTCGCCTTTGCCCCGACCTCCACCCTGGCCCGGGTCAGCCAGGGATGTCGTCGGCGCACACCGATGAGCTCCCGGTACAGGTGGTGCATCCCCTGTCCCGATTCCGGCAGTTGTCCGGGGTTCTCAGGCAGCTCGGGCCGCAGGGGATCATCAGCTGCGGCGCCCTCGCCCTTCACCCCCCGAGTCCCCCGCTCATCACCGACGTAGACGCTCGGCAGCCCGGGCAGCGTGAACAGGATCACGGCGGCCAGCGCCGCCCCCGCCTCCCCGGCGTCCCCGACCTGGTCCGCGATCCGGTTGACGTCGTGGTTGCCCACGAAGGTCTGCATGAGCCCCCGCGCCGAGAATGCGTCGTGGCGCTCCAGGGCGTGTGCCAGCTCCCAGAGGTTGGTGTCCCGGATGGAGCTCCACACCGCCTTCCACAGTTCGTACTGGGTGACGGTGTCGAGGCCGCCCGCCTCGATGAGGTGGGGGTAATCGCCGTGGATGACCTCGCCGAGGAAGACCGCGTCCGGGAAACGGCGGCGCACCCGCCCGGTGACCTCAGCCCAGAACCGGGTGGGCACCGCGTAGGCGACGTCGAGACGCCATCCGGCTATGCCACGGTCCAACCAGTGCTCCATCACCTCGACGACGAGGTCGGCCACCGCCGGGTCGGAGTGGTCGAGCTCGGCCAGGTCACCGTGCCCCTCCCAGGACGCCGGGCGCCCGTCGCGGTCGATCCGGACCGGTCCGGAACCCTCCCTCAGGGTCTGCGCCACCAGCGGATGCTCCACGCCGACATGATTGAACACGCCGTCGAGGATGATCTCCAGCCCGCGGGCCCGGGCCTCCGTCACGAGTGCGTCGAAATCGGAATCGTCCCCCAGGCGCGGGTCGATGCGGAAGTGGTCGAGGGTGTCATAGCCGTGGGTGGCGGAGACGAAGACCGGGCCCAGCAGCAGCCCGTTGCAGCCGAGTTCGACGACATGGTCCAGCCAGGGAATCAGTCGGCGCAGTCGGGACCCGTGCGCGTCCTCGCTGTCCCGCCAGTCGCGGATGGGGGCGCCTGTGGCGCCGAGGGGGTAGACATGCCACCAGATGGCGTGGTCGAGCAGGGTCATGAACCCTCCTGTTGAGTGGGAGTCAATAGCTTGTTACTGACTCTAGCTCAATAACGGGTAATGTCGCCAGCATGAGTTCCGACGACCCCACCGACCGGCCTGGCCCGCGTCCGCGCCGCCAACGCCTGAGCGTCGAGCACCGCCGCGCGGTCATCCTCGCGGCTGCCCGGGAGCATTTCGACGCCGCCGGATATTCCGGGGCGTCGACAGCCGAGATCGCGGAGGCCTCGGGCAGTTCGACGGCCCTGGTCTTCCACTACTTCGGCAGCAAGGCCGGATTGTACGCCGCCATCATCGCCGATTCCCTGGAGCGGCTCGACGAGTCCCAACGCGCGGTCGAGGACGCCCTGCCCGCCGAGACACCCGTACGTGAGCGGGTGCGGGCCCTGCTGCTGGCCCGCCTCGACCATCTCGCGTCCGATATCGTGCTCGCCGCCCCACGGGCGGAACCGGAGGAGGCGCTGGCGGTCCGCCGCCGGGCCAGGGACTACACGGTCGCCCGGCTCCACGATCTGCTGGGCGTCAGCGACTGGGCCCGCCACCGGTACGCCGTATGGGGCTGGGCGGGTTTCCTCGAGCAGGTCTGCGCACGCTGGGTGGAGGCCGGCTGTCCCGAGGATGAGCGGCATCCGCTCGTCGACGCCGCCCTGGGCGCGCTCGAGGGTGCGCTCGGCGACTGGTCGGTATAGGTCAGAAGAAGGGAGACGCCCGCGCCCTCCACATCAGGGAGGACACGGGCGCACAGCAACCGGGCGGAAGGCGCCTAGCGCAGCTTCCAGTCCTCCAGGCCCTCGTAGAGCGGGTACTGCTCGGTCAACGTGGTCACGCGGGCGCGCAGGGCCTCGACGTCGGCGTTCTTGCCGGCCGCCAGGGCGGTGCCGATGATGTCGGCGACCTCGGTGAAGTCCGCGGCCTCGAGGCCACGGGTGGCCAGCGCCGGGGTGCCGATGCGCAGGCCGGAAGAGACTGCCGGCGGACGCGGGTCGAACGGCACGGCGTTGCGGTTGACGGTGATGCCGACCTCGTGGAGGAGGTCCTCGGCCTGCTGGCCGTCCATCTGGGAGTTTCGTAGGTCAGCCAGGACCAGGTGGACGTCGGTGCCGCCGGTGAGCACGTCGACGCCCGCGTCGCGGCAGTCCTGGGCGGTCAGGCGCTCTGCCAGGATCTTCGCGCCCTCGATGGTGCGGGCCTGACGGTCCCGGAAATCCTCGGTGGCGGCAGGCAGAGGCACCCGCCGTCGAGCTCCTGGCGTACCGTCCGCTGCGGCGTGCCGTCGTCCGGGCCAGAGGGGCGGACCTGCCCGATGGCGAGGTCTACGGCAAGGTGGTGCGGCCCAAGAC
>CAYSIP010000050.1:0-13932 GCA_964431055.1 uncultured Corynebacterium sp. | reverse complement strand
GGGCGTCCTCCGGCTTGCAGTAGACGAACATCTCCAGCTTGTCGAACTGGTGGACCCGCAGGATGCCGCGGGTGTCCTTGCCGTAGGAACCCGCCTCACGGCGGAAGCAGGAGGACCAGCCAGCGTACTGGACGGGGCCGTTGGACAGGTCGATGATCTCGTCCGAGTGGTAACCGGCCAGGGCGACCTCGGAGGTGCCCACCAGATACAGGTCGTCGCGCTCAAGGTAGTAGATCTCGTCGGAGTGCTCGCCGAGAAAACCGGTGCCGGACATGATCTCGGGGCGCACCAGCACCGGCGGGATCATCAGCTGGAAGCCGGCCTCGCGGGCCTTCTGCGCCGCGAGGGTGAGCATGCCCAGCTGGAGGAATGCGCCGTCACCGGTGAGGTAGTAGAAACGGGCGCCGGAGACCTTGGTGCCGCGCTTCATGTCGATCAGGCCCAGGGACTCACCGAGTTCCAGGTGGTCCTTCGGCTCGAAGTCGAATGCGGTGGGTTCACCGACGGTGTCGAGCACCACGAAATCGTCCTCGCCGCCGGCGGGCGCGCCGTCGACGACGTTGGAGAGCTTCATCTGCAGCTCATTGACCCGCTCTTCGCCGGCACGCTGGGCCTCCTCCGCCTCCTTGACCTTCGCCTTGAGCTCGTTGGAGCCTTCGAGCAGGGCGGGGCGATCCTCCGGGGAGGCCTGGCCGATCTTCTTGCCGAAGGCCTTCTGCTCGGCGCGCAGTTCATCGGCGGCCTGGATCGCACGGCGGCGGGACTCGTCGGCGGCCAGGAGCCGGTCCACCAGCTCCGGGTCCTCCCCACGGGTGACCTGGGAGGCGCGGACGACATCGGGGTTCTCGCGGAGGAATTTCAGATCAATCACATCCATGAGCCTACCGCGCGGGCGTGCCGGTCGGGCGGAGGGACGGGTGGGCCGGTCCGTATCCGTTTCCCATTTCCCTGCACTGGTCATAACCAGAGCCGTAAGATGGGTCCATGGCCCCCTCGCCCGGGAACGCCCGGCTCCCCGACCTGCCCGCCGCAACGATCACGGATGGGCCGGTGCCCAAGCATGCGCAACTGCGCTCAATCCTGGAGGAATTGTGCACCTCACGGATGCGTCCGGGCGATCTGCTCCCGGGCGAGCGGGTGCTCGAGGAGACCTACGGCGTCTCACGGATCACGGTCCGGCGCGCCATCGGTGACCTCGTGGCCTCGGGGCGGTTGCGCCGGGTACGCGGCAAGGGCACGTTCGTGGCCCCCAACCCGCTGGTCTCCCGGCTGCACCTGGCCTCCTTCTCCTCCGAGATGGGGGCGCAGGACGTCACGGCGTCGTCGAAGATCCTGCTCTCGGCACGTGCCACGGCCCCGGGGGAGGTGACCGGCTTCTTCCATTCGGAGGCGCAGGAGATGCACACCCACCTGCGGCGCCTGCGGTTGGGAGACGGAGAGCCCTATTCCATCGACGACGCCTGGTACAACGCCGCACTCGTGCCGGACCTGCTCGAAAACGACGTCTACAATTCCGTCTACGCCATCCTGGAGAAACACTACGATCTACCCGTCACCGAGGCCGACCAGGAGGTCACCGCAGTGGCCGCGGACGAGGCGACGGCCCCGCTTCTCGACGTCGCACCGGGCACCCCGCTGCTGCGCATCGTCCGCCACTCCCGCTCGGGAGACCGGCCGGTGGAATGGTGCTCATCGGTCTACCGGACTGATCGATACCGGTTGAACACGCGGGTCACGCGCGTTCTGGATGCCTGATCATGGGTTGATCGCGTCCGAAAGAATGTGATTTTCCCTTGACAGAGGGCAGAATAGGGCCATTATGACTTCCCGAGGAATCTGGCGCTCGTCACGCTCGGCCTCCGCCGTCCGCACCGGACTGGTCGCGACGCTGGCCGCGACCGTCGCCGTCGGCGCGTACTCCTATGTCTCGTCGGATTCCGACGGCGGCACCACCGCCAACGGGCCAGGCATGTCGACCTCCTCCCCGGCGACCAGCGCTGACGGCGAGTCCGACGAGGGGGCCGCGATCGCCCCCTTCACCACCGCCGACGTCGGTTCCTGCCTGACCTGGGACATTGATGACGCTGGCGAGGTGAGCAATTTCGAGCAGACCGACTGCGACCAGCCGCACCGCTTCGAGGTCTCCGCCCGCGAGGACCTGGGCACCTACCCGTCCTCCGAGTTCGGTTCGGACGCCCCCATCCCGGACCTCACGCGCCAGGCCCAGCTGCGGGAGGAGCTGTGCCACACGCCCACGATCCGCTACCTCGACGGACGGTTCGACCCCATCGGGCGCTATTCCATCGCCCCGATCCTGTCCTCCCCGGAAGCCTGGGAAGCAGGTGACCGGACCATGCTCTGCGGACTGCAGGCCACTGATCCCAGCGGGGTGCCCATGCTCACGCAGGGTCCGGCCGCGGAGCAGGACCAGGCGCGCATCGCCCAGCCCGGCGAGTGCGTCTTCGTGGACAACTCCCGCGCCCTGCGCGTGGTGGACTGCGCCGAGGACCACCACATGGAGACCACCGCCGTCGTCGATCTGTTGGCGGTCTTCCCCGAGGGCATGCCCACCGTGGAGCAGCAGGACGAACACCTGGCCGACGTGTGCACGCGGTCGGCGATGGATTACCTCGGTGGCGAGGAGGCCCTCTACCAGTCGACGCTGCAGCCCTACTGGGGCACCATCCAACAGGCGTCCTGGATCGGCGGCTCCCACTCCGTCAACTGCTCGCTGGTCCACGCCAGCGAGGCCGGCGGATTCTCCGTGCTCAACGGTTCCGCCCAGGCCGGGACGGAAGGGTTCACCATCGACGGCACCCCTCCCCCGCCGCAGCCGGAAAGAGATCCGCTGCGCTCCGAGCGGCCGGTCGCCGAGCCCGCCCCGGCGGAGGGGACCGCTCCAGGGCAGGGGATCTGAGCATGATCCAGGTCAGTGAGGAGCGATTCGACGAGATGGTCGACGACGCCCTGGACAAGATCCCCGACGAATTCGCCCGCCACATGGGCAACGTGGTCATCCTCGTCCGCGAATTCAACGAGGACAACCCCTCCATCCTGGGCCTCTACGAGGGTGTGGCCCTGACGTCACGCACGTTCGACCACACCGGTTACCTGCCGGACGCGATCTCCATCTACAAGGGCGCGCTGGAGCGCTTCTGCCATTCCGAGGAGGAGTTGGCCCGCGAAGTGGAGGTCACCGTCTTTCACGAGGTCGGCCACTATTTCGGCCTGGAAGAAGATGACCTGCACCGGTTGGGGTGGGGTTAGGCAACAGATTCGGGGCCAGGATGGAATCCTCCTCCGCCCGCCTCCGCAGAGTGGTCCCGATTTGTTTGATTCTAAAAATTACTCAGGATAATCTCATAAACCGGACCGCCCCGAACCCCTTTTTACGTAGTATCAATGCAGCTCAGCCCCCGTTCGGGGGCGTAATAAGTCCCTTCTTCAATAAACTTCGCGCAACCCCTTGCGCTCACAGCTATTTTTAGGTTAAAACAAGGATGTTACTCAGCTTCGCTTAACCTATTCAAGAAGGTACTTAAGTGAAAAACGTCCACGACATCCTCGGCACGACCCCCGCAGCCCGGGCCCAGGGGGTTCCCCTCCAGGATGACACCTCCTGGACGAAAAGGGCGGCTCCCCGAGCCACATCCACCCCTTCCCCCACCTCCGGAACCGTCCATCTCCGCGTCGTCCCCTCATCCGATGATGAGCCACAGGAAGAGCGGAACGACTTTTTCGACGGCTCCCCCCGGGGCGACCGACCGGTGAAACTCCTGCCCGAACCCGCCCCTGAAGTACAGGCGGGAAACGCCGAACACATTCCCTTCTCGGCCCCGTCGTTGCGGGAGACCGGGCGACGCCTGGCCGGGTTGACCGTTCTCCTCGAGGACAGGGGTGCAGCCCAGGGCGGTGGAGGAACCTCCGACTCCGGTTGCCCGCCCGGATTTGACCTGCTCAAGGGCATGATATGGCACGCCTGCGTGGTGACCGTGGACGAGCTGTTCGAGGACCTCATGGCCTTCAACGAGGACCTGAGCGCCCAAGGCAGGCTTCCGGGGGAGATTCTGGTGCTCCCGGAGCTTCCGCCGCTGTGCATGGACAAAGTGAACGGGTTCTTCACCCGCAAATTCCTCACCGCCGTCGTTGACGTGACCAATCACCTCACCCACGAATGGCGGCCGTTGCCCACGGTCGCCCATGCGCTCGCGCTGAGGATCCTACTCAACAAGACCGAGTTCATGGCCGAGATTTTCGAGGTCGACCTGCCCGCCACCTGGCGGCCCGCCCTCGAGGAACTCCTCTACGATGGCCTGGACCTCGAACCGCTCTACGATTCCTCGGCGGCCACCGACGCGGACGCCATTCGGGACTTCGCGAGCTGGTTCACCCCGCTCAGCCCCGGGCAGCGGGTGACTCCCTTCGCGGCCTCCTGAACAGGCCGCACCAGCGCCCTCGGTCAGCCGGGCAGGGCGGCGACGAAGGCCTGGACCGATGCCGGCCTGGTCGCCCAGGAAGTCACCAGGCGGATGACTGAACGGTCGCCATCGACACGTGCCCAGCGCAGGAACTGGAATCTTTTCTCCAGCTCGCCGATCTGCTGCTCGGTGAGAATGGGGAAGAGCTGGTTAGACTCCGCGGCCACCAGGAACTCGCAACCCCTGTCCGCCAGGCCGGCGTGCAGCTCGGCGGCCATGCGGTTGGCGTGCGAAGCCAGGTCGAAGAACAGGCCCTCGCGGAAGAGCTCCTCGAACTGGATGCCGATGACCGCCCCCTTGGCCAGCAACCCACCCCGCTGCTTGGTGATGTGCCGCAGCCCCTTCGCCAACTCCGGCCGGGTGACCACCAGCGCCTCACCGACGAGCGCACCGTTCTTGGTGCCGCCGATGGAGAAGGCGTCGGTGGTGGCCACCAGGTCGGGGAGGCTGACGTCGCCGTGTGTCGAGGTCACGGCGGAGCCGAGCCGAGCACCGTCACAGTAGAGCAGCAGTCCCCGATCCAGGCAGAACGCCCGCAGCGAGGTCAGTTCCGCCCGGGTGTAGACGGTTCCGAGCTCCGTGGCGTCGGAGATGACCACCATGGCCGGTTCCACCATGTGTTCGCCGCCGTGCTCGTCGAGCACCTCCCTCACCAGGGCGGGCGTCACCTTGCCGTCGGCGGCGTCCACCGTGATCACCTTGTGTCCGCCGGCCTCGATCGCACCGGTCTCATGCGTGGCCACATGAGCGCTGCGGGCCGCGATGACGGCCTGGTGGGGGCGCAGGAATGCGGTGACGGCCACCAGGTTGGTGACGGTCCCGCCGGTCATGAAGTGGATCTCGCACTCCTCGCCGACGCCGAGTTCACGGCGGATCAGCTCGCGCGCGGTGCCCGAATGGCTGTCGGTGTAGTAACCGGGTTCCGGTTGCAGATTGGCACGCGTCATCGCCTCGAGGATGCTGGGATGGGCCAGCTCACTGTAGTCGTTCAGGAAGGAGTGCATCCGACGCCCGTCAGATCTGGTGTTCCAGGTCCGCCCAGCGCAGCAGATCCCACTTCCCGAATTCCCGCCCGCCGGGTTCGAGGACGATGAAACGGCAGTTGCCCAGATAACCGGCGAAGGCGAAGTCGGGGTCGATGTCGGCCGCATGCGTGGCCACCGTGCGGATGGCCGCCCCGTGGCTGACGACCACGACGTCACGGTCGGACTCCGGGTCCGGGAGATGCTGGGCGACCAGGTCCTCCAGCACCGGCCGGTATCGGTCGAGCACGTCCACGTAGTCCTCCCCGCCCGGCAACCGCGCGTTCATCTGCCCTTCGAAGCAGCCACGTAGAACGGCCGCGTACGCGCGGTGGGACTCCTCGTCGTTGGACATCTCGTGCTCACCGGCGAAGATCTCGTGGATGCCGGTGCGCACGTCGATGCGCATGCGGTGCTCTGGCAGCCCGGCGGTCTCCTCGAAGGCCCGCATCGCCAGCACCGCGGTCTGCTGGGCGCGCAGGGCCGTGGAACAGACCACCGCCGCCAACCGCCCCGGGTCGGAGTTCCCGGCCCCGCAGTAGTCGACGAGCTCGGCGCCCACGTTCCAGGCCTGGGCCCGGCCGCGGTCGGTGAGTTCGGCACCCGGTGGGCGGGTGTCCAGCTTGTGGGCGACGTTGCTGTAGGTCTGCCCGTGCCGCAGCAGGATCAGTCGTCCGGTCATGCCTGTTCCTTTCCGCTCCTGGCCGCGTTCACCCAGGCGTCGGCCTGTTCCAGCCTGGCCAGGTCGGCGGCCAGTGCGGCCTCCCGACCTTCGTCGGCGGCCGCGGGCCAGGAACCGAGGAAGATGATGTCCTCTGCGCGCAGCCACAGTGCCCGCAGGGCCTCGGCCAACGGGGCCTCGTCGATATGGCCGACCAGGTCGACGTAGAAATGGTAGGTGCCGAAGACCCGGCGCGTGGGGCGGGACTCGATGCGCGAGAGGTCCACGCCGCGCAGCGCGAATTCGGTGAGGGCGCCGACGAGCGTGCCGGGTTCGTCGGGCAGGGTGAAGACGACGGAGGTGGTGTCGTTGCCGGTGCGGGTGGTGGGCACTCCGCGGGGGCCGACGGTGACGAAGCGGGTGCGTGCCCCGCCGACGTCGGCAACCTCTGCGGCCAGGACGTCGAGTCCGAAGAGGGCGGCGGCGCGGTGTGGGGCCGCGGCGGCGTCGGCGCGGCCTTCGGCGACGGCCTCGGCGCCGGCCGCGTTGGAGGAGGCCGAGACGTAGGTCGCCTCCGGCACGTGGTCCGCCATCCACCGGCGCACCTGCTGGTGGGCCACGGGGTGGGTGGCCAGGGTGCGCACGTTTTCCAGGCGGGTGCCGGGGCGGACCATGATGGAGAAGGCGATCTCGAGTTCCAGTTCGTGGTAGATCTGCACCCCACCGCCGTCGGCGAGGGCGTCGAACGTGGAGGTCACCGCGCCGTCGACGGAATTCTCGATGGCCACGCACGCGAAGTCGGCTCTGCCTGCGCGAACGGCGTCGATGGCCGCCCGCGAGGAGTTGACCGGCAGCTGGGTGATCTCCGCGGTACCGAAGGCCCCGGCGTCGGCGAAGCGCAGCAGCGCCGCCTCGGTGAAAGTGCCGGCGGGACCCAGATAGGCCACGGTCGTGCCGCTGGGGCTGGAGGTGCTCATGGCTGCCAGCTTATCCAGCCGTATCCTGGGGCGCATGACCTCCTCCGCCAGCCTCCTCGTCGGCCAGCTCCGCGGCGGTGATCTCTCCGCCGCCTCCCAGGTGGAGGACCTGGCCGGGGCGTTGGCGGGGATGGACCCGCAGGTGCACGGTTTCTCGCACCTGGCGCTCGACACCGCCCATGACCGTGCCGCCCTGCTCGACGCGCTGCCCCCTTCCCGGCGCGGGCGTCTGCACGGACTGCCGCTGCCGGTGAAGGACCTCAACGACGTCGCGGGGATGCCGACCTCCCACGGCTCCGCGGCGCGCACCCGGATGGCCGGACGCACCGACCCGTTCCTGGTTCCGCTGCTGGCGCAGGGGGCGGTGGTGCCCGGGAAGACGGCCGCCTGCGAACTGGGGTTGACGATCTACACTGAGCCCCCTGGCCTGCCCTTCCCGGACAATCCGCTGTGGCCGGGACACACCCCGGGCGGTTCCTCGGGCGGGGCGGCGGTGCTCGTGGCCCGGGGTCTGCTGCCCGCCGCGCACGCCTCCGACGGCGGCGGATCCATCCGTGTGCCGGCCGCGGCCTGCGGGATCGTCGGATTCAAGCCGTCCTCGCGGACGCTGTCGGCGCAGGGTTTCCTCACCCGCACGCTTGCCGACGCCGCCTTCCTCCACGACATCGTCCCCGTCACCGGCCGGCGCCGGATCGGGGTGCTGACCCAGCCATTGTTCACCGGCGCCCCGGTCGACCAGGTGATGCTCGACGCGGTGGGTGAGGCCGCGGACCGGTTGGCGGACGCCGGGCACGACGTCGTCGAGCTCAGCCCCTACCCGCAGGCCGAGGACACCTTCGCCGCCTTCACCACCATCTTCACCGGAAAACTCGCCGCCCTTCCTGACCCGGTCGGCGGCATCGTCGCCTGGTTACGGGAACGTGGCCGGGAGGTCGCCCCGCAACATCGCCTGGCGGCCTTCCGGCACGCGCGCGGTCTGCCCAGGTTTCTGGCCCAGTTCTGGAATGTGGACGCGGTGCTGACCCCGATGTTGACCACCGATCCCCCGCCGATCGGCCACTTCGCGGCCCTCGATCCGGCGGAGGATTTTCAGGCGCAGACCCGTTGGTCGCCCTGGGGGTCACTGTTCAACATGACGTGCACGCCCGCGGTCAGTCTCCCCTGGCCGGTGCCGGGCCGCCCGTCGGTGGGCGTGCAGCTCGGTTCGATCCGGCTTGACGACGCCGGCCTGCTCGGCCTGGCCGGGGAGGTGCACCCGTGAACACGGCGGTCGTAGACAAGCGTCGGTTGCGGTTGGAGATCCTGCTGGTGCTGGCCGTCACCTTCGGCATCTCCGGGGTGCGGGCGGTGCTGCGCCTGATCGACGGGCTGTTGCAACCGACGGACCTGAACGAGCAGACGGTCACCCTCAACCCCTCCCAGTCGGAGCTGCCCTGGCTGGACCTGGCGTTGCAGTTGTGTTCGGCCGGGGTGCTGTTCGCCTACGGTGGCCTGGCGCTGTTCCTGCTGGCCGGTGACGGGATCGGGGCGCTGAAGCCCAAGTGGTCCGACCTCGGGTGGGGTGCGGGCCTGGCCGCGGTGATCGGCCTGCCTGGCCTGGGTCTCTACGTGTTCGCGGTGCAGACCGGCCTGTCGCGGCAGGTGGTGCCCACCGGTATGGAGCACGCCGCGATCGAGGTACCGGTGCTGCTGTTGTGGTCGGCCGCGAACGCCTTCGGTGAGGAGGTCGTGGTGGTGATGTACCTGATGACCCGCCTGCGGCAATTGGGCTGGGGCCTGCCCGCCGTGCTGGCGGCCTCCAGCGTGCTACGCGGCAGCTACCATCTCTACCAGGGGATATCCGCCGGTTTCGGCAATATCGTCATGGGTGTGGTGTACGGATTGTTCTGGTGGCGGACCGGGCGGGTGTGGCCGTTGGTCATCGCCCATTTCCTCATCGACGCCGTCGCGTTCGTCGGTTATTCCGCCATCGGCGGGGATCTGAGCTGGTTGGGTTTGTAGCGGGCGCGCGACAATTATCGGCCTCCCACGCCACACCCATCCCTCTGGCCGCAGTTTCCCGCGATACCCTGAGGCGCATGAATGAACACGGACGCGACGACCGCCCGGAGCGGAGGTATCCCGGAGCACGGGATCCCCGACCTGGCTCGGGTTCCGGTCGCTCTGAGCGCCCCGAGCGCCTGGGCCGCCATTCCGGGGGTCCCCGGGACTCTGACGACGTGGTCCGCGGCCGTGACGGCCGCCCACTCGTCGACCGCTTCGGCCGACCGGTGCGCCGTCGCCCCCAGCCACCCCGCCCGGGTGAGCAACCGCCGCGCCGGCCCCGCCGTGATCCCGGCGCCCCGGGTGCCGGCACTCCCGGCGCTGCCGCGAACGAGACCCGGTTCGACGTCCCCCGTGACATGCCCAGGGACGTCGACCGTGGGCGCCCGGTCCCGCCCCGGCGGGATCCGAACCAACCGAGGCAGTACATCCCGCCGCGGAAGCCGCAGCACTCCACCCCACAACGGCCCGCGCCTCCCCGCTCCACCCAGCAGCCGCCTGCTCCGCCGCGGTCGTTCGGCCGACCGCCTGCGAGCCGCGTGCGGTCCCGCCCCCGCCCCCGGTTCCGTTTCCCCCGCCCCCGCGGCTGCCTGGGTGGCGTGGGCTGGGCGGTGGCCACCATCGTGGTCTTCGCCCTCGTGCTGGCATTGTGGGCTGACTCCCGGCTCAGCCGCATCGACGCCCTTCCCGACCAACCGGTCGCGGACACCACGGGCACGAACTGGCTGCTGGTGGGTTCTGATTCCCGTCAGGGACTGTCCGAGGACGAGATCACCGAGCTCGGTACCGGCGGTGACCTGGGTGTGGGGCGCACCGACACGATCATGCTGCTGCACATCCCGTTGACGGGGCAGGCACGGTTGGTGTCCCTGCCGCGCGACAGCCTCGTCACCATCCCCGGATACGGGGAGAACAAGATCAACGCCGCCTTCACCTTCGGCGGCCCGAAGCTGCTGGCCACCACGGTGGAGCAGGCGACCGGCCTGAGAATCGACCACTATGCCGAGATCGGCATGGGCGGGTTGGCCAGCATGGTCGATTCCGTGGGCGGGGTGGACATCTGCATCGACTACCCCATCAACGATCCGCTGGCGAACCTCAACGTCGAGGCCGGCTGCCAGGAGATGGACGGGCCCACGGCCCTGGGCTTCGTGCGCACCCGCGCCACCCCGGAGGGTGATCTGGACCGGGTGCAGCGTCAACGCCAGTTCTTCTCCGCGTTGATCGACCGGGTCACCTCCCCGGCGACGCTGTTCAACCCCTTCCGCCTGGTGCCGCTCATCGCGGACACCGCCGGCACCTTCACCGTCGGGGAGGGGGATCACGTCTGGCACTTGGCGCGTGTGGCCCTGGCGATGCGCTCCGGCGTGGAGACCGAGACCGTGCCGGTCTCCGGTTTCGCCGACTACGCGGTGGGCAACGTGGTGCTCTGGGACCAGGTCGGCGCCCAGGCGCTGTGGGAGTCGATGAGATAGTACGGCCGGAATCCGTGACGGGGAGTGCGCAGCTGCGCACTCCCCGTTCATCGTCAGGTGCACCTCATCTGTGCGGTGCTGTCGCACACTCGGGACGGCGACGATGTGGCCGTGAATTGATCAGGCCGTCGAGCTCACCAGGACGGACTCTGTGTCGACTACGTCTGCATCGGCCATATCCTCCGGCACCTTTTTCCTGCGGGTGAAAATCTTCCAGAGGAACCCCACGGCGACACTGGCCCAGACGAATTCAGTGATCAGCAGGCCGGGGTTAAAAGGTGAGAGGGCGGTGTAGGCGAAGCCGAGCGCGCCCAGGACGTTCAGCGCCTGGTATATCGGGGAACTCGTGGTCAGCACGCCGAAGTTCATCAGGCCGTACGCCACGACGAGGAAGATGCCGGCGATGATGCCGATCTCGTGGGAAAATATCAAAGAGTCCATGGTTCACATTCTTTTCTGGTCCGCTAAGCGGCTGCGGGGCACGGGGTCGAGGCGGTCTTCTGCGTGCGACGCTTCGCCCAGATCGTGATGATGCCGTACAGGCCGAGCAATGCCCAGACCACTTCGGCCCAGAAGACGCCGGCGTTCATCGGGTTGGCCGCGGAGGCGGCCAAGAGACCGGCGCCGGCGAAGTTGAGGATTTGGTACGTGTAATGGTCCGGGGTGAGTTTGCCCATGTTGAGGAGGGCAAAAGCGACCAATAGGGCCACTGAGGCGATGAGACCGAGGGCTACCATTGCTGACATGGCGGGCGTCTTTTCTGTGCTGGGACTGGATTGCCTGCGCGTGAGGGGTCGCTGACTGCGACGTTCCTGTTGTTTTCTGGATGAGGTGTTCCTGATAGGACAACACCGTGAAGTTCATGTGGTCTCGGCCATGGTGTGGCTTCATAGTCCAAGACACGGGGCATACGCATAGTGAACAGCGTGATCTTGACCCCGCCCCACTTTGCCCCGCCCCCCACTGTTTACCACAGGGTGAGTTGATCCTCGTCGAGATGCTGTTGCAAATGCAAATAGAGCTGTCGGCTCGCCCCTCATTGGCGAAAATGCAACGCGCGAGAGGTGGGGATTTCCCCATTCCGGCCCATAGCGCGAGGGTGCACCGGCACCCCGGCAGGGGGTGGGTATTTCTCGGCCTGCTCCCCCACCACACGGGTCGATCCTCATGGCCGGCCACCGCCACCGCCACCGCCAGTTCCACCCCAGGAATCAGGCCTCCCACGTTGCCTTCGGGCATGCCCTGGGTCTCACCGTCATAGAGCCGCGCGACGATGAAGGCGTCACAACAACCGGCCCAGATCCCCCCCCGACCCGACCGGCGTGGACGTTCCACCACCCGCCGGGATGCGTTTCGACCGGTGAGAATCATTTTTCTGGAACTGAGACACCCTGAAGGTGACCTCGATGCAAGCGAACCGGTGGTGCTCAACGACGGTTGTCGGGATGCCCTCCGGTGCCCTTGCCATCTTGTCCGGTTCCGGTCGGCACGTCGGTGGGCTGGACGGGGCCGTCACGGTGGGTGACGTCGAGGGCGAGTGACATGACGTCACTCAAGTCATGACGGGTCGAGTAGGCCTCGCGCTGGCGTCGGGCCCCTGACCCGGCCCCCAGTATGTCCGCCACCGTGGACTCCACGCTTTCCGCCTCCCCGTATTCGGTCAGGACCGGGCGAAGGATTTCCAGCAGGTCGGCGACGGCCTCGCCGGCCGGGGCGGGGGTGCCGGTGACGGGATCGATGAGCTCCGTCTCGCCCCCGTGGAAGCCGGCCTGCCAGGTCCAGGACCGGGTTCCCGGCGGTCCAGTGGCGGGCGGCGGCCTCGGCCAGGGCCCGACCGGTACGGATGGTCTCGAGCTGACCGGCCAGGGTGGTCTGCGGCGGGGACGCGACCTCGATCTGCTCGCGCTTCAGCTCCGCGGTGACCTCGTGGCCACTGGGTGCATCCTGTTGATTCAGGGACGCGGCTCGTGCCCCGGCCGGCAACGGCGACCAGGTGACCGCATCAACCAGTAACAGCTTCTCCTCCACGCCGAACGTGCGCACCGGCCCGCTCGGTCAGGTGCCATTAGCGTCATCATAAGACGTCATTGGAGGAATTCAACCTGCGATACAGCCCTACCCGCCCCCCCCAGGCAGGGACCATAATCACTCCATCTCCAGATGAGAGAACCTGGTGGCGATGGCCCGGACAGAACAGGGGGAGGAAAATCTCACCATGCCGGCCACCAGCGCCCCCAGCGCCGCGCGGCGCTGTTTGGGGCGGAGGTGGGCGACGGCGGCGGGGTGTGGTCGAGGGTGCGCAGACCGTCACGCTCCGCCCGGACCCGGGTACCGGTGTGCAGGGCGCGCTCCCACCCCAGGGCGGGCAGGGAGCGGTAGTTCCCGGCCTGCTCGGCCGGATCGAGGTGCGGATCCAGACCGGGGCCGATGACCACGACCTCACCGGCCTGTCCCCATCGCACAGGCTGGCCGTGGGCGTCGACCACGGCCAACCCCGTCCCGGGAATGGGGCCTCCCATATCGCCCGGCGGGGTGGAGAGGTTCTCACCGTCGGCAAGGCGTGCGGCGGTGAGGGTGTCGCGGTAGCCGGCCCAGATTTCCATCCCCGGCCGGTGCAGCCGCTCCAGCACCTGCCGGGGCGCCTCCTGGCCAAGGAGGAACAGCAGGCGCACCGTGTCCAGGGTTTGCTGCGGCCACGCTGCCACCTGGTCTGGGGTGGCGACGATCACGGTGATCTTCTGCTCCCTGATCCAGGTGAACAGTCTCTGGGGTGCGGGGTAGACCGCACTGGGCACCGGCACCAGACTCGCCCCGCTAGACCAGGCCAACCACACCTCCTGGGCCGCGGCCAGGGACGTGATGGTCTGTCGGGACAGGACCCGATCCCCTGGTCCCAGGGGGGCGTCCTGCAGACATGCCCGGGACTGGGCTTCGACCAGGGCCGCCGCCGACCGGTGGGTGGTGGGTGCGATCTGCAGGGCGCCGATGGGTCCGGTGACCCTGATCCAGGTGTCATCGTCTGGCCTCGGCGGCGAGACATCCGGCGGGCCATCCGACGAACGACGGACGGTGAGCTGCAGATCAGCACCATAGATCGCGTGTACGTCCGCGGCCTCCCACACGGCCCGGGCATACTCTTCGCCCTCCTCCCAGTCCACGGGGACATGCGTGGCGCCGGCGAAGATGACCGCCAGCACCGTGACATAGAGCTGCATGGAACCGGGGGGAACGTAGATGCCGACCCGGTCCCCGCGGCCGATACCGCGCAACCGCAGG
>CAYSIP010000049.1:0-14042 GCA_964431055.1 uncultured Corynebacterium sp. | reverse complement strand
TCGTCTCCGGCCAGGCCGACATCGTGGTGGGCACCCACGCGCTCATCCAGGACACGGTGGAGTTCTTCGACCTCGGGCTCGTGGTCGTCGACGAGCAGCACCGCTTCGGCGTTGAGCAGCGTGCCCGCCTGCGCTCCAAAGGCCGAGAGGGATTGACCCCGCACCTGCTGGTGATGACGGCCACCCCCATCCCGCGCACCATCGCCATGACGGTGTTCGGCGACCTGGCGGTGTCCACGCTGCGGGAACTTCCCGGCGGCCGCAAACCCATCCAGTCCTCCGTGGTCCCTGAGATCAAGCCCACCTGGGTCATGCGTGCGATCCAACGCATCGAGGAGGAGGTCGCGGCCGGTCGCCAGGCCTACATCGTCTGCCCCCGCATCGACGGCGAGGGCGGGGTGGTCGACATCGCCGGACTGCTGAGTGAGGGCCCCTACCGCGACCTGACCGTCGACATCCTCCACGGCCGCCTGCCCGGTGAGGAGAAGGACGCGGTCATGGCCGACTTCGCCCGCGGCGGCATTGACGTCCTGGTGGCCACCACCGTCATCGAGGTCGGCGTCGACGTCCCCAACGCCACCGTCATGCTCATCCGTGAATCCGAGAACTTCGGGGTCTCTCAGCTCCACCAGCTGCGTGGACGCGTGGGCCGCGGCGGGCACGCCTCCCTGTGCCTGTTCCACACCGCCGCCGACCCCGCGAGCCCCGCCTTCCAACGCGTCAGCGCCGTCGCCGCCACCTCCGACGGTTTTCGACTCGCCGAGATCGACCTGCAGACCCGCCAGGAAGGCGACGTGCTGGGCACCCTCCAGTCCGGCACCGAACGCACCGTCCGGCTGCTCAACCTGCTCACCGACTTCGAACTCATCCAGCGCGCCAACGTCGACGCCGAGCTGCTCGTGGCCCGGGACCAGCGACTCGCCCACCACCTCGTGCGCGACATCGCCCGCGACGACAGGGAGTATCTGGAGAAAAGCTAAGGTGGAGTGCATGAAGATTCATGCACCCTTCGCCGGCATCGTGCGCTATCACGTCGCGCCGGGACAGGCGGTGGCCACCGGGGACGTCCTCGCCACCGTCGAGGCCGTAAAGCTGGAAGCCCCTGTCGCCGCACCCGGACCGGGGATCGTCGGTGAGCTGGGCACCGAGGACTTTCACGACGTCGTCGGCGGTGACGTGCTGCTGACGCTCGAGTCCGGGGAGGGGGAGCGATGACCCGCATCATCTCCGGGGAAGCCCGGGGCCGCAAACTCAAGGTTCCGCCGGCCGGCACCCGCCCCACCTCCGACCGTGCCCGGGAGGGCCTGTTCTCCTCGCTGCAGGTGCGTTTCGGTTTCACGGGCGCCCGCGTCCTCGACCTGTTCGCCGGTTCCGGTGCGCTGGGCCTGGAGGCCGCCAGCCGGGGCGCCGAAGAGGTCGTGCTGGTGGAGAGCCACGGAAAGTCTGCCCAGATCATCAAGGCGAACGCGGCGATCGTCGGCCACCCGAACGTGCGCGTGGAGGAGATGAAGGTCTCCACCTACCTGGCGCAGGCCCCGCGCGAACACTTCGACATGGTGCTCGCAGACCCGCCCTACAACCTCGCTGACGGGTCCGTACGCGAAATGCTGGAGGCGCTCATCCCGGCGCTTGTCGACGGCGCCGCGGTCGTCGTCGAGCGGCACGTCTCCTCCCCGGAGACGGACTGGCCGGACGGGTTCGCGCCCACCACCCAGAAGTTGAAGAAACGCACCTATGGCTCCGCCCGCATGGACATGGCCGTCTTCCACCGAGAGGATTCCTGAGTGAGAGCCGTCTGCCCTGGATCGTTCGACCCCGTGACCATGGGTCACCTCGACATCTTCACCCGGTCCGCCGAGCACTTTGACGAGGTGACGGTTCTGGTGACCGGCAACCCGAACAAGAAATCGGGATTGTTCACCATCGACGAGCGCATCGACCTGATCCGCGAGTCCGTCGCCCACCTGCCCAACGTCACCGTCGACGCATGGGCGGGTCTGCTGGTGGAGTACACCACATCCCACGGTGTCAGTGCCCTGGTCAAGGGCCTGCGCACTGCGCTGGACTATGAGTACGAACTGCCCATGGCGCAGATGAACCGGAGGCTGTCGGGCATAGACACCTTCTTCCTCCTCACCGACGAGAAGTACGGCTACATCTCCTCCTCACTGTGCAAGGAGGTGGCCAAGTACGGGGGAGACGTCTCCGGATTGCTGCCCGCACCGGTGGTCGAGGCGGTGGAGGCCAAGTACCGGGACCGGGGTTAGGCTGAGCGGGTGATCTACAGCCTCACCCTCCTCCTTCTGATCGTCGTCATCGGTTCATGCCTGCAACGGGTTTCGGGCATGGGGCTCGGCCTGATCGCCGGACCGGTGCTGTCGCTGCTCATGGGGCCGGTCGAGGGCATTCTGGTGGTCAACGCCCTGGCGGTGGTCAACGCGGCGGCGACGACCGTGACCGTCCGTCAGCACGTGGACTGGCGGAAATTCGGCCTCATCTCCTCGGTCCTCATCATCGGCGCCGTGCCCGGGGCCCTGTTGGTACGGGAGGTCTCACCCGCGCTGCTGCAGGCTCTGGTCGGCGGGGTCCTGCTGATCGCCCTGGCGGTGGTGACCTTCGGGCAGGACAGAGTGCCCCGGGTGACGGGGAAGGCGCCCGCGGTCGTGGCTGGCGTGGCCGGCGGTTTCATGAACACGCTCGCGGGGATCGCGGGGCCCGCAATCACGGTGTACGCACAGGCCTCGCGCTGGCCGCAGCAGACCTACGCAGCGACGCTGCAGCCGATTTTCATGGTGGCGGGTCTCCTCTCCTTCAGCATCAAGATCCTCACCGGTGCCGGTTCCCTTGCCGACACCAACTGGTTGATCTGGCCCATCGGGTTCGTCGGCATGGCACTCGGTATTTGGCTGGGGGTTCTGGGCAGCCGGCACATCAGCCGGGAAAAGGCCCGTAAGCTGGCTCTCCTGTTGGCGGCAACGGGTGGGGTGGTCGTTCTGATCCGGGGCATCAGCGGCCTGGTCTGATCAGAACGGCGGCGGTCCGTCCTCCTCGGGTACGCCGTCGGCCCGGTTCCTCATCCGCTTGCGGTGCCGGGCCTCGTCCCGGGCCCGCTTGTGCCGAGCCTCCCGCCGCTGGGTGAAACTCTGCAACCACAGTTTCGCTTTCCGGGACAATGGCCCTTCGGCTTCATCGGAGAACCAGCTGCCGTTGCTGAGCAACCAGATGATGTCCCCGGTGTGGGGATCCATCACGTAGAACAACTCGCCCGAAGTCTTGAGGTTGTGGTGGCGCGGGCAGAGATTCACCAGGTTAGAGGCTGCGGTGGGGCCTCCGTCGGCGTGGTTGATCCGGTGGTCCTTCTGACTCTCGGTGGCGGGGCGGGTGCAGTCCGGCCCGCGACAGACGCTGTCCCGGCCCTCGAGGAAGACCTGCAGGCTGGGTGGAGTCCGATAGGACTCGGTGGTGATCTCGGAGGCCTCGTCCATGTCTCGGACATGGGTGGCGCGCTCCACCAATTCCCCAGTGGTCTTCAGATCGAGCCAACCGGCCCTGTGGACGAAGGCTGGGGCGTCTTCGACGTCACAGGCGCGGTAGGCGTTGAGCACGACCTTCACACCCTCGTCGCCGCAGATCAGGCGGGCGTGGGCCTCCGCCAGCGGGATGTCCTCGGCCTGGGCGAGGGCCCGGACCCGAAGATCGATCTCGACGCCCCTGGCCCCGCTGAACCGGGTACTCAGCTCGGCGGTGCCATCGGGGTTGAACATGAGGCGGTAGGTGTCAGTGGAGAAGTCGGGACCTTCGTCACCGGTGTCGATGGTGTCGTCGAGTTCATCGAGGATGGCCTTGATCTTGTTCTGGATGGCCCGGGCGCCGGGCACCAGCTGATTGGGGCGGGTGGCGGTGAGGTAATGGGTCAACTGTTCGTCGACCTCATCAAAATAAACCCGGTCGGCCGGCGCGAGGGCCGAATCGATGGCCCGGAGACGGTGCAGGTCGAGGTGCCAGAGCTGCTCCTGGAGCGCCCGCAGCCGGGGCAGCTCGTCGAGGGTGCTCATGGCCATGAGGTTGTTCTGGATGAAGCCCCGGGCCATCCCGGTGCTGCGGGTCAACGATGCGGTGAGGATGTCGCTGTCCTGGTCAGGATCCATCTGACCGGACAGGGCACACCAGAGCTCGTATTCCTGGCGGACGAGCTTGCGGGACAATACCGCGGCAGGGTCGCCGGGGTTGTTGACGGAATAGTAGGCGGGCGGGGCGGCTAAGGCGGTGGACACGTCGGCGGGGCACCTCCTGGAGGTGGCGGTCGAGGGAGTCAGACCCGGAACACCAATCGTTCAGATGTTCGAAAACCACCCTAGAACGTCCATCCGACACAGACCCCCTGAACAGGGGTAGAGCCGGGCTAGGCAGGGGAAACCCTGCCCAACCCGGCTCAGAACCGCACGGACCGTCGTCCTACAACAGCGAGGAGAGGAACTCCCTCGTGCGTGTCTCGCGGGGATTGTCCAGCACGTCCCGCGGTGTTCCGGCCTCCACGACGACGCCCCGGTCCATGAAGACGACCTCATCGGCGACTTCACGGGCGAAGCCCATCTCGTGGGTGACCACCAGCATGGTCATGCCGCCGTCGGCGAGGTCGCGCATGACGCGCAAGACCTCACCGACGAGCTCGGGATCCAGGGCCGAGGTCGGCTCGTCGAAAAGCATCAGCTTCGGGTCCATGGCGACGGCGCGGGCGATGGCCACGCGCTGCTGCTGACCACCCGACAACTGCACCGGGTAGGCGTCGGCCTTGTGCGCCAGACCCACCTGGTCGAGCAACTCCAAGGCCCGCTTCTTCGCCTCTGCGGAGGGCACGCCCTTGACGTGGATGGGCGCCTCCATGACGTTTTCCAGGGCGGTGCGGTGGGGGAAGAGATTGAACTGCTGGAAGACCATGCCGATTCCGGAGCGTTGGCGGGAGGCCTCCTTCTCGGAGATCTCGTGCAGCACGCCATCGCGCTCGCGGTAGCCGATCAGCTCATCGTCCACGTAGAGACGGCCGGCGGTGATCTTCTCCAGGTGGTTGACGCACCGCAGCATCGTCGATTTGCCCGAACCCGAGGGGCCGATCAGGCAGGAGACGTGCCCGCGGGGCACCTGCAGGTTGATGCCCTTGAGCACCTCCAGCTGGCCGAAGGATTTGTGGACCTGCTGCGCGTCGATCATGAGGTCAGCCATCAGTTGTCCTTTCCTTCCGGTACGACGGTGACATTGCCGGGGATGGTGCCCTCGGCGTCGGAGAGCGCGGCCAGCTGACGGCCGGTCAGCTCCCGCTTGGCGCCCTTCTCGAAATGCTTCTCCAGATAGTGCTGGCCGACCATCAACAGGGAGGTCACGGCCAGGTACCAGGTCGCGGCGACCAGCAGCATCGGGACGGGCTCGAAGATGGCGGCGGCGATGTCCATGGACCGGCCGTAGAGCTCAAGGGAATATGGCACGGCCACGACCAGGGAGGTCGTCTTGAGCATGGAGATCAACTCGTTGCCGGTCGGCGGGATGATGATGCGCATCGCCTGCGGCATGACGGTGCGTCGCATCGTCATCCACCAGCCCATGCCGAGCGCCTTGGAGGCCTCCATCTGCCCCTCGGGAACTGAGGAGATGCCGGAACGGACGATCTCGGCCATGTAGGCCGCCTCGTTCAGGCCCAGGCCGAGTACCGCCAGGAGGAACATGTTCGACAGCAGGCCCTGCAGGTCCAGCTCGGCGAAGCCGACGTTGATGGTCTGGTAGAGCGAGCCCAGCAGGCCCCAGAACACCAGCTGCACGTAGACCGGCGTGCCGCGGAAGACCCACAGGTAGGCCCAGGCCACGGCCTGCAGCACCGGGTTCGGCGACATCCGCATGACGGCCAGCAGGGCGCCGAGCACCACGCCGATGATCATCGACAGGACGGTCAATGCCAGGGTGTGCAGCGCGGCGGTGGCGATGCGGGTGTCGAAGAGGTACTGGCGGTAGGTGTCCCAGCCGTAGGCATCGTTGGTCACCGCGCCGATGACGAACCAGGCGAAGAGCGCGAGTAGCACGGCGGCGAGCACCCAGCGCCAGGGATGGCGCAGTGGCTTCGCCTGAATAGGGGCCGGTGAGGTCATGAGGGCAGTCCTTCCACGGGTTCTTCGTTGATCAGTGCCCGGTCCACCAGTCCATCCTCGACACCCCACTGGGCGAGGATGCGCTGGTAGTCACCGGTGTCGATGAGGTGCTGCAGGGCGGCGGCCAGGGCCGGGCCCAGCTCGCTGCCCTTCGGCACGGCCCATCCGTAGGGGGCCGCGTCGAAAAGCTCTCCGGTCTCCTCCATCTGTCCGTCCGAGCGCTGGACGGCCCAGGCGGTGACGGGGGAGTCGGCGGAGAAAGCGTCGGCGCGCCCCATCAGCACGGCCAGGGCAGCGTTGTCGGAGGTGTCATAGGACAGGACGCTGATGCCCTCCTTGCCGTCGGCGAGGCACTCCTCTGACTTCGGCCGGACGTCGTCGGTCTCGGAGACGGTGGTGCGCTGCACCGCGACGGTCAGACCACAGGCGTTCTTCGGGTCGACGTCGTCACCCGGTTGCTGCGCCCACTGGATGCCGGCGTAGAGGAAGTTGACGAAATCGAAGTTTTCCCGGCGCTCCGGATTGTCGGTGAAACCGGAGGCCCCGACGTCGAGGGTGCCGGACTGCACGGCCGGCAGGATCATCGCGAAGTCCTGCTCCACGGGCTGGTAGTCTAATCCCGCCACCGAGGCGGCGGCGCGCATCAGGTCCATCTCCATGCCGATGATCGCGCCCTGCGGGTCCTTGAACTCGAAGGGTGCGAACGGCGGATTCGTGCCTGCGCTGAGGACTCCGTCGGCAGCCACGGACGCCGGCACCATCTCGGCGATCGTAGGCACCGCGTCCGGGACGATGGGTTCCCAACCCTCGGGATTGCCGTCCTCGGAATTCGTCACGCAGCCCGCCAGCATGGTCGCCGACGCGAGCGCGGCGATTACTTTCAGTCGGGTCATGCCGGTGACGTTACAGGTATGATCTCCGTCCGCGTCACCGGGGCCGGACCTCAGAGCGGGTCTCGGGCAGGGCCTCGGCGACGACCGTGGAATCACTCTTGCGGGTGGCTACCCGGTCCGCCACGATGAAGACCGCGACGATGGCGGCGCCGAGCACGACCATGCCGACGACCGCGGCCACGTTGCTGGCGGGGGCCAGCAGGTCGGCGTCGCCGCTCTGCCACGGCCACAGGGCCCGCAGCGAGCCGAGCATGAGTCCCGACATCAGTGTCAGGGTCAGCGTGCGGTGATGCTCCAGGATCCAGGTCAGCGCCCGGACGAACAGGACGACGCCGAGCAGCGCACCGAGCATGAACACGATGATGACGTCCCACTCACGATCCGACAGCGAACCCATGACCGGGGTGTACAGGCCGAACGCGAGCAGGAGGAAGGAACCGGACAATCCCGGCATCACCAGCGCACACACCGCCAGCATCGCGGCGAAGAAGATGATGAGCAGCGACGGGTCCTCCCGCGGGGCGGAGGTGAATCCCGTGACGACGAAGGAGACGGTCGCGCCGATCAGGAAGAGCGGAATCACGACGGGTAGGCGACGGCGCAGGTCGCGCGGATCCATCATGCCCACCGGAACGAGGATGGAGACCGCGACCATGCCGAGGAACAGTCCGCGCGAGAGTTCGGGATGGCCCTCCACGAAGTTGACCAGCACGGTCGACATGGTGAACACGGCCGTGACCATGCCGACGCCTACGGCGATGAGGAACCACCAGTCCACCTTGGAGAATTGCCGCCGGATCAACTGATTGCCCGCGTTGAGCGCCCGTTCGTAGATGCCGACGACCAATGCCACCGTGCCGCCTGAGATGCCGGGAACGAGTTCGGCCATGCCGATCAACGCGCCGCGGACGAGGTTGAGGATGATCGCGAACGGCGTGCGGGGCGTCGGTTTGGGGTAGACGTGGGATTCAGGTTCTACAGACATAGCTTCGCCGAGGGGTCTCTTTCCAGGAGGGGAATCATTGATCGACCGTTGACTCTACGTCACCGCAGAGCGTTAAGGTTGCTCCCATGAATCCCGGGGAGGAGCTTTTCGACGGCCGCGCGCTCGAGATCTACCGCGTCGTCGCCGACGAGGTGTGCGGCTGGGACGGGATCGAGGTGCGGGTGGCGCGCACGCAGGTCGTCTTCCGACGCCGCCGCGGCTTCGGCTACTGCTGGGATCCGCGTGTGCACCTGCGCACGGACGTCCCCCTGGTCGTCAGCTTCGCACTACCGCGGGAAGCGTCCCACGACCGGATCAAGGAGGTGGTTCACCCCTCGAGGACCACGTGGATGCACCACATCGAGATCCGCTCGACCGGGGAGGTCGACGAAGTAGTGCTGGGATACCTACGGGAGGCGTGGGAGGCGGCGGCTACCGAACGATGGACATGACGGCGCTGAGGATCGCCCCGATGATGCCGAGCGCGGCGAAACCCGTCACCCAGTCGCGGAACAGCATCGAACTGCCCTCCTGCTGATCCTCCGCCGTGGAATCCTGCGAGGAGATCAGCTCGACGCCGGAGGAACCGAGCTTCAGGTCGGCGGGCAGCTCCTCAATGGTCTGAGAGAGCGAGGATCTTTCCTCAGCGTGGGCTGCGGGGACCGCGCCCAACAGGAGAGCGGTGGAAGCGGCGAGGGTTACGAGCGTGCGACGCATGGGGATGATGATCTCCTTGATCAGGGCTGGTTTCTGCCCGTATCACTCTAGTGGAGCACCCCCGGAGGCCACCCCGTCAACTCACAGGAACGTGGCCACGAGCCCGCCGACGACCGAGATGAGCACCGCGCCGACAGCCCAGTCGGCCAGCAGGGTCAGCGCGGTGTTGAGGACCGGGCTGTCACTGCTGCCCACGACCTCACTGAGTCCGTCCACGTAAGCGGAGGAACCTTCCACCATTCCGGCCCCGGCGGTCTCGGAGGAGACGATCTCCGTGGCCGACTGCGCCTGAGCCACGGCCGGGGTGGCCAGGAACAGGGCGGCGGCGGAGAACAGGGTGATGACGGTGCGGCGCATGAGATGTGCTCCTTCGGTGACGGGACAGTTACTCATCCAGGTTAACTTCCGGCCCATGACAAAGCGGCCCCGGCAACTACTGCCGGGGCCGCTCGACGGTGCCCCAGGTGGGACTCGAACCCACACTGTGCGGGTTTTGAATCCGCTGCCTCTGCCAATTGGGCTACTAGGGCGTGCTCTGAAAGGGCACTGCAGGAATCTTAGCGCAGGACCGCGCCGAGTCGGGAATCAGGATAGCTAGACTCGGGCTCGTGACTGAGACGACTGAGAACAACCGCCTTCTGCTCATCGACGGGCACTCGATGGCATTCCGTGCCTTCTACGCCCTACCCGCCGAGAACTTCTCGACGACCGGGGGACAGCACACCAACGCCGTCTACGGTTTCCTGTCCATGCTGGCCAACATCCTGGCCGAGGAGAAACCCGGGCACGTGGCGGTCGCTTTCGACGTCGGACGAAAGACCTTCCGCACCGAGATGTTTCCCGAGTACAAGGCACAGCGGGAGGCCGCCCCGGAGGAGTTCAAGGGGCAGGTGGGCATCCTCCAGGAGGTCCTGGAGACCCTCGGCATCACCACGCTGAGCATGGAGAACTACGAGGCGGACGACATCCTGGCGACGTTGGCCACCGCTGCCCGGCCGCTGGGTTACGAGACGCTGATCATCACCGGAGACCGGGACTACCTGCAGTTGGTCGACGAAACCATCACGGTGCTCTACCCCATGCGCGGGGTGTCCAACCTCCACCGCTTCACCCCTGCGGCCGTGGAGGAGAAATACGGGCTCACTCCCGTCCAGTACCCGGATTTCGCCGCGCTGCGCGGGGATCCGTCGGACAACCTACCCAATATTCCGGGTGTGGGGGAGAAGACCGCCACCAAGTGGATCGTCCAGTACGGTTCCCTCGACGCGCTGCTGGAGCACGCCGACGACATCAAGGGCAAGGCCGGCGACAATTTCCGCGAACGGATCGACCAGGTCAGGCTCAACCGGGAACTGACCCAGATGATCACCGACATGGAACTGCCCGTCGGACCTGACCAGCTGGAGCTGAAGCCCGCGGACGTTGCCGAGGTGGCGGAGAAATTCGACGACCTCGAATTCGGCGCCAACCTCCGCGAGCGCGTCCTCGCAGCCGTCCCCACCGAGGGAGAGATGGCGGAGGCCACGGTCCAGCTCAGCGACGTCGTCGTGGATGAGGAGCCGCTGGCCGACTGGTTGCCGATGCGGCGCGGGCAAGGCCTGGCCCTTTATGTCATGGGCAACGGGGCGCCGCGCGCGGGCGACGCGCAGGCACTCGCGATCGTCGACAAGCAGCGGCACGCCGTGGCCGCCGAGCTCGCTGACCTGAGCCCCGGGGATGAGAAGGCGCTGGCCGACTGGCTGGCCGGTGACGACCCCAAATACCTCCACGCCTCCAAGATGGCCTTCCACATGTTCGCCGGCCGCGGCATGGAACTGCGGGGGGTCGCCCACGACACCGCGATCGCCGCGTATCTCCTGCGTCCCGGTCAACGCACCTACGACCTCAAGGACGTCTACCAGCGTCACCTGCAGCGCCAGCTCACCGAACCGGACGGGCAGCTGTCGCTGATGGGGGACACCTCCCTGGTCGACTCCGCCGCCGCCGTGCTCGAGCTGGCAGAGGAGCTGACCGTTCAGCTCCAGGAGATCGATTCCTTCGAGCTCTACCAGGACCTGGAGATCCCCCTGGCCGGCATCCTCGCGCGCATGGAGGCCACCGGCATCGCGGTCGACGTCGCCACGCTCGAGGACCAGCTCGAGACCTTCATCGAGCAGGTCGCCGAGGAGGAGGCCGCCGCCCGGGAGCTCGCCGACGACCCCACGCTCAACCTGTCCAGCCCGAAGCAGCTGCAGGTCGTCCTCTTCGAGACCTTCGGGATGCCCAAGACGAAGAAGACCAAGACCGGTTACTCGACGGCCGCGAAGGAGATCGAACAGCTGGCGGTCAAGCACCCGCACCCCTTCCTCGACCACCTCCTGGCCCACCGTGAGTACCAGAAGATGAAGTCCACCCTGGAAGGGTTGATCAAGACGGTGCAGACCGACGGGCGCATTCACACCACCTTCCACCAGACAATCGCCTCCACCGGGCGGTTGAGCTCCAGTGACCCGAACCTGCAGAACATCCCGGTCCGCACCGAGGCCGGCCGCCGGATCCGTTCCGCCTTCGTCGTCGGCGAGGGGTACGAGGCTCTGCTGACCGCCGACTACTCGCAGATCGAGATGCGCGTCATGGCCCACCTGTCCGAGGACCCGGGACTCATCGAGGCCTATCGGGAAGGTGAGGACCTCCACAACTACGTCGGCTCCAAGGTCTTCGACGTCGGCATCGACGAGGTCACCCCCGAGCTGCGCCGGCGGGTCAAGGCCATGTCCTACGGCCTGGTTTACGGCCTGTCCGCCTTCGGCCTGTCCCAGCAGCTGGGCATTCCCGCCGGTGAGGCCAAGGCCACCATGGACAACTACTTCGAACGCTTCGGCGGGGTCAAGCGGTACCTGTCCGAGGTCGTGGACAAGGCCCGCAAAGACGGCTACACCTCCACCCTCTTTGGTCGCCGTCGCTACCTGCCCGAGCTGAACTCCGACAACCGGATCGCCCGCGAGAACGCCGAGCGCGCGGCACTCAATGCCCCGATCCAGGGTACGGCGGCGGATATCATCAAGATCGCCATGATCCGCGTCGACCGGGAACTGAAAAAGGCAGGAGTCAAGTCCAGAGTCTTGCTTCAGGTCCACGATGAGCTCGTCGTGGAAGTTGCGCCGGGCGAGCTCGAACAGGTGCGCGGAATCGTTGAGCGCGAGATGGATGGCGCAATCAGCCTGCAGGTGCCGCTGGAGGTCTCCGCCGGTTCCGGCCCGAACTGGGAAGTAGCGGCGCACTGAGGTTCGGCTCCCCGACCTGGCCGACGCACAGGCCGGGGAGGTCAAGCCCTGAGGGTGGACCCACGTCGGAAATGTGGCAAACCGGCCACCGCCTCCCGGTAGCCAGGGTATGAATGATGATCAACAGCTACCACTGGAGGCGGGATCATGATGACCGGACAAGACAGCGCACACGAGCCACGCGGCCCCGAATTCTTCGACACGACGGCAGCGAGGATCGTCGCCGACACCCTCGACGCCGTGATCTACGCCGACCGGACCGGCGCAATCCGGCTCTGGAACGCCGGCGCCGAACGCATTTTCGGCCATTCCGCGGCGGACGCTCTCGGGCAGTCGCTGGACATGATCATCCCCGACAAACACCGGGGAGCGCACTGGAACGGCTGGGATCGGGTGATGGCCAGCGGGGAGACAAAATATGGTAGCGATCCGCTGTCCGTGCCGGGGGTCCGGGCCGACGGTAGCCGGGTGTCCCTGGAGTTCTCCATCACGATGTTCAAGGACTCCGAGGGGAGGGTCGAGGGTGTCGCCGCGGTGATGCGGGACGTCGGCAAAAGCTGGCGGGAAAAACAGGACCTGCGGGAGCGCGTCCGCGAGCTCGAGAAACAGCTGAACCTGCAGACCTGATTTTCCCGGTTACCGGCCCTGTCCCGAGTCCGCCACGAAGATCGCCGTGCCCGGGAAGATCTCCCCACGCAGCGGGGACCACTGGCCCCAGGTCTCGGTCAGGGTGCCCGGCCACTCTGGTTCGATGACGTCCCTCACCGCGAAGCCCGCCCCGGTCAGCGCGCGGATCCAGTCGCCGAAGGTGCGGTGGAATTCCGCATAGGTGACGGTGCCGTTATCGTCCGTCTCCACGTACTCCCGCTCGAAGTAGGGGATTGTCGCCATCAGTCCCGCCGGGCCTGGATCGTCAGGGAATACCCAGCGCATCGGGTGGTTCACCGAGAACATCAGCCGCCCACCGGGCCGCAGGACGCGCGCGACGTCCGCGAACACCGCGTCGACGTCGGGCACGAAGGGCAGGGCCCCGAAGACGGAGAACACCACGTCAAAGGAATCATCCCGGTAGGGCAGCGCCTGTGCATCGGCCTGAACCAGGGCGACCTCGGTGTCCCCGGCGTGACGCAGCATCTCCCGGGAGATGTCGAAGGCCGTGATGAAGCCAACGCCGTCGTCTGCGACCCACCTGGAACAGGGGGCTGAGCCGGCGCCGATTTCCAACACCGAGGCGGTTGAGACATCCCCCAGGATTCGCGCCTCGGCCTCCGCCAGCATCTCCGGGCACCAGTGGAACCCGTCGAGGTAGGTGGCGTGTTCGGTGTGGTACCGCCCGGCGTCGGAATCCCACCACGAACGGTTGGCCCGGGCTGCCGCTGTGGCTGATGTTTCCGATGTGGTCATGGTCGCAATTCTATACGTGGAAGTATTTGCCCCAGCTGGGAGAACGCTCTAGACTGATTGACGCGTGTCTGTGCCCCGAAACGAGCCTGGCTATAATAGGAGGGTTGGGTCGTTTGCAGGGTGAGATCGTGAAATCACCTCTATAATGATTTCCCGAGAGATACGTTCCTGTCCACTTCCGACCTCCTATACCATTCCGGAGCAACTGAACACATGCCCAATTCCACCGCCCCTCAGGTAGCCGTCAACGACATCGGTTCCGCTGAGGACTTCCTCGCAGCAGTCGACGCCACGATCAAGTACTTCAATGACGGCGACATCGTCGAAGGTACCGTTGTCAAGGTCGACCGCGACGAGGTGCTGCTTGACATCGGATACAAGACCGAGGGCGTCATCCCGTCCCGTGAGCTGTCCATCAAGCACGATGTCGACCCCGATGAGGTCGTCGAGGTCGGCGACGAGATCGACGCACTTGTCCTCACCAAGGAGGACAAGGAAGGTCGTCTGATCCTGTCCAAGAAGCGCGCACAGTACGAGCGCGCCTGGGGCAACATCGAGAAGCTCCAGGAAAACGACGAGCCGGTCACCGGTACCGTCATCGAGGTCGTCAAGGGCGGCCTCATCCTGGACATCGGCCTGCGCGGCT
>CAYSIP010000048.1:0-14403 GCA_964431055.1 uncultured Corynebacterium sp. | reverse complement strand
TCAGTAAAATCTCCCTAATTAGGGGGTGAAAACACCGCAAGGCGAACCCCCGGAACAGACCGCAAGGGGGTCCGTATCGGGAAGATATAACCACAGGTCATCCCCCTTAATTGGGGGACAACGTAACGATGCCGAGAAATGCCCGATCTCCTTTATCAATTTCTTATATAAAGTAATATCTATGCCATGATCCACCAGTCGCGGCAGATGAGAATCGAAACATTAGTTGATTCAGAAAGCAGATTGATAATCGTCTAATTTTATCAACAAAATGCCCGGTTAAAGCGATTTTTGAAACATATGAACCCTCGTGCGACCGGCAAAAAAGTGACCGAAGTCTCATTATGGACTACCCCCATTGTTGTTACTTTTTCGTTTCCATCTGTATATAAATCCCGTTGCCACTCCCTGTGAACCTTGGAGTAACCGCAAAATTGACGCTGTATGTAAACCTGGTGTGGGCTGCTGCCCGAGATCAGATCGGGGACACCTCCTGCCCCACCTCATGATGGCGGAGTTGACGGTGAAATGTGCGGGAGGTGGCGACAAGTTCCCCCGATGCCCGGGTTGCACCCCTCCCCACCCTCCTCACTACGGAAAAGCTCCCGATAACCGGCCAATATAAGCAGAACCAGGGTGCCTATCTGCGGGAGCACGTGCAGGGCGGTTCCACTTCTGCAGAGTGTTATCGGTATCGGAACCCCAGATTGAAACCTCAACAGACAGGCCACCGTCGTCTCCCGTCCCCACCGGGGCCGATAACAAAATCTCCAACAACCCGAGGACCTAGGCAGAAAACACCCCACCATTTTCCCGCGCAGCGCGAGGTACCTGATGGAGTGTTGTCAGCACTCGGTCGGGGCTGGTCGAAACTTGGTCATTTATCCCTGCCAGCCTCGGCTTGGGGTCGGATCCGCGAGGCCGCCCGGTTTAACGCGCCTCAGCGTCGCCCCTCACGGACGGTTGGACCGCCAATTCGGACTCGGAGACGACCTTCGCGGTACACGGGAGCTGGCCGCGAAGACGGAGGAGATGACCGCAATGAGGCCGAGGCTGCCACCGCGATCAAAGCGGTGGTGGTGCCGCCAGCCTGGGTCGCCACACTGAGGCCGGTTGCCGACCCAGCTACTGCAGGATGTTCACGATTGGGAAGCCGTGGCCGTAAAGGTCCATCGACAGCGAGGGCAGGGAGACCGTCATCAGCGGGGTCAAACTGAAAATCCATACCGACGTTGAGCGCGATGACGATAGCGACGACCAGCCCGACGGAGACGCTCTCCATGCAGGTGAAAGACAGTCACTACTGGGACTGCACCATCAGCAGAGCACCGGGAATGACCAGCGGGCAGTGCCCACCGAGTTGTAGATGCGGCCGGGACCGCAGGACGGCACCCCACCGAAGGCCACTGGGTGACATGACCAGACCGGTGACCATGGGGATGACCTCATGGGAGACCTGCAAATGGTTCGGTGGGACGTTGACGATACCGAGCATCATGGCCATGAACACAGTGCTCACAGAAAAGATGAAGTTCTTGTCACTGAAAGCAGCCAGGTCCCGCAGGGGCCTGGTGCGCTTGCCCAGAGTGATCTGGGGTAGACGAAGATGCCCGGGAAGATGATGCCGGTCGCGAAGACCATGGCAGGGACTCTGGAGAACTGCACACCGACGTTGGACAGACCGAAGCTGCCGATGATCAGGGCGACCGGCACCATGATCCAGTCAGAACTCCGTCAGCTCAGAACCTTTCCCCGAATTGAGGTGGGCATGGTTGGGATCAGGACCTCATCGCCGGTCACGCCCGGTCGCTGGATTCCGCGCATTTCCCCACGACAAAGACGCGGAGGTGGACTTAAACTCAAATAGATGATACATTACAAGGCTCTGTGGCTCATTGGCCACAATGGCGATCGATGACACGACACATAGGGTATCTGCAGGACCTACTGACACGGCACGGTCGATCAGCCGCTTTACCGCCGAACGTCAGGAAGATTCATGCCCCCATCTCAAACTGCCCCCGTTCACTCCCCGGCACGTGCTGCCTGGATGATCGCAGTCGCGGCAGCCGCCGCGTTCCTCGCCACCTTCAATGAGACCTTTCTCAACGTGGCCTTCACGCCGATCATGGAAGACTTCAATGTCGACGTGAACACCGTCCAGTGGCTGACCACCGGTTACCTGCTGGTTGCCGCAGTGTTCGTACCAGTCTCAAACGTTCTCTACCACCGGTTCCCCACGCGGCCGCTGTTCGTGGCCGTCGTCGCCATCATGGTGGTTGGCTCCGTGATTGGTGCGCTCGCCCCGACCTTCAGCGTGCTCCTCATCGCACGTCTGCTGCAGGCGATCGGAACGGGCCTCCTCACTCCCATCGGCATGAACATCACCCTGGCTGTCTCGCCGCGCGAGAAGCTGGGAATGAATATGGGCATCATGGCCGCGATGACCACACTGGGCCCGTCACTGGCGATCGTTCTGTCGGGTGTACTGCTGACCGTCGCACCGTGGACCACCCTGATGTGGGTCTTCGGTGGCCTCACCGTCATCGTGCTGCTTGCCGGTGCAATTGTTCTGCGCAACGTCGCTGATCTGGGCCGTCCGGTTCTCGACATCCTGTCGTTCCTGCTCGTCGCCGTGGGTCTGATCGGCATCCTCTACGGTGTGTCCGCCGCATTCGGCGGCGCCGCACTCTATGCCGGTCTCTCCGCCGTCGTTGGGCTGATTGCGCTGTGGCTGTTCGTCCTCCGCCAGCGTCGCATCGAGCACCCTTTGATCGATCTGCGTCCGTTCTCCAGCGCTCCCTTCGTGCTCGGCGTGCTGATGACCATGCTCGGCCTCGCGTTCGTGTTCGCCATGAACGTCATCATCCCGTTGTTCCTGCAGGGTGCACACGACATGTCGCCGCTGGGTGCTTCGCTCACGCTGGCACCGGGAATCCTCCTCACCGTGGTGATGGGACCGGTCGCCGGTCGTCTGTTCGACCGACACGGTGGCCGCTGGTCGATCCCGCTCGGTTTCCTGATCATGGCTGTCTTCGTCACCCTGGTCGGAGTGTCCGCCGGCCACTCCTCCATCCTGCTCTTCGGTCTGCTCTACGTCCCGGCGGTGCTGGCCACCGCGCTCGTCATCGGACCGTCCCAGACGTTCGCCTTGTCCCAGCTCGACCGTGAGACCAGCCCGCACGGTGTCACCGTGGTCTCCACCAGCTTCCAGATTGCAGGCTGTGTGGGCACCTCCCTGGCCGCCGGTATCTACGGTGCTGTGACCGCCTCAAATCTGCAGGCCGGAAACAACGAGTTCGATTCCCTGCTCACCGGTTTCCGCGGAGCTGTCGTCCTGGTCGTCATCACCTCCCTGATCGGTATCATCCTGGCGTTCCTCGCCTACCGTTCTGCACGCACCCAGCGTTCGACCGAGACCGTCCAGAACCCGGAAAACACCGTCGAGTCGATCATGAAGACCGATGTGTACGCCCTGTCCTCCGACCAGACGGTGCTTGCCGCACTGCAGACCTTCGCGGAACGCGGCATCTCCGGTGCGCCGATCCTCCATGCGGATGGCTCACTGGCAGGCTTCCTCTCCGACGGTGACGTCATGCGTTACCTGTCGGCGACCCACCCGTCCTCCGCGTCGATCTATTCCTACGCGATCGGCGCCGATGACGACCTGGCACAGGCCATGTCCGACCTGGCGGGCCTGAATGTCATGAGGTTGGCCACGCACGACGTGCTCACCATCGACGCCAGCTCCTCGATCGCGGACGCTGTCGCCGCACTCTCTGATGCGAACATCAAGAAGGTGCCCGTGGTACGCGGCGAGAACGGCCCCGTGGCGGGTATCGTGAGCCGCTCGGCGATCAACCGCCTGGCGATCGCCAGCTACCTGCACACCCGCAGTGAAACGCTGGAGACCGCCGGCGCGACGGCACTCTGATCCACGGAGACAACACGCCGTTGATATGACAGTAGGCCGGGTCCTCCAGGACCCGGCCTACTTCTTTGTGTGCCCATGCGGCAGACAATGAGCTCGGGCGCTCTGGGCGAAAAGCAGGAGCCCCGACCCGGTACCCGGTTCACGGGACTTCCAACAAGGAAGCCACCTCGGACCACCCCGTCCATGCCCCCTCGTGAAGAAGCCCGGCAGGCCACCCGATGAGTGGGCCAGGCCGGCAACCGACAACGCCGCGCCCCACGCATCCGGTGCTTGGGGCGCGGCGTCGACAGGCGCAGCGTCGATGAACCTCTTACTGCCGGGGCTCCGGCTTGACCATCGGGAAGAGCACGGTCTCGCGGATGCCCAGGCCGGTCAGGGCCATGAGCAGGCGGTCGATGCCCATGCCGCAGCCGGCGGTCGGCGGCATGCCCTGCTCCATGGCGGCGAGGAAGTCCTCGTCGAGCACCATGGCCTCGTCGTCGCCGCCGGCGGCCAGGCGGGCCTGGTCCTCGAAACGCTCCCGCTGGATGACGGGGTCGATCAGCTCGGAGTAACCGGTGGCCAGCTCGAAGCCGCGGACGTAGAGGTCCCACTTCTCGGTCACGCCCGGCTTGGAGCGGTGCTGACGGGTCAGCGGGGAGGTCTCCACGGGGAAGTCCTTGACGAAGACCGGGCCCTCGAGCTGATCGACGTGCAGCTCCTCCCAGATCTCCTCGACGAGCTTGCCGTGGCCCCAGCCGCCCTTCTCGGGCACCTCGAGGCCGATGACCTTGGCGAGCTCCTTGAGCTCCTCGACGGTGGAGTCGACGGTGACCTCCGGCTGGCCGGGGTACTTCTTCTGCAGCTCGTCGTTGAGGGAGGGGTACATCTCCAGCACCGGCCACTCGCCACCGAGGTCGTACTCGGTGCCGTCCGCCCAGGTGACGGTGGTGGAACCGAAGACCTGCTGGGCCACGGACTGCACGAGCTCCCTCATCAGGCGCGCGCCGTCGGTGTAGTCGCCCCAGGCCTGGTAGGTCTCCAGCATGGCGAACTCGGGGCTGTGGGTGGAATCCACGCCCTCGTTGCGGAAGTTGCGGTTGACCTCGAAGACCCGCTCGATGCCGCCGACGACGGCACGCTTGAGGAACAGTTCGGGCGCGATGCGCAGGTAGAGGTCGATGTCCAGGGCGTTGGAACGGGTCTGGAAGGGCCGCGCCGCGGCGCCGCCGTGCAGGGTCTGGAGCATCGGGGTCTCGATCTCCAGGAAGTCCTCGCCCTCGAGGAACCTGCGCAGCGCACGCATCACCTTGATGCGGGTCAGGGCGTTGGTGCGGGCCTGCTCACGCATGATCAGATCCGTGTAGCGGTGACGCACCCGCTGGTCCTCGCCCATCTCGGCGAACGCCACCGGCAAGGGGCGCAGGGCCTTGGAGGCCATGGTCCAGGACGTCGCCTGCACGGACAGCTCGCCGCGACGCGAGGCGATCATCCGGCCGCGCACGGAGACGATGTCACCCAGGTCGACGTCGGCCTTCCAGGAGGCCAGCGACTCCTCGCCGACCTCGGCCAGGGAGAGCATGGCCTGCAGCTGGGTGCCGTCGCCCTCCTGCAGGGTGGCGAAGCACAGCTTGCCGGTGTTGCGCTGGAAGATGATGCGCCCGGTCACGGCGACCTCGACGTCGGTCTCCTCGCCCGCGGCCAGGTAGGTCACGCCCTCGTGGCGCTCCACGTCCTCGTCCTCCTTGACAACCACGAACTTCTCGCGCAGTTCCTTCAGGGAGTGGGTGCGGTCGACGGTGACGGGGTACGGTTCGACGCCGGACTCCAGCAGGCGGGCACGCTTCTCGCGGCGGATGCGCAGCTGCTCGGGAAGATCGTTGCCGGAGTCGGCCTTCTTAGCCTGATTTGCCTGGGGGTTCTTTGCGTCGGTCACGCCCACCAAGGGTAGTGCATCGGGTCGCAGACAGCCGAAAAGGGCCGCGTGGATGCGCGGGTGGCGGATTTCCCGCGACTGCAGGGTCAGAACCGCGCCGTTTCAGGAATGACCGCGGACGCGCTCCGGGTGCGGGCTGGGGCCCGTTACAAAACTGATATCACATTATCCACCCGGCTCCGATAAACTGATATCAGATTTACCGAAACCGGAAGGACCCGCCATGAGCACCCCGCAACACTCCCCCGACCGCGACTCCGATCAGACCCCCGTCCCCGTCCCCGAGGCCGAGGTTTCCGACCGCCCCGTCGGCCACGACGGCGCCAAGGTGGAGATCTCCGAGAGACCCGCCTGGACCGCCGGAGCCGGGATCGCCGCCCTCACCCTCATCGTCGCCCTCGTCCTGTTTTTCGGGGGCGCAGGCCTGATCATCTGGGCGATCGTCCTGTTCAACAGCCCGGACCCCACCGGCGCGGTCCCGTTGGTCGCTCTCGGCATCGTGGCGGTCCTCGCCTCCTTCATCCTGGTGCCGATGATCAGGATCATCTCGCCAGGCCACACCCACGTGGTGCAGTTCTTCGGCCGCTACCTGGGCACCAACCGCCGCACCGGCCTCTCCCTCATCCCGCCGCTGGCCAACTCCACCAAGGTCAGCGTCCGGGTGCGCAACTTCGAGACCTCCGCCATCAAGGTCAACGACCTCAACAGCAACCCCGTGATGATCGGCGCGATCATCGTCTGGCAGGTCGCCGACACCGCCAAGGCCACCTTCGCGGTCGAGGACGTCGACGAGTTCATCCAGTCCCAGTCCGAATCCGCCCTGCGCCACGTGGCCACCTCGCATCCCTATGACGGCGGCACCGCCCACAACCCGTCGCTGGCCGGCTCCACTGACCTGGTGTCGAGGGAACTGGCCGACGAGGTCGCGGCCCGCGTGAAGGTCGCCGGCCTGGAAATCCTCGAAGCCCGGATCTCGGCCCTGTCCTATGCCCCCGAAATCGCCCAGGCGATGCTGCAGCGCCAGCAGGCCGGCGCGATCGTCGACGCCCGCGAGACCATCGTCGAAGGTGCGGTCACCATGGTCGAGTCCGCCCTCGCCCAGCTGGAGGCCAGGCAGATCGTGGAGCTCGACCCGGAACGCCGGGCCGCCATGGTCTCCAACCTGCTGGTGGTGCTGTGCTCGGACACCAACGCCCAACCGATGATCAACACCGGCAGCCTGTACACCTAGACCCATGGCCCGCAAGAACGTTCCCCTGCGCATCGACCCGGCGGTGCATGAGGCCATCGCACGCTGGGCGCATGACGAGACCCGCAGCATCAACGCCCAGATCGAGGTGATGCTGCGGGATTCGTTGCGCCGTGCCGGACGGTTGCCGAAGGATGTGGGTGAGATTCCCCGGCGTGGGCGGCCGCCGAAGGATCCGGAGTAGACCATCGAAAACCCGGGCCGGACGGGCCCCTGTCCCCGACGGGAAATTCTCCACGTGGTGGCCGGGCAAGGCCGGTGGGACACTGGATCCCATGGACGCCACCACTCTTGAAGCCGTCATCACCGTCGTCGCCGGGCTGCTGCTCGTGGTCGGCGTGCTGGGCACGATCTTCCCGATCCTGCCCGGTTCAATCCTGGTGATCATCACCCTCATCGCGTGGGCCTGGATGATCGGCTCGACCGTGTCCTGGACGGCCGGCCTGATCGGCGTCGTGCTCGCGGTGATCGGAATGAGTGCGTCCCTCGTGCTGACGGGGCGCAAGATGCGCCGGGAACGCATTCCCAATGGCCCGGTGGTGATCGGGGTCGTGGTGGGTGTCGCGGGGATGTTCATCATCCCGGTCGTCGGACTGTTCCTCGGCTTCGCTCTCGGCCTGTTGCTCGCTGAGCTGGTCCGTCGACGGGACCTCGCCGCGGCCTGGCGCTCCTCCTGGGAGGCGATGAAGTCCCTGGGGCTCGGGATGCTGCTCGAATTCCTCTTCGCCTCGCTGGCCACGTCCGCGTTCATCATTGGCGTCCTGGTTCACTTCTTCGCGTGATGGGGCAGAAGGACCCTCAGGAATGACAGATCCCGGTGCGTGGGAGTGTGACACTCCCGCGCCCCGGGATCCAATCCGTGGACCCGGCGCGTTGCGTCAGGTCAAGATCTCGGATTAGTCGCGTGCCCACCAGTTGTCGAGGGTGAGGTTGGCGACGGTGATGTTGTCGATGTAGTCGCCGCGGACCGGGTCGGTCCCGGTGGTGGCGTCGAGGATATCCTCGCTGCCGGCGCCGCGGAAGAAGAACGGCACGACCATGTTGGTGTGGTTCGTGGAGTAGTAACCGTGCGACGGGATCTGGCCCTTCTCACCGGTCATGGCGGTGAAGTCTGGGTCCTCGTCGGCACCGGAGAGGTAACCGGTCTCGTGGTCGGCGGTGACGATGAGCAGGGTCTCGTCCCAGGATGAGTTCTCCTCGACCCAGGCGACGACGGACTCGACGGCGCTGTTGAAGGACCTGACCTCCTCGATGTCCCGGGAGATGTCATTGGCGTGGCCGGCCCAGTCGATGGCGCCACCCTCGATCATGAGGTGGAAACCGTCCTCGTCCTGGCCGAGGGCGTTGAGCGCGGCCTCGGACATGGTGGCCAGGTCGACGACGTCGTTCTCCGGGTCGCTGTAGGGGGCCTCAGCCTCGCCGGAGCGGGCCTGCTGCAGGGTGGAGGCGACCTGTGCCAGGCCAAAGTAGCGGGCGTTTTCCTCGACGTTGCCGGCGGCCAGGGACTCGAACTGCTCGTCGTTGTCGAAGAACTCGAAGTCGGTGTCGCCCTCGACGAGGCGGTTGTACTCCTCCTCGCCGATGTAGCCGTAGTTCGGCTCGGCCAGCAGCTCATTGTCGTCGCTGTAGAGCGGGTGGCCGGCACCCATGATGACGTCGAGCTCGCCGTTGATCATCTCCTCGGCGATCGCGTGGTAGTCATTGCGGCTCTCGTTGTGGGCCGCCCAGGCTGCGGGGGTGGCGTGGCTGAACGGGACGTCGGAGACGACGCCGGCGGCCTTGCCCTCCGCCTTGGCACGCTCGGAGGTGTTCTCCAGCCTCTCGTTGGCCGGGCCGACGCCGAGCTTGCCGTTGACGGTCTTCACGCCGGTGGCCATGGCGGTGCCCGCGGCGGCGGAGTCGGTGGCGTTCTCGTTCACGTAGTTGTGGTCGGCCCAGGCGCGGCCCGGTTCATAGGAGTTGTCGTGCTGGAAGGTGGTCAGACCGAGACGGTTCCAGTCGTCGTCCTCGTAGACCTGGACGGCGTCGCCCTCTGCCATGGACAGGTCCGAGCCTGCCTCGCCCTCAACCTGGTAACGGGTCTGGCCGCTGTCATACAGGTTGGCGGCGGCGACGTGGTTGTAGCCCATGCCGTCACCGATCATGTAGATGATGTTCTTCGGGGCGCCGGAATCGTCCCCGTCCTGATCATCGGAAGCCGGGGCGCTGGAGCCGGGCAGGCTGGAGGATCCGACGAAATCCGAGGAGAGCGAGGAGGATTGCGCGGTGGCAGCCGGGGTGACCAGGCCAGCGATGGCGAGGGTGCTGGCAGCGACGGTGAGCGTGGACCGCAGAATGCGGCGGGAGGCAGACATGAATATCCTTTTATGCCGGTCATCGAATACGAACATGCGTCAGAGGGGCGGGGTGCCCCGACCCTCTGTGTGCCTGCCACCGTATGACCCCTTTGTTAAATCGATGCCACCTATAGGTTAAGTGTCGGGGCATGTGAAGTTACCATTCGGAATCCCCCGCTTCCGACCCTGAAGAGGTACCGGAACAACAACAAGCGGGGGAGGTTGCACGTGTGCAACCTCCCCCGCTTTCACGGCCGGACGGATTTAAGCGAGCAGCCAGTCGTTCGGGCTGAACAACTCGAAGTGCACGGATTTCGGAGCCTTGTCGTCGGGCAGCTTGGCCAGGTCATCGCGCACGGCCTGGAGGAAGCCATTGCCACCGCAGAGGTAGACGTCCGCGCCGCGCAGATCGTGCTTGGCCACGTCGACCAGCACCCCCTCGGTGCGGTAGCAGGCCTCGGCCTTCACGTTGGGCAGCTTCTCCAGCAGGGTGGTGGTGTGCGCGCGCTGGGCGTGCAGCTCCTCGGAGTCATCGGCGTGGAGGTAGAGCGCGGGGCGCTCGGAGCCGGTGCGGGCCAGGTAACTGAGCATGCCCACCATCGGGGTGGAACCGATGCCGGAGGAGACCAGCACGAGCGGATCCTTGCCTTCGCCACTGGCGAGCACGAGGTCGCCGGCAGCCAGAGTGGCCTGGATGGTGTCGCCGACGCTGACCTTCTCGCGCAGGTGGCGCGAGACCTCGCCCTCGGTCTCCACCGCGATGGTGTAGCGACCCGGCTGCTGCGCGATGATGGAGTACTGCCGCAGCTGGCGCGCGCCGTCGTCGAGCACGACGCCGATGGAGGTGTACTGGCCGGGCAGCGGCTTCGTCAGGTCGCCCTCGAGGGTGTAGGTGGTGACGAGCTCGTTGATCTCGTCCTTCTCCACGATCTTCACGTCACGGAAGACGTCACCCGGTTCAACGCCGTCGGAGGCGTAGAGATCCTTCTCGAAGCTGATGAGCACGTCGGCCATGGTCCAGTAGACCTCGCTCCACGCGGCGGCGACCTCGTCGGTCACGACGTCGGCGCCCAGGACCTCGACGATCGCGGAGAAGAGGTTCTCGTAGACGACCTGGTACTGGTCCTCGGTGATGCCCAGGGAGACATGCTTGTGGCCGATACGGGCCAGCAGATCGACCGGGTCCGGGGCGTTCGGGTCCACCAGCATGGAGGCGAAGGTGGCCACGGAGGCGGCCAGCGCCTTCTGCTGTTCGCCCGATTTCTGGTTGCCGCGGTTGAAGGTGTTGGCCAGCAGCTCGGGGTGCTTGCCGAACATGGTGCTGTAGAAGACCTTCGCGATGGTCCCGATGTTCTCACCGACCGCCGGCAGCGTCGCCTTGATGATCTCCTCGTTCTCCGGGGTGAGGTGGCGGTGGCGGGAGGTGGGCTCGGTGGTGACGTACACGGCAATCAGCTTCCTTTGTGGCTCGACATCAACTGCTGACTGATATTACACAACTTTTTCGGTTTTAAAGCATTTGAACCCGGTTTACCCGTGTTAAATGGAACACTGTTGACCTGGTGAATTACGCAACATAAAGATGACCTAAATATCGCCCTGTGCCGCCTGCGTCAACCACCTTCACCGTAAGTTCGTCGACATTTCACCTTCCGCTGTCCTAATGGTCATATGAGCCGCCTACGGTTCGATCGGTAACCGATAGATCGCAACTTCCCGGGAGTTTTCATGGCACTGAAGGGCCTCAACCTCTTCACCAACAAGTTCACCTCCAGCCGCACCAGCATGACCTGCACGTACAAGTGCGGCAATGCCTGCTTCGGCGAGTGTGGCAACAAGTCCGACAACGCCTACTTCGGTGACCTGATGTCCCGCCGCTCGGCCCTGAAGGCCGGTGGCCTGACGGTGCTGTCCGTCGGTGGCGCCGCAGCCCTGGCCTCCCCGGCCGCCGCGCAGAGCTCCTGGGGTTCCTCGAGCTCCTCCCTGGGTTCGTCCAACGACGACGTCAAGATCGTCTCCGCCCAGGGCATGCAGTTCACCCCCGTCGAACCGAACACCAGGGACGAGGTCGTCGTGCCGGAGGGCTACGAGCAGTCCGTGCTCATCGCCTGGGGCGATCCGGTCATCGAGGGCGCGCCGGAGTTCGACGTCAACAACCAGACCGCCGAGGCCGCCGCCCAGCAGTTCGGCTTCAACAACGACTTCGCCGGCCTCTTCGAGCACCCGAACGACCCGAACCGTCTGGTCTACGTCGCCTCCCACGAGTACACCACCGAGCCGCACATGCACCCGGGTTACGACGCCGAGAACCCCACCGAGGAGCAGGTCAAGATCGGCTGGGCCGCCCACGGCCAGACCATCCTCGAGGTATCCAAGGTCACGGGCACCGGTGAGCTCAAGCGCGAGTTCGGCCCCCTGAACCGCCGCATCACCGCCACCACCCCGATGACCTTCTCCGGCCCGGCCGCAGGCTCCGACCTGCTCAAGACCTCTCAGGACCAGACCGGCCGACGCGTCCTGGGCACCCTGAACAACTGCGCCGGTGGCGTGACCCCGTGGGGCACCTACCTCTCCGGCGAGGAGAACATCAACCAGTACTTCTCCCACTCCGCCAACCTGACCGGCCGCGCCAAGGAGGACGCCGAGCGCATCGGCGCCCCGACCGGCGAGTCCGAGCGCAAGTGGGAGCGTTTCGACGACCGCTTCGACATGTCCAAGGAACCCAACGAGTTCCTGCGCTTCGGCTACATCGTGGAGATCGACCCCTTCGACCCGAGCTCCACCCCGATCAAGCACACCGCCCTGGGCCGCTTCAAGCACGAGGCCGGCAACGTCCACGTCACCGATGACGGCACCGTGGTCATCTACTCCGGTGACGACGAGCGCTTCGAGTACATCTACAAGTTCGTCTCCTCCCGCAAGGTCAAGGAGGGCGACAAGGCCCACAACATGGGCATCCTCGCGGAAGGCACCCTCTACGTCGCCACCCTCGAGGGCAACTCCCCGCAGAGCGAGATCGACGGTTCCGCCACGCTCCCGAACGACGGCGCCTTCGACGGCACCGGCGTCTGGCACCCGCTCGTGACCGTCCATACCGACGGATCCGCCCAGTCCCACGTCGAGGGCTTCAGCCCGGAAGAGGTCTGCGTCTACACCCGTCTGGCCGCCGACACCGTGGGCGCCACCAAGATGGACCGCCCGGAGGACTTCGAGGCATCCCCGGTCACCGGCAAGGTCTACGTCGCCCTGACCAACAACTCCTACCGCGGCGCCACCGGCGCGAACGCCAACCGCAGCAAGGAGGACGTCCGCGAGTGGGCTCCGGTCAAGGAGAACAAGAACGGCCTGGTCATGGAGATCGACGACGACCACGCCGGCACCGAGTTCACCTGGAACCTCCTGCTGGTCTGCGGTGATCCGGACGAGGCCTACACCTACTTCGGCGGCTTCGAGAAGAGCAAGGTCTCCCCGATCTCCTGCCCGGACAACCTGGCCTTCGACACCTACGGCAACCTGTGGATCTCCACCGACGGCAACGCCCTCGGCACCAACGACGGCCTGTACGCCGTGACCGTGGAGGGTCCGAACCGTGGCGAGCTGAAGTGCTTCCTCACCGTCCCGCAGACCGCCGAGACCTGCGGCCCCATCGTCACCGACGAGCGCGTCATGGTCAACGTCCAGCACCCCGGCGAAACCGACGAGGCGACCGTCGCCAACCCCTCCTCCCACTGGCCCGACGGCGGCAACTCCAACCCCCGCCCGGCCGTGGTCGTCACCTGGAAGGCCGACGGCGGCAAGATCGGCCTCCAGAAGTCCGGCGCCTCCAGCTGGTAGAACACGGAAGGCTGTCAACGCCGACCCGCGGCCTCGGCCGCGGGTTTCCGCGTTTCCGGCCTCGGATGGCGTGACACACCATAGAGGGGGCCATCCCCCCAATCCAGGGGCAGAGCAGCGGCCAATGGGCTGAAACCATCTCCCCCGGTCGGGCATGGGCGATAGGTTGTCACTACGTGATTCACATCACGTCCCCGTGTGGGGTCACCCCCCGGTGGCGCGTCCGGGCCGGGGTTTCCCCTCTCTCCGCGACCACCGGAAGGCCCCTGCCATGAATGCTCTCATTCTCGTCGGCATCGGCGTGGCGATGATGATCGCCGGCTACCTCCTCTACTCCAAATTCCTGAGCAAACGCATCTACCAGCTCTCCCCCGCCTACCGCACCCCCGCCCACACCATGAAGGACGGGGTCGATTACGTCCCCACCAACAAATACGTGCTGTGGGGACACCACTTCACCTCCGTCGCCGGCGCCGCCCCCATCGTCGGTCCGGCGGTCGCCGTGATCTGGGGTTGGCTACCGGCCTTCATCTGGGTCACAGTCGGCACCGTCTTCATCGCCGGCATGCACGACCTCGGCGCCCTGTGGGCCTCGCAGCGCCACAAGGGCCAGTCCATCGGGACCCTCTCCGGCCGCTATATCGGCGCCCGCGGACGCAACCTGTTCCTGGTGGTCATCTTCCTGCTGCTCCTGATGGTCGTCGCCGCCTTCGCCGTGGTCATCTCGGGCCTGCTGGTCTCCACCCCGACGGCCGTCATTCCGACGTGGGGCGCGATCGTCGTGGCGCTGCTGGTCGGCCAGGCCATCTACCGCTTCAACTGGAGCCTGCCGCTGGTCTCCGTGGTCGGTGTCGTGGCCCTCTACGCCCTTATTCTCATCGGTGACAACGTCCCGGTCGTCCTGCCCGACTCCTTCCTCGGCCTGAGCCCCAACGCGGTGTGGATCATCACGCTGTTCATCTACGGCGCATTCGCCTCCCTGCTCCCCGTATGGGTGCTGCTGCAGCCCCGCGACTACATCAACGGCCTCCAGCTGTTCATCGGCCTGGGCATCCTCTACGCCGCCTTCCTGTTCGTCGCCCCCGCCCTGGTCGCCCCCGCGATCAACACCGCAGTGCCGGAGGGCACGCCGTCG
>CAYSIP010000047.1:0-14747 GCA_964431055.1 uncultured Corynebacterium sp. | reverse complement strand
CCTCCACTTCGAGATCCACCCCACCGGAAACGGAGCCGTCGATCCGGTGCCGTGGTTCGCCGAGCGTGGCATCGTCATCGCCTGATTTCCGTTTTCCCATAAAGCTTTTCCCATAAAGCACAGACCCGGTCACGGTGACCGGGTCTTTTTGGTGTTCTTCCCGGTGGGACAAACGCATCAGTATGATCACATTTCCGGTGTCAGGTGCTTTACCGTGGGATAATCTCCTCAACGCAGCCGATGCGCCATTCCCGATTCCACCCCTCCTCTTCCGAGGATCACACCATGTCCCTCCGCCTGCCCTTATTGGCGTTGTTGGCGGACGGCCCGCGCTCCGCCACCCACCTCCGGCAACGGATTACGGCCCTGAACGGCGGGGAGGCCGCCGGGGACGTCGACGACATTCTCGCAGCCCTCGAACGCGAACGGCTGGTCGACTCCCCTGCTTCCGAGTACCGGTTGACCGACGCCGGCCGGGCCGCAGTCGACGACTGGTGGTCCACGGCCGTGGCCCCCAACCGATCCGGTGAGCTGCTCATCAAGGTCGGGCTCGCCCTCGAGGACCCGGATCACGAACTGATCCCAGTGCTGGACCGGCAGCGCCGTTCCACCCTCGACGCCCTGCGTGAACTCATTCTGACCTCCCGCGACCTGTCGGATGGACCGAGCCTGGAACGGTTGCGGATCGAACGCCGCATCTTCGACATCGAGTCAGAACTCCGCTGGCTGGACCGCGTCGAGGCTCTGGCCGATCCTTCCTCCCCGGGGGCCTGACCCACCATGTCGGCCCCTGCCCCGCTGCCCCTGGAACTGCGCAACGTCTCCCGCGTCTTCGGCGAGGGAGCGCGGCGGGTGACCGCGCTTGACGATGTCTCGTTGGCGCTCTCCCCCGGTGAACTGGTCGCCGTCATGGGCCCCTCCGGCTCCGGCAAGTCCACCCTCCTCAATATCGCGGGACTCCTCCAGGCCCCGTCATCCGGTCAGGTTCTGGTTGGCGGTCAGGATGCCGCGGGGCTGTCCCCGGCAGCGACGGCCAAGCTGCGACGCACCCGCATTGGGCTGGTGTTCCAGCACTACAACCTCATGCCCATCCTTACCGTGGGTGAGAATGTCTCACTCCCGCTGGAACTCGACGGCGCCTCCCCCGCCGATTGCCGGAAGGCTGCGCGGGAGGCGTTGCTTGAGATCGGACTCGAAGGGCTGGAGACACGGTTCCCCGAGGAGATCTCCGGGGGCCAGGCCCAACGCGTGGCGATCGTCCGAGCCCTGATCGGGGAGCGCACCGTCCTCCTCGCAGACGAGCCCACAGGCGCCCTCGACACCGCCACCGCCGACGGGGTCATGCGGATCCTCCGCGGGCGGGTCGACACCGGCGCCTCCGCCCTCCTGGTCACCCACGAACCCCGCTTCGCCGGCTGGGCCGACCGCGTGGTGTTGTTGCGCGACGGGCGCCTGGTGGAGGACTCCCCCGTCACCGGGTTCAGGTGATCGCTATGAGTTCCCTGGTCGCAGCCACCCGGCCGACCCGGCGCGACATCATCCGCCATCCCTGGCGGATGCTCGCCGCTGTGCTGCTCGTCGCGCTCGCGGTCGCCTGGCTCGCGGCGAACATCGTGTGGTCGGAGTCGAGCTCCCGCGTCCTCGGAGATGTCCAACCGCGTACCACCGCCATGTACCACGGCGGGGAGTGCGTGCAGTCCCCGGATTCCTACAGATATGAGTGCGCCGGTGACGACGTCTCCACCGACGGCAACGAACCTGAACTGCTCGACGCCGCCCTTCCGGAGGGTTTCACTGCGCATCTGTGGCTGAATTCCCCGGGGGTGGTCTCGCTCGGTTCCAGGAGCTACTTCACGGAAATCGTTCAGGCCCCGGTGGAAGCCCTGCCGGAGGGTCTGGACCCGGGGACCGGGGATCTGCCCGAGCCCGGTGAGATCATGCTCCCCAGGGAGGTGGCGGAACGGATCGGTGCTGAGCTCGGTGACGTCGTCGAGGTACAGACGGAAATCCGAGGGGACCAGGCGCTGGCGGTGACGGTCAGCGGATTCGTTCCCGGTTACCGTTCCCTGGTCGGTGAACCCACGCTGCTCTCCCCCGAGGAATTCCGCAGCACGGACGAATCCGGTTCCCGTGGTTTCGGCGCCTGGCAGATCACCGGTTCGGCCCCCTTCACCTGGGAGAACGTGCTGGTGCTCAACACCGCCGGTTTCATTGTCCGGTCCCTCGACGTAGTGGGGAATCCGCCGCCGGCCGACCAGGTTGTCCCCGGTTACCAGGACATCCATCCTCCGGGAGCGGGCACTCTTTTCTTCGGAGCCGAGACCTTCGCCTTCCTGGCTTTCAACCTGATGTCGGTGCTGTTGCTCCTGGTGGTCATCGCCCCGGTGTTCACCATCGCGGCCTCCCGGCAGGCCCGGACGTTCGCGCTCATGAGTTCACAGGGGGCCGCGCCCCGGCACATCCGCTGGGCGGTGTTGACCTACGGGGCGTTCGCGGGTCTCGTCGGCGCACTGCTGGGCCTGCTCGTCGGCGTGGGAGGTGCGGCGGTCTGGTGGCTCATCCGCTTCCCCGGTTGGCCACTGAATACTCCGTGGGGAAGTCTCGCGCAGGTGGCCACCGTTGCCGCGGTGGCGTCCGTCGTCGCTGCTTTCCTGCCGGCGCGGATCGCGGCCCGGGCCGCGCTGAGCGCGGGCATCCGCGGGGCGGCCCCGGACCGCATGATGTCGTGGCGATGGTGGATGACGCTGGGACCCGCGCTGTTCCTCCTTCTCAGTACCGCCTGGCTTGCGGCGGGCTTCCTCCTCGGTGACGCCTCCAGTGTCGCTCGCGGCGCCTTCGGGATGTGGCAGGTGGTCGGCACCTTGTTTCAGCTGCTCGCATTGGTGGCTTCCGCCCCGGCGCTGGTGTGGGTGTTGAGCCGGGTGGTACGCAGGGTTCCCCTCTCTGTGCGCCTGGCCGCCCGGGACGCGGGCCGTCGGTCGCTTCGTTCCGTGCCCGCCGTGGCCGCGGTCCTGGCGGTGGTGTTCGTCCCGGTGACGGGGTCGGTGACTGAACTCGCCTACCGAACCCGGGAGGTCGAGCAGAACATGTCCGTTTACCGACGTGACCTGGTCATTGTGGTTCCTGCCGTATTCCCCGGGTCGTTGCTGGATGAAGATGAACCTGTCGCGGCCGTAGAGGCGGTGCGGTCCGGATTGGGGCCCGCCAGGGAGATCGACGTGTTCGGACTGCCGGCGCAGTCCGGTGCGGATGGGTGGTTCGAGGTTTCCCCGACCGACAGGCAGGGGTGCAGTTGGGATCCCATGACGGGTGAACCGATCGGCCCGGATGGCGGTGATCCGCACACGGATCCGGAGGCGGCGGAGGCCTGTCTGGACATGCGCCGCACGAACTCCGGTGGCGCCCTTCCCGGAACCCTCAATGCTGCGACGCTCGTCGCCGGTCCGGAGATACTCGACGTCTTCACCGGTCTCGACGACGCCGCGCTGACCGAGGCCGCCACGGTCCTGAATGATTCCGGAGTGCTCACTGCCCGGGGGACCGGCACCGCTCCCGTCGACTCCGTGTCGTACTCAGTCTCCGAGCACCGGTATGACGGGTTGTCCGGTCAACAGGAGACGACCCTCCTCCGTTCCGCCACGCTCCCGGTGCACGCGCTCCTGCCGGACCTGTTTCCCGGGGAGGTTCTCAGCCCCCGGGCCGCTGAGGTGCTCGGCCTTGAACCCGTCTACCTGGGCACGGTGTTCCTGCCGGCCGAGGAACTCGACCGCGGCACCCGGCGGCGTCTCAGCGAGACCGTTGAAGGGGCGGGGTCCGGCGCGACGGTCTCCTTCCCCATTCATCCATGGACTTCACCGCGCACCGATTTCCTGCTCGTCGCCATTCCGGGGTTGGTCGTGATCGTCATGGTCACACTCATCATCGCACTGTCATCGCCGCAGTCACGCCGCCAGTTCGCGCTTCTCGACGCCCTCGGCGCCGACCCTTCCCTCGCGCGGCGGGCGTCGGCGGCGCTCGCCGGCCTGCTGACCGCCCTCGGCACGTCTGCGGGTGTGTTCGCGGCGCACCTCTGGTCCTGGTCCAGCGCCTCACGCACCACGACCGACATCAACGGGGTTGTCCTGGAGGCCGGGTTGGTCCATTACATGGGCATTCACTGGTGGTCCGTGCTCGTCCTGGTGGTGGCCACTCCCCTGCTGACCGCGGCGGTTGGCGGGCTGTTCCACCGTCGGCGCGGGGAGCTGGAGTACCGGGAGGCGTAGGCCCGGGAGAGCAGTGGCGGCCTCGATAGTTACCGGGTAATCTCCGCCTCATGGTTACCCGGTAACCACCTTGTCCCCCGCCCACGAGGACCGCCATGTCCATCAAGTCGTCCCTGCTGGCCCTGCTCGCCGAGCAATCCAGTTCCGCCAGTCAGCTCCAACAACGCTTCCTCGCCCTCACCGAGGAGGTCTGGCCCCTCAATATGGGCCAGGTCACCCAGACCCTCGCCCGCCTCGAGCGCGATGGATTCGTGGAACCTGCCGGCCAGGTCACCGGCCCCACGGGCCGAGTCGCCGAAACCTACCGCCTCACCGACGCCGGTCATGCGTCCGCCGAGTCCTGGTGGTCTACCCCGGTGCTGCGTGCGAAAACCGAACGCGACGAGCTCGTCATCAAAGTCTGCCTGGCCGCCGCCCGCCGAGACGTCGACCTGCTCTCCCTGCTGGACCGGCAACGGCGTGCCACCCTGCGGGAGTTGCGCGATCTCAATCGCACGACCCGGGAGCTGGGATCCACGCGCACGGCGGAACGCCTCCAGCTGGAACGTCGCATCTATGACCTCGAGGCAGAGGCCCGCTGGCTCGACCGCGTCGAGGCCCTTGCCCAGCCCACATCTTCGTCCACCCCGTCTGATCAGGAGGCCTGAGCCACCATGTCCCCCACTGACCCCTATCCCCTGGAACTCCAGGACGTCTCCTGCGTCTTCGGCGACGGACCGCGTCGCGTCGTCGCCCTCGACGGCGTGTCCCTCTCCCTGAAACCGGGTGAGCTCGTCGCCGTGATGGGCCCGTCTGGTTCGGGCAAGTCCACCCTGCTCAACGTCGCCGGCCTCCTGCAGCCGCCGACGTCGGGACGCGTGCTCATCGACGGCGTCGACGCCGCCGGTCTTTCCCCGACCAGGGCCGCCCTGCTGCGCCGCACCCGCCTGGGTCTGGTCTTCCAGCACTACAACCTCGTACCCACGCTGACCGTCGGGGAGAACGTCTGCCTTCCCCTGGAACTCGATGGCGCCTCTCCCGCGGAGTGCCGGCGGGCCGCCGACACCGCCCTGGCCGAGGTTGGCCTGGAAGGAATGGTCGGCCGCTATCCGGAGGAGATCTCCGGCGGGCAGGCCCAACGGGTGGCCATCGCCCGTGCGCTCATCGGGAAACGTTCCGTGCTGCTTGCCGACGAACCCACCGGCGCACTCGACACCACCGCCAGCGAGGAGGTCCTGCGCATCCTGCGTGACCGGGTCGACGCCGGGGCCGCCGGTCTGCTGGTCACCCACGAACCGCGGTTCGCCGGGTGGGCCGACCGCGTCATCATGGTCCGCGACGGCCGTGTCCTGGAGGATGATCACCGATGAGCTCGCTGGTTGCCGCCACCCGCCCCACTCGGCGCGACCTGGCCCACCACCCCCTGCGCGTGCTCGCTGCAGTCTTACTCGTCGCCCTGCCGGTGGTCCTGTTCTCGGTGGTCTCCGTCTGGTTCGAGTCCAACAACTCCGCCCTGCGGCTTGCCGAGCCCCGCACCATCGCCTGGTATTCCGGGGGTGAGTGCGTCCAGGCCCTGGATGCGGGCCAGGCGCACTGCACTCATCAGGACGAGATCTCCGGGGTTTCCGAGCAGGAGCAGCTGCAGGCAGTGCTGCCCGAGGGTTTCACCACTCATCTACAGGTGAGCGAGACGGGTGGGATCATCACTGAATCCGTCTCCGGCAGCGCCCAGATCCTGCAGGTTCCCACCACTGCCCTGCCCCCGGAGCTGGATCCCGGCACCGGTTCTCTGCCGGGTCCGGGTGAGATCATGCTGCCGACGTCCACGGCTGAGCGCCTCGGGGTGGCCGTCGGAGACCAGATTGAACTGGAGATCAACGGTCCGGCTCGGCAGCCGCTGCGGGTCAGCGGCGTGCTCCCGGGTTTCGTGGCCCTGACCACCGAACCTACCCTGATGGAGCCTGCCGACTACCGCAGTAGCGGTGGCGTCGGTTCCCTGGGATCCGGCTGGATGATCACCGGCCCGGACGCCTTCACCTGGGAAGATGTGGAGACCCTCAACGCGGCCGGGTTCCTGGTCCACGCCCAAGACGTCCTCGATGATCCACCCCCGGTCGAGGAGCTTGACCCCGCCTACCGCTCTTCCACCGGCGAGGCCGTCCACGATATTCAGCTCTCCACCTGGCTGTCGATCATCTCTACCGGGGCGACCGTCCTGATCGGGGTGGTACTGCTTCTGCTGCTGATCTCCCCGGTGTTCACCATCGCCGTCTCCCGCCAGTCCCGGGTCTTCGCGCTCATGAGTTCGCAGGGGGCCACACCCCGCCAGATCCGTTGGGCGGTGCTCACCTACGGACTGGTCACCGGCCTGATTGGTGCCACCCTCGGTCTGGTGCTCGGCGTCGGTGGCACGAGTCTGTGGTGGATGGTCCAGAATCCCGGTTGGCCGGTGACCATCCCCTGGTCGCTGCTGGTGGTGGCCTGGGTGTGCGCGGTGCTCGGATCCGTGTTCGCGGCCTTCTTCCCGGCGGTTCTCGCCGCCCGGGCGGCGATCAGTGCTGGCATCCAGGGGGCGACCCAGGACCGGATGCGCGGTTGGCGCCCCTGGATGGCGATCGGCCCGGTGATACTGGTGATTGTCACGGTGGCGTGGTTCCTGGCGAGAAGACTGCTCGGCGATGGCACCCTGCTCGTGGATCTGGAGCCGGTGCTGATGCTGCTGTTCCTCCTCGCCTTGGCCGCCACCGCGCCCGCACTGGTGTGGGGGCTGGGGCGCATCACCCACTCTGCGCCCCTGGCCCTGCGGTTGGCGGGTCGCAACGCCGGCCGACAGTCGTTGCGTTCGGTGCCGGTGGTCGCCGCCCTGGTGGCCCTGGTGTTCCTCCCGGTCACGGTCAGCGCCTCACTGCAGGCCGAGGACGCCCGCACCGAGTTTCTGAATACCTCGGTCTACCAGCCTGGGGCACTGAGCGTCTCCCCGTCTTTTGAGACGACCGGGAACCTCAACCGAGAGGATCTCGCCCCGACGGTCGACCTGGTTCGCTCCCTGGTCGGCCCGGCTGAGAGCATCGACCTCTACGGAGTGCCGTTTGGACGAGGACCCGGCCCCAGGACCGATCTGCACCGGGTTGGTGACGAGTACTGCGAGTACGACGATGAGGCGGACACCCTGCTCGCACCAGAGGGGGCCGATCCCCGCACGGATCCTGCAGCTGCCGCCGAGTGTCTGCCCGAGCGTCGCCGTGACCATGTGGACGGTGCGCTCAGTGGGGTGGCCAGGCAGGCCCTGATCGCCGGACCGGAGATCCTGGACCTGCTCTCCGGGATGGACGAGGCCGAGCGCACCGCGGCCGCCGAGGCACTGGAGGGCTCCGCGGTGCTCACCGGGGCAAGTGAGCCCGCAGGTGAGGCCGAATTCCAGCGGCGCGAAGTCGAGGGCGACCTGGAGGAACCAGTGGTTGTCGAATCAGCCGTCCTCCCGGTGCGCCCGGTGCTGCCCGAGCGTTTCCCCGGTCTGGTGCTCAGCCCCCAGGCGGCCCAGGACCTGGGGTTTCAACCGGTCTATCTCGGCACCGCCTTGTTACCTGACACGGTCCCGGACTACGCCACCCAGCAGGAGATTCTCACCGGCCTCGGCGAGCAGAGCTACGGTGTAGAGGCCAGTTTCACCGTCACGCACCGTGCACCGGGTTGGTTCCATCCCGCGGCCGCCGGAGTCCTGGGCTTGATCGTCCTGGTGGTCGTCACCCTGGCGCTCGCACTGTCGGCCCCGCAGTCACGCCGCCAGTTCGCGCTTCTCGACGCCCTGGGCGCCGACCCGTCGCTGGCCCCGCGGACCACCGCGGTACTGGCCGGGTTGCTCGCGGCCGTGGCGACCACCGCGGGCGCCGGCGCCGCCTATCTGGTGGCCTGGCTGGGCGCCTCCCGCACGATCACGGATATCAATGGCGCGGTCCTTGACCTCGGTAAGGCCGATTTCGTTCGGCCCGACTGGGGGATCGTGCTCGTCCTGGTGGTGGCCACTCCCCTGCTGACCGCGGCGGTTGGCGGGCTGTTCCACCGCCGCCGCGGGGAGCTGGAGTACCGGGAGACCTAGAGCTTCTCCATGGGCACGCCGCCGATGAGCATCAGCCGCACCTTGCCGGATGAGCCGAAGTCGATGGTGACGGTGGCCCGTGCCCCGGAGCCGCTGGAATCGAGGACCGTGCCCAGGCCGTATTTAGCGTGGTTGACGCGGTCACCGACGTCCAGCTGCAGGTTGTTGTTCTTCGCCTGCGTCGGGATGCTGCGCTCGGGGCGCTTCGGGTTGCTGGTCCGCCGCGGGGCCTGCCCCCAGGAGGAACCGCCGGAACCGAAGTTCGAGCCTGAACCGGTTCCCCATGCGCTGGAGAAGTTGTTCTCGGGTTCCTCTCGCCGCCAATCGACCAGCTCGGTGGGGATCTCACCGAGGAAACGGCTCGGCGGGTTGGTCACCGGATTACCCCAGGAGGAGCGCAGCATCGCGCGGGTGAGGTAGAGCTGCTCGCGGGCGCGGGTGATGCCCACGTACGCCAGACGGCGCTCCTCGGCGAGTTCCTGCGGGTCACCGAGGGAACGCAGGTGAGGGAACTGGCCGTCCTCCCAGCCGGTGAGGAACACGACCGGGAACTCGAGGCCCTTGGCGGTGTGCAGGGTCATGAGGGTGACCACGCCCTGCTCGTTGTCGGGGATCTGGTCGGCGTCGGCCACCAGGGAGACGCGTTCCAGGAAGGCCTGCAGGCTACCCGGTGCTGCCTCCCCCTCCTCGGGTTCGAAGTCTCCGCCGTCCATCTCCTCATAGGCCACGAGGTTGGCGGCCTCGGAGGAGAATTCCCGGGCCACGGAGACCAGCTCGTTGAGGTTGTCCAGGCGTGCCCCGTCCTGCGGGTCGTTGGAGGCCTCGAGCTCGGCGCGGTAACCGGTGACGTCGAGGATGCGGGAGATCAACTCACCGAGGTCGGGCATGCCCGTGACCTCATTGACCAGCGAGGGCATCTCGGCGCGCAGGGCGTCCATCATCTCGACGAACTTCACCACGGCGTTGCGTCCCCGGGCGCCGATGAGGTCGACCTTGTCGTTCGTGGCGTCGACAAGCGCCGCCCCGAAGCTCATGGCGTTGTTCTGGGCGTGCAGGTTGAGGAAGGCCTGGGCGCGGTCACCGATGCCGCGGCGCGGGGTGTTGATGATGCGTCGCAGGCTGACCGTGTCGTCCGGGTTGTCGAGGATGCGCAGGTAGGCGACCACGTCGCGGATCTCGCGACGTTCGTAGAAGCGGGTGCCGCCGACCACCTTGTAGGGGATGCCCGCCCGGATGAAGACGTCCTCGAGCGCGCGGGAGGCGTTGTTGGTGCGGTACATCACCGCGATATCCGAATAGGGGCGGCCCTTGTCTGCCAGGGCGTCGATCTCCGAGGAGATGAAACGGGCCTCGTCGTGCTCATTGTCCGCGACGTAGCCGATGATCTCCGGTCCCGTGCCGTGGGCGGTCCACAGGTTCTTCTCCCGACGGCCGTCGTTGCGGGAGATGACCGCGTTGGCGGCGTTGAGGATGTTCTGGGTGGAGCGGTAGTTCTGCTCCAGCAGGATGGTGGCGGCCTGCGGGTAATCGCGCTCGAATTCCTCGATGTTGCGGATCGTCGCCCCGCGGAAGGCGTAGATGGACTGGTCGGAATCGCCCACCACGCACAGCTCGGAGGCCTCAGGGCCGGTGCCCACCAGGGTGGAGATGAGCATGTACTGGGCGTGGTTGGTGTCCTGGTACTCGTCGACGAGCACGTGGCGGAAGCGTCGCCGGTAGTACTCCGTGACCTGCGGGTGCTGGCGGAAGATGCGCACGACCTCGCCGATGAGGTCGTCGAAATCGACGGCGTTGGACTGCCGCAGCCGGCGCTGGTACTCCTCGAAGACGGTGGCGACGGTCGTTTCAAAGGGGTTCTTCGTCGCCTCCGCATCGGCCAGCGCCTGCTCAGGCCCGATGAGTTCGTTCTTCAGGTTCGAGATGGCGTTGTTCAGGGTCCGCGCGGTGAACTTCTTCAGGTCCAGGTTGTGGTCCTTGGCGATCATCGTCAGCAACCGGCGGGAATCATCGGCGTCGTAGATCGTGAAGTTCGTGTTCAGGCCCGGCACGAGCTGGGCCTGCTGGCGGAGGATGCGCACACAAACGGAGTGGAACGTGGCCACCCACATCCGTTCAGCGGCCGGCCCCACCAACCCGGCGACGCGCTCGCGCATCTCGGCGGCGGCCTTGTTGGTGAAGGTGATGGCCAGAATCTGCCAGGGTGCGACCCCGCGGTGGCGCAGCAGGTGGGCGATGCGGCGGGTCAGCACGGCGGTCTTGCCGGAACCGGCGCCGGCGACGATGAGCAGGGGGCTGCCGGAATGCTCGACGGCGGCCTTCTGCTGCTCGTTCAGGCCTGCGGTCAGGTCGATGTCGGAACCGAAGGAATCCGGGGTGCGGGAGGGGGTGAAGGGCGATGCGGTTGAGCTGTCCATGATGACTATCAACCTACTAGCCGCGGCGGACACGGCCGATTCCACCGATGACAGGGGCGTTGAGCACTGCCGGGAAACCCCTGCGTGGCACAATGAGACCATGACCGACGCCGCTGACCAGAACTTCGAGATCCGGATGCCCTCCGGCACCGACGACCCCCTCTCGGACGCGGAGATCCAGAAGTACCGCCAGGAGATCGACCGCCTCGACCGCGTCATCCTCGACGCCGTCAAGCGTCGTTCCGAGGTGTCCAAGGCCATCGGGAAGACCCGCATGGGTTCCGGCGGCACCCGTCTCGTGCACACCCGCGAGGTCGCCATCATCAACCAGTTCCGTGACGAACTGGGCGAGGAAGGTCCTGCGCTGGCCGCCATCCTGCTGCGGCTGGGGCGCGGCAGGCTCGGATAGAACCGCGCGTACCGGCCAGCTCGTCAGTGAGCTGCACGCGATCGTCGACAAACTCGAGGAGCTCTACCCCGGACGGCCGCACCGTGGAGATCAAGGCCACCTACGGCACCTCCGGGATCTCGATTCGGCGGACCTTCGGCGGCGTCGCAGAGTCACTGATCGTGCTGAGGTTGTCCAAGGACCCCGATCTCGGGCACGAGGTCGTCTATAACGGACCCTACGAGCTGGTGCATTCCCGGCTGGGCCGGTCCCAGAGCAACGGCGCGGCGATGATCAGTCTCGGCCGGCTGCGTGGATTGAACGCCGGTATTCCTGCCGCCGAACGGGTACCGTATCGCCATCATGGCTGATTCCCTTTCCTGGCCCACCCGCATCGCCTCCGTCAATTTCGTTGCCCACCCAGGTCAACGGGACCGGGCGCAGCGGTTGTTCCTGGAGCGGCTCAACCGGATCCCCACAGATCGCGCCCGCATCCATTTCGTCTCCGCCTACCCGGACTGGGAGGAAGACGAGTTCGACCTGTGGATGCTGCGCTGCACCGCCGTCTACGAGGCCCAACGCGCCCCTCTCCCGGATCCGGCGACCCTGGAGCTGTTCAGCGTGCACTGCGTGCTCAGCATCAACCCCGACTTCGAGGACGAGGTCTCCGAGAGCCTGTTCTTCTGCGACCACTCCGAACCGGACCCGTTCCCCGGCACCCAGTACGGGGTCGATCTCATCCCGTTCGTCCCCGGCCGGGAATGGCGCGACGGGAATGTCGCGCCCGAGACTCCCGCAGAGCCGGTGAAGGCCGCCCGTCCATCTGAGGGGACCCAGTGGCTGGTCACTCTCTATCTGGCGGCCAGCGCCCACGAAACCGGGAAGCTGGCGGCGGAATACTCCCGGCTCATCCATGCGGTGGATCAGACACTGGACCTGCTGTCCTCCTCCCCTGTTCCGATGGAGGTGGAGGATTATTCCATCCTCGGGCCGCTGTGGCTGGCGGACACCCGGAAGGCCGTGGCTGAACCGGCGTCGGTGACCGAATATCCGCCCACCCGCCATCTTCACCGGGCCCGGTTGATCCTCAACTGGGCGGAGGACCCGGTGCCGCTGCTGCCCCAGACCCAACTGCCGGGGACATGGGAGGCCGAGCCACTGGGGTGACGACCCCTACAGCGGCAGGGAGATGAACTTCGGCTCCAGGTACTCGTGGATGCCCTGGAAGCCGCCTTCGCGCCCGATGCCGGATTCCTTGACACCACCGAAGGGCGCCGCCGGATCGGACAGCGCACCCTTGTTCACTGCGACCATGCCCGCCTCGACGGCCTCGGCGACGTGCAGAGCCCGGCTGAGGTTCTCGCTGAACACGTAAGCGGCCAGCCCGAACGGGGTGTCGTTGGCCATCGCAATCGCCTCCTCGTCGGTGTCGAAGGTGCTCACCGCCAGGACGGGGCCGAAGATCTCGGTGGTGAGGATCTCCGCGCCGTCCGGAATGTCGGTGAGGACGGTGGCCGGGTAGTAGTAGCCGTTCGGATCCAACCCCTCGGGCAGCTCGCCACCTAGCGCCCGGATGGCGCCACGCTCCAGGGCGTCGTCGACGAGATCGGTGACGACCTCGAGCTGATCGGCCCCCGACAGCGGACCGTAGGTGACCCCCTCGCCCAGGCCCGGCCCGATCTTGAAAGACTTCATCACCTCGGAAGCCCTGGCCACGAACTCGTCCTCGATCGACGAGTGGACGAGGAAGCGGTTGGCGGCGATGCACACCTGGCCCGCACCCCGCATCTTCGCCGTGGCCACCGCCTCTGCGGCGGTGTCCAGATCGGCGTCGGCAAGCACGATATAGGGGGCGTTGCCACCGAGCTCGAGTGAGACCTTCATGGAGTGCTCGGCAGCCTTGGCGGCGAGCATCTGGCCCACCGCCGTCGAGCCGGTGAAGGTGAGCTTGCGCAGACGGGCATCGTCAAGCAAGGCGGAGACATTCGAGCTCTCCCCTGTCGGCAGCACGGCGAGCACCCCGTCCGGCAGGCCCGCGTCCCTGAGCGTCCTGGCGAGAAACAACATGGTCAGCGGGGTCTTGGAGGCCGGTTTGATGATCATGGTGCACCCGGCGGCCAGGGCCGGGGCGATCTTGCGCGCGCCCATCGCCAGCGGGAAATTCCATGGAGTGATCGCGAGACAGGGGCCCACGGGCTGCTCGTGGACGATGATGCGGGAATGCCCGGCCGGGGAATGGCGGTATTCACCGCGCACCCGCACGCCTTCCTCCGCGAACCAACGGAAGAACTCGGCCCCGTAGGTCACCTCGGACTTCGAGTCCCGCAGGGCACGGCCGAGTTCCAGGGTCTGCAGGTGGGCCAGTTCATCGGAGCGTTCGATGAGGAGATCGAAGGTACGCCGCAGGATCTCACTGCGCTCCCGCGCCGGGGTGGCGGCCCAGTCGGCCTGGGCAGCGCAGATGGAGTCGAGTGCCCGGCGGGCATCGGTCTCGGAGGCCGACGCCACTTCGGTGAGGACACTGGCGTCCCCGGGGTTGATCACCTCGAAGGTGGCGCCGTTCTCCGCGTCGGTGAAACGGCCGTCGATGAACAGGCCCTTCGGGGCGTCGTCGATGAGTTTCTTCGGATCAAGGGTGGAGGTCATGCCTCCACGTTTACCCCTTAATCCTGCTGCGTGGAGTCGAGCACGACCTCGAACTCCAGGAGCTGGGAACCGGAGGCCGCCGGCTGGCGGGGCCGCTCCCCTTCACCGTGACCGTGGGCGGCGCGGGCGTCCCCGTCACGCCACGCCTCATAGGAGGCCTCGTCGGCCCAGCGGGTGACCACGAAATAGCGGTCCTCACCCTTGACCGGGCGCAGCAGCTGGAATCCCTCGAAACCGGGGGACGAGTCGACGGCGTGCTTGCGGGCGGCGAAACGCTGCTCCAGGGTTTCGCCGGCCCCCTCGGGGACGGTCAATGCGTTGATCTTCACGATGCTCATGCCCTCTATTGTGCCCGCCTTCCCCGGGGGTTTCCATGAAATGCCCTTTACCCGGCGGGGACGGCTGTTCTTCACTACATTCGTGGGAAAGGTTTAAGTCCGATATCGCAGCAATAGGAGCCGTCGCCATGGCCGACATCACCACCTTGGAAGAGTGGGACTACCTTGAGTCCCACTTCGAGCAGAAGCAGACCCAGACTCTGCGTGAGCTCTTCGCCTCCGATCCGGAGCGCGTCGAAAAATACACCTTCGACGCCGCCGGTCTGCATGTGGATCTGTCGAAGAACCTGATCGACGACGAGACCCGTGACGCGCTGGTCGTCCTGGCCAAGAAGGCGGGGCTGGGCGATCGGATCGAGGCGATGTTCACCGGTGAGCACATCAACAACACCGAGGACCGCGCCGTGCTCCACACGGCATTGCGCCTGCCCGTGGAGGAGGACCTGACGGTCGACGGCCAGGACATCGCGGCCGACGTCCACGAGGTGCTCGGCCGCATGCGCGACTTCGCCTCGGCACTGCGTTCCGGCAACTGGTTGGGTCACACCGGCCGCACGATCAAGAAGGTCGTCAACATCGGCATCGGCGGCTCCGATCTGGGCCCGGCAATGGCCACCCAGGCAC
>CAYSIP010000046.1:0-15062 GCA_964431055.1 uncultured Corynebacterium sp. | reverse complement strand
ACCCCGAGCACGGCGATTACGCCACCAACCTGGCCCTGCAGGTGGCCAAGAAGGTCGGCGCCCACCCCCGCGAGCTGGCCGGGTGGCTGGCGGAGGCGCTCGCCGCGGACGCGGCCATCGACGCCGCCGACGTCGCCGGCCCCGGCTTCCTCAACATCCGCCTGGCCGCCGCCGCGCAGGGTGACATCGTCGCCCAGATCCTGGCGGCGGGGGAGACCTTCGGCCACTCCGACACGTACTCGGGGGAGAGGATCAACCTCGAGTTCGTCTCCGCCAACCCGACGGGCCCGATCCACCTCGGCGGCACCCGCTGGGCGGCCGTCGGCGATTCCCTGGGCCGTGTGCTCGGCGCCGCCGGCGCCCAGGTCACCCGCGAGTACTACTTCAACGACCACGGCGGCCAGATCGACCGCTTCGCCCGCTCCCTGGTCGCCGCGGCCAAGGGGGAACCCACCCCGGAGGACGGTTACGGCGGCGACTACATCCGCGAGATCGCCGACGCGGTCGTGGCCAACCGTCCCGACGCCCTCGACGGTGACGACGCCACCGTGCAGGAGAACTTCCGCGCCGACGGCGTGGAACTGATGTTCTCCCACATCAAGGACTCCCTCCACGAGTTCGGCACCGACTTCGACGTCTTCTTCCACGAGAACTCCCTGTTCGAGTCGGGTGCGGTCGAGCGCGCCATCGACAAACTCAAGGCCAACGGCAACCTCTACGAGGCCGACGGCGCGTGGTGGCTGCGCTCCACCGACTACGGCGACGACAAGGACCGGGTGGTCATCAAGTCCGACGGGGAAGCCGCCTACATCGCCGGTGACATCGCCTACATCGTCGACAAGATCGAGCGCGGTCACGACCTGTGCATCTACATGCTGGGCGCGGACCATCACGGCTACATCTCCCGGCTCAAGGCCGCCGCCGCGGCGCTCGGTTACAACCCGGGGCAGGTCGAGGTGCTCATCGGCCAGATGGTCAACCTGCTCAAGGACGGCGAGGCCGTGCGCATGTCCAAGCGCGCCGGCACCGTCATCACCCTCGACGACCTCGTCGAGGCCATCGGCATTGACGCCGCCCGCTACTCCCTGGTCCGCAGCTCCGTGGACTCCTCCCTGGACATCGACCTGGCGCTGTGGGCCTCCCAGTCCTCGGACAACCCCGTCTACTACGTCCAGTACGGACACGCCCGACTGTGCTCGATCGCCCGCAAGGCACATGAGGCGGGCGTGACCCACGAGGGCGCCGACCTCTCGTTGCTCACCCACGAGCGCGAGGGCGACCTCATCCGCACCCTCGGTGAATTCCCGGCCGTCGTCGAAGCCGCGGCCGAACTGCGTGAGCCGCACCGCGTCGCCCGCTACGCTGAGGAGCTGGCAGGTGTTTTCCACCGTTTCTACGACAACTGCCAGATCTTGCCGAAGGGGGAGGAGTCGGCCCAGCCGATCCACCCCGCCCGGCTCGCTCTGGCCACCGCCACCCGTCAGACCCTGGCCAACGCCCTGGGCCTGGTCGGCGTCACCGCCCCGGAGAGGATGTAATTGATGCAGGTAACCACCGTGCAGGAGAAGTTCAACGACCTGCCCACCCATGTCTGGCCCCGCAACGCCGCCCGACAGGAGGACGGCGTCGTCACCGTCGCCGGGGTTCCGCTGCCCGAGATCGCCGAGCAGTACGGCACCCCCGTCTTCGTGGTCGACGAGGATGATTTCCGCTCCCGCTGTCAGGACATGGCTCGCGCCTTCGGCGGGCCGGAGCGGGTGCACTACGCCTCCAAGGCTTTCCTGACCAAGACGATCGCCCGCTGGGTGGACGAAGAGGGACTGTCCCTCGACGTCGCGTCGGTCAACGAGCTGCGCATCGCCCTGGCCGCCGACTTCCCGGCCAGGCGCATCACCGCGCACGGCAACAACAAGGGCGTGGAGTTCCTGCGGGCCTGCGTCCGCGAGGGTGTGGGACACGTGGTCCTCGACTCCGACCAGGAGCTCGAGCTGCTTGATTTCATCGCCGCCTCCGAGAACAAGGTGCAGGAGGTGCTCATCCGCGTCAAGCCCGGCATCGAGGCCCATACGCACGAGTTCATCGCCACCAGCCACGAGGACCAGAAATTCGGATTCTCCCTTGCCTCCGGTTCCGCTTTCCGCGCCGCCGAGGCCGCCGTGCGCGCCGAGAACCTCGATCTGGTGGGTCTGCACTGCCACGTCGGTTCCCAGGTTTTCGACGCCGAGGGTTTCTCCCTGGCCGCCGAGCGCGTCCTCGAGTTGTACTCGCGCATCCACGCCGAGCTCGGCGTGAACCTGCCGGAGCTGGACCTCGGCGGCGGTTACGGCATCGCCTACACCGCAGACGAGGAGCCGCTGAACGTCGACGAGGTCGCCCATGACCTGCTTGCAGCCGTCGGCAAGACCGCCGCGGAACTGGGTATCGACGCCCCGACCGTCCTCGTCGAGCCCGGCCGCGCCATCGCCGGCCCCTCCGCCGTGACCGTCTACGAGGTGGGCACCACCAAGGACGTCCACGTCGACGATGACACCACCCGCCGCTACGTCTCCGTCGACGGTGGCATGTCCGACAACATCCGCCCCGCCCTCTACGCCGCGGAATACGACGCCCGCGTGGTCTCCCGCTTCACGGAGGGCCAGCCCACGCCCAGCCGTATCGTCGGCTCCCACTGCGAATCCGGCGACATCCTCATCCATAATGCCGTCTACCCCGACGACATCACCCATGGGGACCTGCTCGCCCTGGCCGCCACCGGCGCCTACTGCTACGCGATGTCCAGCCGCTACAACGCCTTCGCCCGCCCGGCGGTCGTGGCCGTGCGCGCCGGCAAGACCAAGCTCATGCTGCGCCGCGAGACCATCGAGGACATCCTCTCGCTCGAGGCATAGCCTCCGACGGGGGGAGGCCGTTTTTCCCGGCGGTGCCGGGAGGCGGCTTCGACCCGGTCGCCGGTTCGTCCCACGGTGGTCGTCTCCGCCGTGGCGGCCGTGTTCTTCGTGGCGGGGTTCCTGAAGTGACTGACTCCGGCCGAGCGTGGGCCCGGCAGTGGGTGCCCTGGAACCGCTCCACATGATCTGCCGTCGGCCTCCCTGCCCCCGCACAGGGTGAAGCGACCATCCGCGGTCTGCCACTGGCCCTGACCACCCCGCGGCGTTTCCTGTCCGATTCCACGGAGTGGATCTCCGCGCGGGTCTCGGCGGCGCTGCACCCGCGTTTCGGGGAGAAGGACCGACGACACAATGCCCATCTTCTCGAACGCCAGCTGCGGCCCTTCATCCGGTCGCCGATTTTCGACACCGCCGAGACCATCTGAGCCGTAGGGGACACCCGCGCTGGGGGGGGGAGTGCGGGTCCGACTGTTCAATGACCGTCCCTCCCTCGGTGAGGGGCCCACCCCGGGGCAGGTCGATTCCCGCTTGGTCCGCGCTGCCGGTCCGCCACCACCACCACTGTCATCAGCCGGGAGGAAGGCCTCTTCCAGCGGAAAATTACCTGGAAACGGCGCGGTGACGGGGGATCCGGAGGGCCCGAGACTCGGAATTCCGCAGAATGACGATGTCGCCTGGGATCTCTCGTTCGAGGGGGCCCTCTCGGGCCGGTCCGAGGCGTTACAATTCAGGGGAATTATATTCATCTTGTTTTTCCCCGGGGAAGGTTCGGCGGTGTCCGGACGAACATGCCCGGCTTCACCCGCCGTGGCCGGGGCCTCGGCCTGCGGTGGACATCCTGACAGGATATTACCGTTCATGCTGTTCAGGAGGGTAATTTCCGAGGGAAAGGGCTCGGTAACTCTGGGGGTGGCAGTAAAATCTCGCCCCCCACGCCCCTTCTCCGGTTGGCGCGATATGCCTTTTAAAAAGGCCTGGCGCATAGGTTGATAGCTTTTGTTTAAGTGATCTTATTGTTATGGTGTTCGGGTTCCTATCGAGCTATATAAAGAAGGGACCTATCTTTGGCTTCGACAACAATTACAAATAAGAATCGCTCCACGCTTAATCTCCGTGGTTATGCAGCAATCGCCATGGCGGTACTGCTCTCCTTCGCGTACGGGTTGCAGATGTACGCCACCGTCCCCGCTTTCGGGGCACTGGGGGAGGAATTCTCCCTCGATCTGACCCAGATCGGCTTTCTGGTTTCCATCTGGTTCCTCGGTTACGCCATCGCACATGTGCCGGCCGGTTTCGCTGCGGCTGCCTGGGGCCTCAAGCGGGTCGCCGTGTGGGGAGCTTTCGCTCTGGCCGCCTCGACTTTCCTCTTCGTCATTGCGGAGAGCTACGGCATGATGGTTCTCTCGCGTGGCCTGGGTGGCATCGCCATGTCCTTCATGGCAGGCGCGGCCTTCCCGTTGGCGACCGCCTGGGCGCCGCCCCAGCACTCCCGGCTCATCGTCGGCGGGCTGGTGAACGGTGTCGGATTCACCGGCGGTTCCGCCCTGGGCCTCTACCTCTGGACCATGCTCATCAATTCCTACGGCTGGCGGACGAGTACCTTCATCGCCGGTGTGATCAGTCTGCTCATTGCCTTCGCCGCCGTGTTCTTCATCAGCATCCCGGATCATCTCCGCGAGCTCGACGGCGGCCACTTCAGCTGGAAGTCGACCGGTGAGGTGTTCCGTTCCCGCTCGATCTGGGCGATCGGCATCGGCAGTATCTGCGGTTATGGCGCCCTGTTCACCGTTTCACAGCTGGGTCCCGGATATGTCGAGGCGGAATTCGGTTTCTCCGCCGAGTCGGCCGGCCTGCTCGGCGCTCTCATGCTGCTCCTCGGCATCCCCGCGGCCCTGCTGAGTGGCGTCATTGCGGACCGCGCCCGATCCTTTCTTCCGACCCTGTGGGTACCCGCCGGTTTGCTCGTCCTCATGTTGGCGGTGCTGCCCTTCGTGAGCGGCGGTGCTCTCTGGATCGCACTTCCGGTCATCGGCATTCTGGGTTCGATGTACTTCTCGCCGGCAACCGTCGCCCACGCTGAATACCCCGGTGAAATTTCCCCGCACAACTACGCCACCGCCTTTGGGCTCGTCCTCTCCCTGGGCAATATCGGCGCATTCCTCTTCCCCTACGTCTATTCGGTGAGTACCGGATACGTGGGCGCCAGGTGGAGTTGGCTGGTGCTGGCCGCCATTTCGGCCGTCGCCTGGTTCGGCTTCTTCTTCGCCAAGGAACCCCGCGGTACTCAGGAGACAGGGGCTCCACGCGTTCGGGAGTCCGTGAACGCCTGAGTATGTCCCCGTCAGGGGTCGGCAGGTGCCGTGACAGGGTAGGCACGAGGCCTGGAATGCCTGGATTCGATCAGGAATCCATGGTGTTCCAGACCACTCGTGCCTGCCCTTCTTCCATCTCTCAGCGCACCTGACCGGCAGCCATGTTTCGCCCCGATCTCGCATGTGAGCGCACCCGACCGTCCCGTGGTTCCCCTAGCGAAAGAACAACTCGCGCAGCTCGGGCACATGTTGGGCGATGAGCCGGAGGGTCGAGGCGTAGACCCCGCCGATGATGCCGACCAGCCCGCCAGCGACGGTCAGACCGGGGACGGGGGTCACGGCCGGGCGCACGTCACCGGAGGCGCGGTCGACCTCCCCGGCGGTGCCCTCGGCGCACAACTCGAGTTCGGCCAGCGTGGCCTCGTGCTGGGTCAGGATCTGCGGGGTCGAATTCCATGCCCGGAGCCACGCCTCCTCGGCCGGCACGCTCAGATCCTGCCTCGAGGCGGTGAGTACCGCCGGTGCGTCCGACAGGCGGAGCGAGGACAAGCGGTCCCGGGCCTCCGTCATGGTCATCCGGTGCGAGTCGAACCAGCCGACGGCCCCGTTGGCGCGCCGATCGTTGCGTGCGAGCAGCAGCTGCAGCGGGGCGAGCGCCTCGCCCTCGCGGTAACCCGCGCGGACGCCGGCGGCGTCGATGCGCTCCTCCGCGGCGCGGATCTCCTCGGGCTGATTCTCCAGCTCCGTGGAGGTCTTGTCCGCGTACCAGGCGCGCGCGGTCGACATGTCGGCCGCGGCCGCGGGCAGATCGCGGACGACCTCCGCAGCCCAGTGGGCTGCGAACACCCCGGCCGCGGAGACGAAATCCCCGTACTCGGCGACCGAGGCGGAGACGGTGCACACGTTGTCACCGACCGTGATCTGACTGGCCCCGGCGGTGGGTGCGACCAGTCCGGTGAGAAGGAGCGACGAGGCGACGACGGCCGCTGCTGTTCGACGAACGGTCATAAAGGGGTTCAGGCCTCCTCGGAAAAATTCCATGCGGGCTGTCAGAGACTGCGGAGAGACGGGGCCACGGCTACGGCCGCCCCGGGGGTGAGAGAGGAACGACCCCGCACAGGGCGGGAAGTCGGTTCAAGTTTAGCCGATTTACGGTAACCCGCATAGGTGACCGGGGCAGGAGGGCCACTCGTGGGCATACGCCACGGTCCGGGAAAAATGAACAAGCTCGTCTATGCTGACCAGGGAACGGGAAACCCGGTCAGTCACCCAGGGGCGGCGCGCATCCGCCCTCCCGGTAGGCTGGATCGGAGCATCCACCCGGTAGAGATACGTCACAACGCAGGGAGAGTCATGAGCGCGAACACCGCGAGCTCCGAGAGCAGCACCTTCAACCCCGGCAAGGGCGCCGGTCAGCCGGTCGGCATCGCCATTCTGGGCCACGGGACCGTCGGTTCCGAGGTCCTGCGACTGATGGGGGAGCACTCCGAGGCTCTCGCCCACCGCATCGGGGGTCCGCTGGAGCTCAAGGGTGTGGCCGTCTCCGACAAGTCGAAGCCGCGCGAAGGCGTTGACCCGGCACTGATCACCGATGACGCGATGAGCCTCATCGACCGCGACGACGTCGACATCGTCGTCGAGGTCATCGGCGGCATCGATTACCCCCGCCGACTCGTGCTCGCCGCCCTCAACGCCGGCAAGTCCGTCGTCACCGCGAACAAGGCCCTGTGGCCGCCCACGCCGATGAGCTGGCGGAGGCCGCCGAGGCCGCGGGCGTCGACCTCTACTTCGAGGCCGCCGTCGCCGCCGCCATCCCGGTCGTCGGCATGCTCCGGCGCTCGCTGGCCGGTGACAACATCCAGCGCATCTCCGGCATCGTCAACGGCACCACCAACTTCATCCTGGACGCCATGGACTCCACCGGCGCGACCTACGACGACGCGCTCGCCGAGGCCACCGCCCTGGGTTACGCCGAGGCCGATCCGACCGCCGACGTCGAGGGCCACGACGCCGCCGCCAAGGCCGCGATCCTCGCCTCCCTGGGCTTCCACACCCGCGTGAAGTTCGACGACGTCCACTGCGAGGGCATCACCAAGATCACCGCCAACGACATCGAGGCGGCCCGCCAGGCCGGTTACACGATCAAGCTGCTGGCCATCTGCGAGCGGGTCACCCAGAGCGACGGCACCGAGGCCGTCGCCGCCCGCGTTCACCCGACCCTGGTGCGCCGCGACCACCCGCTGGCCAGCGTCAACGAGTCCTACAACGCCATCTTCGTCGAGGCCGAGGCCGCCGGCAGCCTGATGTTCTACGGCAACGGCGCCGGCGGCGCCCCGACCGCCTCCGCAGTCCTCGGCGACGTGGTCGGCGCCGCCCGCAACAAGGTCCACGGTGGGCGCGCACCGGGTGAGAACACCTACGCAAACCTGCCGATCGCCGACTACGGCGTGGTGCCCACCCGCTACCACATCGACATGGAGGTGGCGGACCGAGTCGGCGTGCTCTCCGAGCTGGCCGCCAAGTTCGCCGCCCACGGCGTCTCCCTCAAGACCGTCCGCCAGGAGGAGTCCGAGGACGCCGCCCGCCTGATCGTGGTCACCCACACCGCCACCGAGGCCGACCTGTCCACCACCGTGGAGGAGCTCGCCGCCCTCGACGACGTGAAGGCCATCAACAGCGTCATCCGCCTCGGCGCCTGAGAAAGTAGGCGTACCAGACTCATGAGCATTCTGCTGGAGGTGGGCACCAAGGCCACCGTCACCGTTCCGGGTTCCTCCGCGAACCTGGGCCCCGGCTTCGACACCCTCGGCCTGGCCGTCGGCATCTGGGACACCGTCGAGGTCGAGGTCACCGACTCCGGCCTTGAGGTCGAGGTCTACGGCGAGGGCGAGGGCGAACTGCCGCTCGACGGCTCTCACCTGGTGGTCAAAGCCATCAGGTCCGGGCTCAACGCCGCCAACGTCGAGGCCCCCGGCCTGCGGGTGGTCTGCACGAACGCGATCCCGCAATCGCGCGGTCTGGGCTCATCCGCGGCCGCGGCCGTCGCCGGGGTGGTGGCCGCCAACGCGCTGGCCGGCTCCCCGCTGACTCAGGAGCAGATCGTCCAGCTGTCCTCGGCCTTCGAGGGCCACCCGGACAACGCCGCGGCCTCCGTTCTCGGTTCAGCCGTGGTCTCCTGGACCACGGTGCCCGTCGACGGACGCAGCCAGCCCTCTTATAGAGCGGTGCGTCTGCCGGTGCACCCCGATATCCAGGCCACCGCGTTGGTGCCGGATTTCCACGCCTCCACCCAGGCGGTGCGCCGCGTACTGCCGGAGCAGGTCACCCACGTCGACGCCCGCTTCAATGTCTCCCGCACCGCCGTGATGACCGTGGCACTCCAGAACCATCCGGAACTGCTGTGGGAGGGCACCCGCGACCGGCTGCACCAGACCTACCGCGCCGAGGTCCTGCCCGTGACCGCCGAGTGGGTCAACCGGTTGCGCAACCGCGGTTATGCCGCCTACCTCTCGGGCGCGGGCCCGACCGTCATGGTCCTGTCCACCGAGCCGGTCGAGGAGAAGATCCTCGACCAGGCGCGGGAGGACGGCCTGCGGGTCTTCGAGCTCGAGGTGGCCGGGCCCGTGCAGGTCGAGGTCGGTACCGTCTAGTCCCCCGTTCGCACGGCGACGCGACGGCCCCCGCTCCATGGTGAGCGGGGGCCGTCGTCTTCTCGCGTTGGAGGGTTCACGGGTGCAGCATGCGGCTGCCGGCTGAGCACGTGAATTGGGGCGCCGGATCAGGCCGGCGATACCGAAGGTCGTCACCGGTTCACGGCCGAACCGTATCGGTGAACCGGATCCGAGGTCAGGCGGACTTCTGGTCCGGGCCGGAGTGCCCGCGCACCTCGCCCATCGTGCCCACATCGGGCATATCATCCAGGTCGATGCGGCCGATGCCGGGTTCGGTCGGGCTCTCCCTCACAGAGACGACGCAGGTGCCGTCACCGGCGAAGGGCCGTAGGGTCAGGTGGATCTTGCCGTCTGAGTCCGGCTTCCCCGGATCCCCCATGGCCTCCTGGATGAAACCCTCGTGGATGGCGCAGACGAACAGGGAGGGTCGTTTCGAGTCGGTGACGAAGGGGCAGGAGTGCAGGCGGACGTCCGTGGTGGTGCCGCCGTCGATCTCCTGGGGTTTGTCGACGGAGGGGTCGAAACCCATGTCGCGCAACCGCAGGTAGAGCGGGGTGAGCATCTCCTCGGCCGTGTCCCATTTCTGCCCCTCGGCCTGCATCCGGTGCGCCCACTGCCGACCGATCTCCCGGGCCTTGTCGAGTACCTCCGGGGTGATGGTGTCCATGGCGTTGACTGCGGAGGACAACACCTCGATGAGGGAGACGTACTCCTCGGCGATGGCACGGTTGTCGGGCACCCGGACCTGGAAGATCAGGGAGGGACGGCCCCGTCCCTGCGCCGGGGCGGTGAACACCCGCACGGCCTCGCGGCTGACCAGCTCGTCGAGGTGGCCGCGGGCGGTGTTGACGTGCATCCCCAGTTCCGTGGCGATGTCGATGGCGCGGGCGCCCTCGGGGAACTGCTGCAGTGCGGTCAGCACCTCACGCTGCTTGGGGCTCAGACGCAGGGACTCCGGGAACAGGTCGGTGGCGGGCCTCGGGTAAGGCTGGGACGTCATGGCTTCCTTTCCTTCCGTCGGAGATGTCGGTGAACGGTGATGCCGAGTGCCTTGGTGACGCACTCGACGGCGGTGCCCGGTTCAAGCCCGAGCGTGACCGCGGACTGCCTGGTGACGGGAACCATCAGGCGGGCGGAGCCGACAGTGACGGTGACCACGGTTCCGGAGCGGGAGGCGGAGGAGTCCACGGATTCCACGATGCCGCGCCAGCAGTTGCGGGCCGATTCCCTGGGGGAAGGGTCCTCACCGGGCAGACGCAGCGTGACGGCCTCCGGGGGGAGGGTGACCACCGCTTCATCGCCGACCTGGAACTCCTCCCCGTCAGCGGCGACACCGGTGATCATCAGATCTTCGCTATGAACAGTAACCATATCAACATCGACCTGCGAAACCATAGCCTCCAGACGATTCAGACCCACCAGCTGCGCCAGGAAGTCCGTGGGCGGGACCTGCAGCATTTCACTGGTGGGTCCCTCCGCGACGACCCGTCCGTCCTCCATGACCACGAGTTGATCCGACAGCCCCGCCACGTCTAGGGCGTCGTGGGTGACCAGGATGGTGGTGCGGTCGGGTGCGGTGGCCCGCAACAGGCGGCGCCAGCGGGCCGCCGAGGCCACGTCGATGGCGGCCAGCGGCTCGTCGAGGATGAGCACCGAGGGCCGCGCTCCCAGCGCGCGCACCAACGCGACCTGTGCGGCCTGTCCGCCGGAGAGCGCCGGAACCCTGACCTCGGTGAGCTCGGTGAGACCGGCGGCGTCGAGAAGCCGCATGGTCAGGTCCCGGTCGCGGGTGGCCATGGTCACGGCCTGGGAGACGGTCGCGGTGGGCGGCAACCCCGGCCGCTGGGTCAGCAGCACGACCCCGCGGTCCTCCGGGGACACGAAACCGCGGCCGTCGACGATCCGGTCACCGACGCTGACCTCCGCCCCGCGCAACCGGCCGGCCATCATCCCGGTCAGGGTGGTTTTTCCGGAACCGTTGGGGCCGACCACGGCGGTGATGAGGTCGGCGGGGAAGTGGGTGGTGACCCCGGCGGTGGTGATCGTCACCGGTTCGCCACCGCGGGGCGGGGAGGTCAGTTCCCGCAGGCGCGCGGCGTCGAGCTCGGTGATCGTGCGGGGGGTGGGGGTCGGGCTTCGGCGCAGTGCCGCGGGCAGGGCGGCCAATCCGAGCACGGTGACCGCGAGGAGAATGAGGATGGCGGCCAGCACGTAGGCGCGTTCCTGGTCGACCTCGCGCTCGAGGTAGATCCCCAGCGGCATGGTGCGCGTGATCCCCGGCATGGAACCGGCGAAGGTCAGGGTGGTGCCGAATTCCCCCAGCGAGCGGGCGAAGGCCAGCCCCGCACCGGTGAGCACCGAGGGCGCGGCGGCCGGGAGGGTGACCTTCCACAGCACCGCCCAGGGGCGCATGCCCACGCCGGCGGCACTGGCGAGGATCTCGCGGTCGATCTGACGCAACGCCGAGTCGACGGAGACCACCACGAACGGCAACGCGATGAACACGTGCGCGAGCACCACACCGGGGAAGGCGAAGGCGAACTGCCATCCCAGGGCGTCGAGCACAGGGGCGGCGATCCCGCGTCTGCCGACGGCCGCGGTCAGGGCGAGGCCGCCGACGACCGGCGGCATCGCCAGGGGAAGCAGCACCAGTAACCGGATCAGCCGGGCGCCGCGCTGCAGGTGCTGGATCCACACGGCCAGCGGCACCCCGAGCACCGTGGTGATCACCGTCGCCCACGCAGCCGCGGACAGGGTGACCCGAAGCAGCTCACGGGTGCCGGGCTCACCCAGCACGAGGCTGAAGTGATCCCACGGCACCCGGACGCCCAACGCCAGGACCGGCCCCAGGATCACGCCGAGCGCGACCACCCCCAGCACCGCGAAGACCACCGGGACCCGACCGTGCACCCGCCTGGGCGGGGAGGAGTCCGGTCGGGAGAGGGCGGATTTGGGTGCGGGCGTCACGATGGTCGTCTCCGGGGTGGGGGTGGATGCTGGTGTCGGGTAGTGCTCAGGCCGCCGGGGTGAAGCCGTGTTCCTCCCACACCCGGGCCATCTTTTCGGAACCGAGCAGCTCCAGCAGGGCCTCGGCCGCACCTGGGTTCCCGGTGCCGGTGGTCACGGCGGCGAGCAGCGAGTTCGGATGATCCTCGGCGCCGGGGACGTCGATGATCTGTACGGCGTCACCCGCGGCGGCGGCGTCGGTGCGGTAGACCCAGCCGGCGTCGGCCTCCCCGGAGACGACCTTGCCGAGGGTGTCGGAGACGGAGTGTTCCAGGGAGACCGGGGCAACGGTCAGTCCCAGGTCCGCCATGATCGCCTCCGAGACCGCGCCGCAGGGCACCTGGGGATCACACAGGACCACCGCGGCGTCCGTGAGGGAGTCGTCCACGCCGGTGATCCCGGCCGGGTTGTCGGCGGGCACGACCATGACCATCGAATTGGTGGCGACGACCCGCGGGTCCCGCGCTGAACCGTTCTCGACGGCCGTGTCCATGCTGGTCTGGTCGGCGGTGATGAGCAGGTCACCGGGGGAACCGTCGGTCAACTGCTGGACCAGGGTGGAGGAACCGGCGTTGACGAAGGTGAGTTCCTGCGCGGGGTCGAGCGCGCCCGCCATCTCCATCAGGTCCTCGTTGATCACGCGCGTCGACGCGGCACCGAGCACCGTCATCTCTCCGGCGTCATCGGCGCCGCCGCCCGCACTTCCATTCCCGCAACCGGCCAGCAGTGCGGCGGCGCCGAGGGCGGCCATCGTGGACGCCGCGGCGCGGGACAGGCCGGTGGGGAAGAGGGGACGGGGCACGACGAATTCCTCCGGACGGGGAAAGTGAACAGGTGAAATCCCCGTCAGTCTAAGGGGATTTCACCTGTTCAATGGGCTCGGGGTGGGTTTCAGGCCCCGCTCCAGGGCGCCTCGTTGCGGTCGCGGTCACGGCTCTGGGCGGCGGAGTCCCGGTTGGAGTAGCGCACCGGCTCCCAGGCGACGTGGCGCCGGGCGGGCTGGGTGGTGATGTCGCGCGAGCGGTAGACCACATACGGGCGGGTGACGTAACCGACCGGTGCGGAGAACGCGTGCACCAGGCGGGTGAACGGCCACACGGCGATCAGGGCGAAACCGGCGATGACGTGCGCCTGGAACTGCCACGGGGCGGTGGCCATCAACTCCGGTTGGGCGTTGAAGGCCAGCAATTGGCGCAGCCACGGGGAGATCGTCTCCCGGTAGTCGTAACCGTGCGGTCCGCCGAACAACTGCAGCGAGAGGGTGGCGAAGAAACCGGTCAGGATCGCCAGGCCCAGCATGGCGTACATGACCTTGTCCGAGGTGGAGGTGGCCAGGAAGACCGACCTGTTGACCACGCGGCGATAGATCAGGCCGACGAGGCCGATGATCACGGCCACTCCCGCGATGGTGCCCGGGATGGTGGCGATCCAGTGGTAGGCGGTGTCCGAGACGCCGACCGCCTGCGTCCAGGACTTCGGGACCGCCAGGCCCATGAGGTGGCCGATGACCACGAAGACCATGCCCCAGTGGAAGAGGGGCGAGGAGATGCGCAGCAGGGCCGATTCGTAGATCTGGGTGGAGTGCGAGGTCCAGCCGAACTGGTCGGAGCGCCAACGCCAGAAAATGCCGATGAAGAAGGCGGCGATGGCCAACCAGGGGAAGGCCACCCACAGAAAGGTGTCGAAGTAGTCCATGATATTTCCTTCGGATTCGGTGCCGACGGTGGTTTCAGGGGAGATCTGGTTGGGCGGTCGGGAAAGGCAGGGGGGTGCCGATGCCCACCAGTTCCTCCGGCGGCCCCGACTGGATGAGGTCCAGGTAATTGCGGGCGGTGGCCTCGTCGATCTTCGGCAGCGCCATGCACAGCGCGACGATCAGGTGCACGTAGGGGGAGCCGGCATGCTGCAGAGCCGTGCGGAGCACCTCGATGCCGTCACGGTGGGCGGAGAGCAGCTCGACGGCCGTGTCGTGGGCGTCCTCCTCCGCCAGTGCGGTGGCCTCGAGGACCACGCACAGGTGGTCGGGCAACTCCTCCCGTTCCTCCTCGAATCCCAGCGCCTTCACCGCGTCGCGGAACGCCAGGATGGCGGCCCCGCGTTGGCGGGTGTCTCCGACGGCGTAGTAGGTGAGGAACAGGGAGCAGCGGCGGCGCTGGTCGAAGGTCTCCACGTAGTGGGTCTGCAGGCCACGCAACCCCAGGACACGCGCGGCGTCGAGAAACTCCGTGATTTCCGCGGCGATCAGGGGCGGAAGGGTGTCCACCTGAGCCTCGACGGCCGTGAATTTCTCGCCGAAGGTCTCGTCCGGGTAATCCAGCAGGAGCGAGTCCATCATGGCGAGGGTGCGCCGCTGGTCCCGGTTGATGGCCACCGGCTGGATCAGCTCGGGGGGCAGCTTCCCGGTGTGGGTGCGGGACATGGTTTTAGTCCTTTCTCGGCGGGAACATGCCCTCCGGGCGGTCGCCCGTCCAGCTCAGGAGCGAAACCTGGCCGGCCTTGCCGTCGGCTCCGCTTCCGCAGCCTTCGGAGGTGCAGGCCTCCGGGGCACCTTCACCCAGGTCCGGGAACTGGCTCATGGCGTTGAGCGGGTCGGTGTCACCGAAGGGATCCAGTGAGGCGATGCCGCGCGGGGTTTCCGGGGACGCCGTGGGGATGACGTAACGGTTGTCGTATTTGGCGATGGCCAGCAGGCGGTACATCTCGTTGACCTGTTTTCCGGTCATGCCCACCGCCTGCGCGATCTCCTCCCGCGGTTCGTTGCCGAGGTTGATGTCGCGCATGTAGGAGCGCATCGCGACCAGCCTGCGCAGGGACTTCTCGACGGGTGCGGTGTCTCCGGCGGTGAACAGCCCCGCCAGGTACTCCAACGGGATGCGCATGTTCGACAGTGCGGAGAAGAGCACCTTGTGGTCCTCGCCGTCGCTGCCGGAGGCGGTGACCTCGTCGACGATCGGCGACAGCGGCGGGATGTACCAGACCATCGGCAGGGTGCGGTACTCCGGGTGCAGCGGCAGGGCGACCTCGTATTTGAAGATCAGGTCCCAGATGGGGGACTGTTGTGCCGCGTCGATCCAGGAGTGCGGGATGTTCTCCTCGATGGCGGCCTCCACCACCCGCGGGTCATGCGGGTCGAGGAGGATGCCCTTCTGCGCCTCGAAGAGATCCTGCGGGTCCTCGGTGGCGGC
>CAYSIP010000045.1:0-15120 GCA_964431055.1 uncultured Corynebacterium sp. | reverse complement strand
CGTCGGTTTCCGCGTCCCCGGCACGATGACCCGGCGTACGGCTGACGTCGACTAGCGCGGCAGGGGGGTGGAACCGCCCGCTGCCGGGCCGTATGGTGAGGGGTAGAACGACCTTCAGGAGGTGGCGTCATGGCCCGGTTGGTGTTCCGGTTGGCGGCTGAAGCCCTGCTCGGCGGATTTTTTCTGTGGCTGGGCATCTGGTTCGTCGGTTACCGGGAGTCGGCCCCCTTCGCTGACGCCGTCCCCGCCTGGGTCGGGTGGATCCTCATCGCGATCGCGGTCCTGCTCTTCGCCCACGTCGGCATCCGCGCGGTCTTCGGCAAGGTGCGTACCCCCGAGGACGCCGGCGCCGGTTTCCGTGTCCCGGGCACACCCCGCCGCTGAGGTCGACCCCGCGCCCGCCGGTCGGTGGCGTGCCCCACAGCTCCGACTTCTCGGCCGCGGGGATAGACTCTGGAGACCATGAGCGAGCAGACCCCCACACCCGACAAGAAGCAGCGCGTCCTTTCCGGCATCCAGCCGACGGGGGACTCCTACCACCTGGGCAATTACCTGGGCGCGGTCAAGCAGTGGATTGACCTGCAGAACAACTACGACGCGTTCTACTTCATCCCGGATCTGCACGCGATCACCGTCGATCAGGACCCCGATGAGCTGCGTCAGCGCACCATTGCCGGCGCCGCCCAGCTCATCGCCCTGGGCATCGACCCGGAGAAGTCGACCCTGTTCGTCCAGTCGCATGTCCCGCAGCACGCGGAGCTGACCTGGGTGCTGACCTGCCTGACCGGTTTCGGTGAGGCCGGCCGCATGACCCAGTTCAAGGACAAGTCCGCCAAGCAGGGTGCCGAGCGCACCTCCGCCGGCCTGTTCACCTACCCCATGCTCATGGCCGCCGACATTCTGCTCTACAAGCCGCAGCTCGTGCCGGTCGGGGAGGACCAGCGCCAGCACCTGGAGCTGACCCGCACCCTGGCGGAGCGTTTCAACAAGCGCTACGGCGAGACCTTCGTCGTGCCCGAGGGCTTCATTCCGGAGGGTGCGGCGAAGATCTACGATCTGCAGAACCCCACCGCCAAGATGTCCAAGTCGGGGGACAATCCCAAGGGCCTGATCAACCTGCTCGACCCGCCGAAGACCTCCGCCAAGCGCATCCGTTCCGCCGTCACCGACAACGACGGCGTCATCGCCTTCGACCGCGGGAACAAGCCCGGCGTGTCCAACCTCCTGGTCATCCAGTCCGCGTTGACGGGTAAGACGGTCGACGAACTGGTCGCCGGTTACGAGGGCCAGGGTTACGGCGCCCTCAAGGTCGACACCGCCGACGCCCTCGAGGCGTTCACCACCCCGCTCAAGGCGCGGTACGACGAGCTGATGGGCGATCGCGGCGAGCTCGAACGACTCCTGGCCGTCGGTGCTCAGCGGGCACGCGAGGTCTCGGAGCCGCTGCTGCAGGAGGTCTACGGCAAGGTCGGTTTCCTTCCCCCGCGCCGCTGACCCCACCGGGTCTCCCGTCTCACCCGGCGTGTGAGCCCGTCCACAGGATGCGGCCGCGTCGGGTTATCCTTACGGTTGAGATCGTTAAGTGGCACCAGACGAACGCAACCGGAAGGAACCGCCGTGGCGACCAAAACCCAGCCCGATGGGCGCTACACCGACGAGTTCGGTATTGAGCGAGCCAACGCCGATGAACCCGGCGCCGTCGACCAGATCCGTGAGCGGGCGGAATGGATCGACCACCTGATGCGGATGCAGGAGCGGTACTCCTCCATGGGGGGCAACCAGTATTCCGCAGGCATCACCTACTTCTCCGTCACGTCGATCTTCCCGATCCTCATGCTCGTCGTCGCTGCCGTGTCCGTGGTGCTGGCCAACAACCCCGAGGTCCTCGAGGACGTCCAGAACCAGATCTCCGAGAGCGTCGACGGCGAGCTCGGCAACACCATCAACGAGATCCTCGTCACCGCCATCGACCAGCGTGGTGCGGTCGCCGGCCTCGGTGCCATCACCGCCCTGTGGTCCGGTCTCGGCTGGATGAACAACCTGCGCTACGGCGTGTCCAAGATGTGGAAGGTCGACCCGACCCACGCCGGCAATTTCGTGGTCAAGAAGCTCACCGACCTGGTCGGTCTGGTCGGCCTGCTCATCGCGCTGATCGTCGCCTTCGGCATCACCGCGCTCGGTGCCTCCGGCCTGACCCAGAGCCTGCTCGACCTCCTCGGCCTCGGCGACATCCCGGGCATCCAGTGGCTGACCTGGGGTGTCGCGGTGCTCGTCGGTGTGTTCGCCAACTTCCTGGTCATGGCCTGGCTGGTGTTCTACCTGCCACGCACCAAGGTTCCCAAGCGCTCCGGATTGCAGGCTGCCCTGATCGGCGCCATCGGTTTCGAGGTGATCAAGCAGTTCGGCTCCCTGTTCTTCTCCAACGCGCTGTCCAACCCCGCGGGTGCGACCTTCGGCCCCATCATCGGTCTGCTGGTCGTCCTGTACCTGATCTGGCGTCTCCTGCTCTACGTCTCCGCCTGGGCGGCGACCACTGAGGAATCCATGCAACAGGTGGATGTCCCGGTGCCGGAGCCGGCGGTCATCCGGGTGCGCAGCGAGGTCAACCAGGGTCCCAACACCGGGGCCATGCTGGGGGTAGGCGCAGCCCTCGGGGCCCTGGGGGCAGGCGCCCTGGCTCTGCTACGACGTAAATAACCCGCCGGAGGATCCCTCAGGGGAAAATCGGGGCCTTCCCCGATATTGTTCCCGTCTCAACCCGCCTATCCTGGAGGCAACGAAAACCACAGGAAGGCGATGACGATGACCATCGATCTCTACCAGCTCTACGGGTTCGACCGGACCGACGCCAGCGAGGAGATCGCCCTTCTTCTCTCCGGCCGCGACGCTGAACTGGGCAACCGGGGCGTGCTTCCCGACAACCCGCAGCGCAGTCAGCTGCAGACGGCCTACTCGGTGTTCCGTTCGGAGAGCACCCGCTCCGTCTACGACGAGGCCCTGTCCTCGGGACGCCCGCTCGGCTGGCAGGACCTGGAGTACCTCGGCAACTTCGGTTCCCTGCCCGAACCGCCCAGCTACCCGGGGACCGCCGGCCCCGGACGGCAGCAGTCCATGCCCTTCGCCCCGCCGGTCGACACCGCGCAACAGACCCCGTTCCAGCAGTCCACACCCGGCCACGCCACGCCGTTCTACTCCGCACCGACCTCGCCGCCGCCGGCGTACCCGCAGTACGCTGCGCCCGGGAACTACGGCCAGCCCGGTGCTGAGGACCGGCCCTCGGCGGGACTGCGTCTAGGCATGATGTTGCTCGATTCGCTCGCAGCCGGCGTGCTGGGCACCATCGGTGGCATGCTCTTCTTCTTCAGCGACACCCTCGCCGCGCTGACGATCCCCCTGATCGGCCTGGCCTACTTCATCGGCTTTGAGGTCTACACGGGTGCGACCCCGGTCAAGCACCTGTTCGGCTACAAGGTGCGTGACGCGGCCACCGGAGAAAACCTGAGCATCGAACAGTCCGCCAAGCGCAACTGGTGGCGGATCGTCAACCTCGTTCCGTTCATCGGCACGCTCGTCGCCTTCGTCGGAATGATCGTCATCGGCACCTCCATCAACCCGGCTAACGGGAATGTCGGGGTCCATGACCGGTGGGCCGGCGCCGAGGTCGTCCGGAAATAACCGCGATGGCCGCCAGCGCGGCCCCCACCACCACGACCGCGATGACACCGGGGACCAGCCACCCCGGGGACCCGGAAGAGTCCCCGAGGGTGGCTTCCTCGTTCTCCGGGCTGTCCGGGATGGGCCCGGGCGTGATCTCGGCCTCGACGGCGACCGGTTCCAGGGCGTCGACTCCCATACCCGTGGGGAGCTCGTAGGCGGCGTGCAACAGCTGCTGGGCCTGCTCCCAGGGTCGAGCCTTATCCACGGTGGTGTCGAGCACGACGGCGAGCAGGCGTCGGCCGTCACGGTCGAGGGCGCCGACGAAGGTGTGGTTGGCGTCGTCGGTGTAACCCGTCTTGCCGCCGATGCCGTCCGGGTCGTTGAGGAACAGGCCGTTGTCGTTCCACAGTTCGTACCCCTCCAGCTCACCGTATCCGGGGAAGTCCACGGACTCCGTGCCGACGATGCGCGCGAAGGCGGGGTCGGCGAAGGCATGGCGGTAGACCAGTCCCATGTCGAAGGCGGAGGTGGACATGCCCGGGCCGTCCAGTCCCGAGTAGGAGGCGGCGAAGGTGTCCGTGGTACCCAGTTCCGTGGCCAACTCGTTGACCTTGCGCCGCGCGGCCTCGTCACCGCCGAGCTCCTGCGCCAGCGCGTGGGCGGTGTCGTTGCCGGAGGCCAGCAGCAGACCCTGCAGCAGCTGCTCCACCGTGTAGCGTCCGCCCGCACCGATGCCGGCGGCGGAACCGTGCTGGCCCGCCGACTCGTCCGAGATCTCCACGACGGTGGACGGATCCAGGTCGCGGAGGGCGACCACCGCCAACAGCACCTTGATGATGCTGGCGGGCCGGTAGCGGCCGTGTGGATCCTTCGCCGCGATGACCTCGCCGGAATCGAGGTCGGCCACCAGCCACGCGCTGGCCAGCAGATCCTCGGGAACCTGGAAACCGGGCGGGATGCTGACGCCGCAGCCATCGCCCACGATCACCGGCAACGGAGCGGGGGAGGCCTGCCCCGGCGCGGGAACCTCCGAGGTGGTGCGCGGCTCCGGGGGAAGCAGCGAATGGGGGCAGGAGTCCGTGTCCGGGGCCCGATCGCGGGTGGGCGCCGTGGTGTCGGTGGCCGTCTCGGTCACGGCGTCGGCCGGTTCCCCGGGCTCAGCCGTGGCGGCGAGCGCCGGCAGGGGGACTGCCAGGGTGACAGCGAGCAGAACCGCGGCCACGGAGGTGGGAGTAATATTCATGACCCGCCCAGCTTAGGCGCACGGCTACCATGGTCCCCATGCACGACGCACCCCAGATCAGTCCCGAACACAAGCACGTCACCCGCGACGTGGTCGCCCAGCTTCCGAAGATTCTTCTCCACGATCACCTGGAGGCCGGTCTCCGCGGCCTGGCCGGGGACCTCGAATCAGCCATCGCGGCGCTGCAGTCGCCCGAGGCGGTGGAACGCGGCGTCCGTGAGGCCTGCGAGGACCTGCTCGCCGACGGCGTCGTCTACGCCGAGCTGCGCATCTCACCGGAGCTCTACACGGAGGAGGGCATGACGGTGCGGCAGGCCGTCGACGCGGCCGTGGCCGGACTCGACGTCCCGGGTATCGACGCCCGCCTCATTCTCACCGCGATGCGCCACCGCGACGTGGTCGCCGAAGTGGCCCAGGTGACCGTCGACGTCTACGAGGGGCCGGGCGGGCGGGTCGTCGGTTTCGATCTCGCCGGCCCGGAGGACGGGAACCCGTTGTCGGAGCACGCCGAGTCGCTGCGGTTGCTGCGGGAGAACTGGATCCCGGTCACCCTGCACGCGGGCATGCACGCCGGGGTGGACTCCATCGCCGAGGCGGTGCAGCACGGGGCCGTGCGCCTGGGCCACGGGGTGCGCATTTTCGACGACTTCGGTGTCGACCTCGAGGGCATCCGGCCGGGGACGGTCTCGTCCTGGGTCCGCGACCGCGGCATCGCCCTGGAACTGTGCCCCTCCATGGAGGTGCGGATGGGTGCGGCCGAGCAGCTCAGTGACCACCCGCTCACCCTCCTCCAGCAGCTGGGATTCACCTGCACCGTCAACACCGGTGACCGTTCGCAGGGAACGCTGACGGATGAGTTCATGGCCCTGGTCGACACCTTCGACTACGGGCTTGAGGAACTGTTCGACCTCACCGCCGGGGCGATCCGGAACTCCTTCTGCGACGAGGAGAACCGCCAACGCATCCTGGAGACCCAGATCCTGCCCGCCTTCGAGGAACTGGCGGACGAGGAACTCCTGGAGGACGACGAGGAGTAGGGGAGCGGCGGCGGAATCACAGACCGCGACATCGGGGTGACTGCGGCCATGATGTGACTGACCGACTCCTTACCGCTCCCGGGCCAGGCCCCATTCCAAACCGGCGACGGACCCGGCTGGCGGGAACTGGGGTGCCCCACGGGTCGAGGCTCCCCCCCGTCCCGCCCGGGTACACCGCTGGGCGGGGCTGGAGGGACCCGGACCCTCGTCGAGGAGTGCGGGGGGTTAACCGATCAGAACTTCGAGAAGCGCTTGACCAGCATTTCCTCGAGCTCCTGCCAGGCCTTCGCGTGGTCCGAGTAGGGCTTGGACGGTACGTAACCGGAGGACTCCGTGGCGCCGAGCATGTAGGAGATGTAGTCCTGCATGCGGGGGTTGGCCAGGAAGTAGGAGTTGAGCGAATCGTCGGCGGACCAGTCGGCGGCGTCGGCGAGTAGCTCGTAACCGCGCGACATCTGCTCGGTGTCCACCGCCTCGGGGCCCTTCTCCATGTCGGCGACCAGGCCGGCGTAGGAGTACGAGTTGTCCTTGTGGACCATGACCTCCAGCTCTCCGGAGTTCGCGGCGGTGGCCAGGTCCTCCCACGTGGACGCGCGGGTGAGGTCGTGGTCGTCGTTCTCCACCATCCAGCGCAGCAGATGCTTCGGGGTGGGGAAGGTGAAGATCTCACCGAACTTGCCGAGGAAGACCGGCGACCCGCCCAGGTAGGTGCGCAGGGTGTAGACCGTCTTGCCCTGGATGGTGACCTTGACCGGATCGATGCCGGCGGCGGCCCAGGCGGACAGGTCATAGGGGTCGGCCTTCTCGGCCTCGGCCTTGCGCTGGGCCTCGGCGCGTTCCCTGGCCTCCTCCGCGGCGGCCTGGGCGGTGCCGATGCGCACGCCGGCGTCGTCGACCTTGGCCTTGTCCATCTTCACCACGTTGACCTGCTCGTCCAGACTGGACACGACCTTCGGCCAGTTGGAGAGGACGGCCCGGCCCACGGCCGACCACTCACTCATGCCCTGCGGGCCGGCGTAGTGTTCTGCACCGCGGTCGACGTTGCGGAGCACGGAATGGGAGGCGAAGAACAGGACCGCGTCATTGGCGGCGGTGACCTCCGCCAGGCTGCGGGTGACGTCGAAGATGCGGGCGATGGTGGAGACGTTCTCGTGGGAGGATCGGCCGGCGAGAAACGCCGGGGCGCCGATGATGTCGTACCTGTCCTTCTTCTCCGGCACGACACGGTGCGCGGGCTGCGCCTCGAAGGAACCCCACCGCGGGTGGGCGGTGAGGTCGTGCTTGCGACCGGATTCGAGGAAGGCGAGCATCGCCGCCGGGGAGGTGAAGAGAAAGAGCTGATCGTCGTCGCCGAGGAAGGCCTGCCATTCGGCGCCGTGTTCCTTCCACTCGGGCGCCCACAGGGTGTAGTAGTCGCCCTCAGTCAGGGACAGTTTCACGGGGACGATGGCTCGGGTGCTCATGGGGGGAGATTCTATCCCAGTGCTATCCGGTCGGCCGCCAGAAGCCCTTGAAGGCCATCCCGATATTGGAGGTGCGCACCGGGTTGGTCTGCACCGGATCACCGGCCTCGACCATCTGACCGTCCCCCGCGTACATCGCCACGTGCCCGTCCCAGACCACCAGATCACCCGGGATGAGCTGGTCGGCGGTGACCTGCCGGCCCACCGTCTGCTCTTCCGCCAACCGCGGCAGCTCGACGCCGGCCTGCCGCCACGCCCACTGCGTCAGGCCGGAGCAGTCGAAACCACCCGTCGTCGTGCCTCCCCACACGTAGGGGGTGCCCAGCTGACTCATCGCCGCCGCGACGGCCGCCTCACCCTGGCCGGTGGGTGGCTCGGCCTCGTCTTCGGACACCGCAGATTCCTCGACGGGCTCGGCAGGTTCGTTCGTGTCTGTGGACACGGCCCCGGCCCCGGCCTCAAGAGGCGGTGGGACCATCCCGGCCGCCACCCCGGGTGACACCGGAGCGGGTGGCCCCTCAGTGGGTTCGGAGGCCACGGTCTGTGCGATGCCCTCCAACTCACCGGCCAACGGCTCCAACCCCGCCTGCAGTTCCGTGACCCGCTGGGCCGCGGCGTGGAGGAAGACATCGGACAGCCCCGTTAACTGGACCAGCGTCGCCGCCTGCGCGCCGGGGACGGGGGAGAGCAACCCCGGCAACAGCGGCAGCGCCTGACCGATGAGCTGGCCCGCGAGGTCGGTGAGTTCGCCGCGTGCGCCGTCGAGAAGCGACCGCGCGGCGCCGGTCAGCTCGTCGATGCGTCCGCGCTGTCCACTCAACTGTCCGGCCGCCGCCATGAGCCGCTGCCCGCCCGGAGCGTCGGTGGCCAGCATCTCCGCCAGGGGAGCGGCCGCGCCGAAATCCGGCAGCGCGGGCAGGTCAAGGAAGGGCAGTGAAGGCGGCTCCAGGTCGGCGATGTGCCGCAACGTGTCGACGACCGCCCTCACGCCAGCCTCCCCAGCCCATGGGCGAGGCGCCCGTCGGTGTCTTCCGCGGCCGCGACGAGGTCAAATGACACGGTGGCCAGATCACCGGCGCGTGCGTGAATGTCACCGGTGCGCGTGGCGACGGCCGAGAGCGCCCCCGCCAGCGCCGTCGAGAAGCGGGCGAGCGGCGCACCGGGCAGAACGGGTGCGGCAGGGGTCGGGGTGATCGTGGTGGCGGCGGTGCGCAGGTCGCCGGCGAGCAACCGGGTGTGCTCGGGGTCGATGTCGAGGGTCTGCTGGGTCTGCGAGGTCTCCATGTCCACTTGGACTGCCCTTGCCGCCAGCAGGTTCCCGGGGCGGCGCAGGTGATGCCCTAGCATGGTTCCCATGGAGATCACCGTCGTCAATCACCCGCTCGCCGCGTCGCGACTGACCATCATGCGCGATGAGCGCAGCGACAACACCGTCTTCCGCGCGGCACTCGCCGACCTCGGCGCGATGCTGGTCTATGAGGCTTCCCGGGAACTCCCGGTCGAGCACTTCGACTGCCGGACGCCCGTCGCGGTGGCTGAGGGAACCAGGCTGCAGGACCCGCCCATCATCGTTCCCGTCATCCGCGCCGGGCTCGGCATGATCGACCCCGCCCTGTCAATGATCCCGGACGCCCAGGTCGGTTTCATCGGTCTGGCCCGCGACGAGAAGACCCATGAGCCGGTCCCGTACCTGGAGGCCCTGCCGAATGACCTGACCGGCCGCACCGTTTTCGTGGTTGACCCGATGCTGGCCACCGGCGGTTCGCTGCTGCACGCCATCCGCCTGCTCGCGGACCGCGGCGCCACCGACATCACCGCCGTCTGCATGGTCTCGGCCCAACCGGGCGTCGACGCCCTCGCCCAGTCCGGCCTGCCCGTACGCCTGATCACCGCCGCCATCGACCCGGAGCTCAACGAGGAGGCCTACATCGTTCCCGGTCTCGGGGACGCCGGTGACCGTCTCTACGGTCCCCGCAACATCGAGCTCTAAGAGGCGACCGGTCACAGGACCGAGAAACCAGGGGGCAGGGGAGCTCGGCCCGTCACCGACAGGAGGACGGCCAGCCGCTGTTCGGGGTGGGCGAGGTCGGCGCACAGGTGCAGACACGGCCGGAGACAATCCATCAGCTCCCCAGGAATGGGCCGACCGGTGGCGCGGGCGAGGTCGATGCCGCGGACCGTCAGCTCGAAGGCACGGGTGGGCAGGTAATCGATCAGCCGCATCCGTCCCACCGGGGTGGTCACGGGGGGGGTGTCGTCACGCATGCCCGCCACCAGGGAAGAAACCCGGCTCGCCAGCCCGAGGGCTGCGCCAACCGGTTCCGCACCCAACGCGATCCCGGCGTCCCGGCCCCGTCGGATGACCTGCACCGGGTCCGCGAGGCCAGCCGCCGCGGCCCGGAAGTGATCCACCGGGCCGTCGAGGGCCGGAGTGGCCGATGATTCCCCCGCGGCGAGGTAGTTCTCGACCGTGAGGAAGGCGCGGCAGGTGTGCCCCAGCAGCGACCGCACGTCCCACTCGCCGAGGCCCGGGTCATCGAGCTGCGTGGGATCGACACCCGCGACGACCTCCCGGAAACCGCGGGCCGCGGACTCGAACCACTCTCGTGCGTCCATGCCCTGAGTTAAAGTCCCGCCCCGGGGGGCGCGGCAATGGGCTGTGCCCGCCCACGGTGCACCGTTGCCCAATACAGTGTGCGGTAACCACCCACTGCACTGGGCAGTGTGGGGGCATGGGACGCAGATCGGAGTTGGGGCACTGGGCCAGCTATGGCCATTGCCTCGGTGAGAATCTGCGTCAGTTGCGCACCATGCGGGGGTTGAGCCAGGACAGGTTGGCGGAATTGTCAGGGCTTTCGCGCAACCAGATCAGCAATATCGAACGCAACGAGAACACCTCGACGCATTCGGCGGATCCGGTGTTGTCCACCGTCTACAAGCTGGCCCGGGCGCTGCACGTCCCGCCCGTGGCGCTGCTGCCCGCCGGGGACCGTTTCGTCGAGGACATCTGCACCTCCGAGGGACTGGGCATCGACATCGTGTGGCCCGGCCGCGCCGAGGACACCATGGCCTTCGACGTCGGCTATCTCTACGCCGCGCGACCGGGTGATGAGCCCACCTTCAACCCCGCCACCGCCCGGGAGTTGGAGGCCCCGCCCCGAGGCCAGTTGCCACCTGCGCGGGAAGCCGGAGACCCCGCCACTGACCCCGCCCCCGGGGCCCCCGACGAGGGCGGCTGACTGTACCGCACGGTCTAGTTGTAGACTCGGTATCACTTCACAGCCGGGCCGAAAGGACAGATCTGATGGGTATCTCAGAGCGCGTCGACCAGTGGCTGCGCGTCCACCGGGACCGGGTGGTGGACTGGCGACGCCACATCCACGCCAATCCCGAGCTGTCACACATGGAGTACGCCACCACGGACTTCCTCGAGAGGGTCCTCCGCGAACACGGGCTCGACCCCGTCCGATTCCCCGGCACCGGGTTGATGGTCGACATCGGCCCCGACACCGGTGAGCGACTGGCCTTCCGGGCGGACATCGACGCCCTCCCGATCGGGGAGGACTCCAACCTGGACTTCGCCTCCACCGTGCCGGGCGTGGCACACGCCTGCGGGCACGACGTGCACACCACCGTCGCCCTGGCCACCGCCTGCGCCCTGGCCGAATGCGGCGTGGAGCAGCCGGTCCGGGTGATCTTCCAGCCCGCCGAGGAGGTCATGGAGGGCGGCGCCAGCCAGGTCATCTCCTGGGGTGGGCTCGACGGAGTCAATTCCATCTTCGCCGTCCACGCCGAGCCCAAGCTGCGGGTCGGACGCGTCGGGCTGCGCACCGGGGCCATCACCTCCGCCAGCGACGTGCTGAAACTCACCGTGCACGGTTCCGGCGGCCACACCTCACGACCACACCTGACCGCGGACGTCGTCTACGCGCTGGGCAAGGTCGTCACCGAGCTGCCCGGGCTGCTCTCGCGCCGGATCGATCCGCGCACCGGCACCGTGCTCGTCTTCGGCACGATCAACGCCGGTTACGCCTCGAACGCGATCCCCGAGTCGGGGACCATCTCCGGCACGCTGCGCACCGCGGACATCACCACCTGGCGGACCATCCAGCCCTTGGTGGAGGAGCTGATCGCCCAGATCCTCGCCCCCACCGGGTGCACGCACGAACTGCACTACACGCGCGGTGTTCCGCCGGTGATCAACGACGACCTGGCCACGGCGCTGCTTGCCGACGCCGCCCGTTCCATCGACCCGCAGGCGGTGGTCGCCGCCCCGCAGTCCTCCGGCGGGGAGGACTTCTCCTGGTATCTGGAGCACGTGCCCGGTTCCATGGCCCGCCTGGGCTGCTGGTCCGGTGACGGCCCGAAGCAGGATCTGCATCAGGGTGACCTGATCGTCGACGAGCGTTCCATCGGCGTCGGAGTGCGGCTTTTCGCGGCCGTCGTGGAGCAGTACTGCGCCCGTGCCACCGGTGGGTTTCTCGCCGAGTAGGGGGTGAGGGGCTAGGCTCGGGAGACGAATATTAACCTTGCCCCACTCGAGAACCCCATCGTGAAGGAGCGCCCGTGACCCAGCGCATAGTCATCATCGGAGGTGGCCCCGCCGGCTACGAAGCAGCCCTGGCCGGAGCCAAGTACGGAGCCGACATCACCCTGGTCGAGGATCAGGGGCCGGGAGGCTCCAGCGTCCTCTACGACTCCGTGCCCTCGAAGTCTTTCATCGCGGGCACCGGCATCAAGACCGACCTGCGCCGCGCCGACGACATGGGACTCAACAGCCTGCTGGGCCGGGCCCGCATCCACATCACCGCCCTCAACCACCGCGTCAAGGCGCTGGCCGCCCAGCAGTCCGAGGACATCGCCAAGCAGTTGGAGCGCGCCGGGGTGCGCATCATCAACGGCCGTGGACGTTTCGCGGAGGACCAACACGGCCTGGCCACCCACACGGTCACCGCGACCCACGCGGACGGGACCGTCGAGAAGCTCGCCTGCGAGCTCGTGCTCATCGGCACCGGCGCCACCCCGCGCGTCCTGCCCGGCGCGCAGCCGGACGGCGAGCGCATCCTCACCTGGCAGCAGGTCTACGACCTCGAGGAGACGCCTGAGCACCTCATCGTGGTGGGTTCCGGCGTCACCGGCGCCGAGTTCGTCTCCGCATTCGCCGAGCTCGGCGTCAAGGTGACCATGGTCGCCTCCCGCGACCGCATCCTTCCGCACGACGACGCCGACGCGGCAGACGTCCTCGAGAGCGTCCTCGCCGAGCGCGGCGTCTCCCTGGAGAAGCACGCGCGTGTCGAGTCGGTCACCCGCACCGACGACGGCGGGGTCCTGGTCCGCACCACCGACGGTCGAGAGATCGCCGGTTCCCACGCACTGATGTCGATCGGTTCGATCCCGTCGACCAAGAACCTGGGTCTCGAGCACGTCGGCGTGGAGACCGAGCCCTCCGGCCACATCAAGGTCGACCGGGTCTCCCGCACCAATGTCGCGGGCATCTACGCCGCCGGTGACTGCAGCAACCTCTTCCCGCTGGCCTCGGTCGCCGCCATGCAGGGACGCCTGGCGATGTACCACGCGCTCGGCGAGGGTGTGAGCCCGATCCGCCTGAAGACCGTGGCCACCGCGGTGTTCACCCGCCCGGAGATCGCCACCGTGGGCGTCACGCACGCTGAGGTCGACAGCGGGGAGATCTCCGCGCGTGCGGTGGTGCTGCCGTTGCAGTCCAATCCGCGCGCCAAGATGCGTTCGCTGCGTCACGGCTTCGTCAAGCTGTTCTGCCGCCGCAACTCCGGCCTGGTCATCGGTGGTGTCGTGGTCGCGCCGTCGGCGTCTGAGCTGATCCTGCCGATCGCGGTCGCGGTCACCAACAACCTCACCGTCAAGGACCTGGCGGAGACCTTCGCGGTCTACCCGTCGCTGTCGGGCTCCATCACCGAGGCGGCCCGTCGTCTCGTGGCTCACGACGACCTGGAGTGACCGTCACGTAGGACTCGTCGCGGGTGCTGTCGAGATCGATGACGACCCGCTTGCCGGCCTGGGGGAAGGCGCGTTGGGGGCAGCGTTCCCGCGGGCAGGCGGTGCAGCCCGGTCCGATGGGGGTCGCTGAGGCCGGCGACAGGTCCAGGCCGGAGGAGTAGACCAGCCGCTCGGCCTGTTCCAGATCGCAGCCCAGCGCGACGGCGAATTCCTTGGTGGGGGCGCCGAAGCCGCGTGACTGGCCGTTCACCGTCCGCGCGATCCACAGATAGTGGCGGCCGTCCGGCATGCCCGCCACCTGACGGGTGATCCGTCCCTGGGTCTCGAAGGCGCGGTGGATGACCCACAGGGGGCAGGATCCGCCGGAGCGGGAGAAGTGGAAGCTGGTGGCCGACTGGCGCTTGGAGATGTTGCCGGCCCGGTCGGTGCGCACGAAGAAGAACGGCACCCCGCGGGCCCCGGGGCGCTGCAGGGTGGACAACCGGTGGCAGGTCGTCTCGAAACCGGTGCCGAAGTGCTCGGCGATCCGGTCGATGTCATAGCGGGTGTTCTCCGCCGTCCGCAGCGTGATCTGGTACGGCATGGTCACGGCCCCCGCGAAGTACTGGGCCAACGCCAGGCGGGCGATGGCGCGCGCCTCCTCCGTGGGAAGGGAGGACGACAGCCTGTCCAGCTCGTCGGGCAGCGCCAGCAGCGCGTACTGCAGGGCCAGTTCGAAACACAGCTGCGCCTCTGACAGGCCGGTGCGCAGGTGCAGCTCCCGGGTGTCGGGGTGGAACACCCGCCGCGGTCCGGAGGTCAGTTTGCGGAAGCGGACGGTCACCCCGAGCTCCCGGTCGAGGATGGTGGCCAGGCGGGTCAACCGCAGCTGCGGTTCCCCGAGCCGGCCGGCGAGTTCCTCACCACGGATGTCGAGCTCGTCGATGTAGTTGTGGGCCTCGTAGAAGAAATCGCGCACCAGCTCGTAGGGGCTGACCTCCTCCAGGTCGGGGGCGCGGTGGGCCAGGTCGAGGATGCCGGGGACGAGGTCGGGGTAGCGGGCGGCGAGCTCGGCCAGCTGCTCGGCCGGGGTGTCGGGGAAGACGTCGCGCAGCTCGTTGATGGTGCGGGCGTCCTGCTCGGCGGAGAAGAATGCGGGGTCGACGTCGAAGGCGGAGGACAGGGCCATGAGCACGGTGACGGTGAGCGGCCGCTGGTCGTTCTCCAGCTGGTTGAGGTAGCTGGTGGATAGACCCAACTGACGGGCCATCTCCACCTGGGTGAGGTTGCGTGCCCTTCGTAACGTGCGGATCCGTCCCCCCGCGAAATGCCTGGCCACCTTAAGCGTGCCCCCCTCTTCCCTGTGCTGAACTGCGCTTTCCACAAGTTTCGCATTTATCGCGGTGTCATGACGCAACTTTACACACCATTCACTGTGGGCCGTCGCACACTTCCCGGAATAGTGTGAGTGGCAGCTCGCCAGCAGTACTTTCCGTCATCCGAGGAGTTGACCGCCCGCCATGATCAACCACACCGTGCGCACCCGCCGATCCGCCGAGGAGTTCCCTTACGAGGAACACCTGGCCTACAAGATCGCCCGGGTCGCCGCTGACCCCGTCGAGGTTCCCCAGGATACGAAGGAGATGATCATCAACCGGATCATCGACAACGCCTCCGTTTCCGCGGCCTCCGTGCTGCGCCGCCCCGTCACCTCCGCCCGCGTCATGGCCCAGGCCCGCCCCACCACCGGGCGTGGCGCCTCCGT
>CAYSIP010000044.1:0-15140 GCA_964431055.1 uncultured Corynebacterium sp. | reverse complement strand
GCAGGTTCGCCCGCTGTAAGCCACTCGCTTAGCAAAGAATGACCGCCACACCTTCGGGTGCGGCGGTTTTTCTCATGGTCGGGCCCGGTGAACCGTCACGGGTTTCTTGCCGCCTTCCAATGAGGAAGGATCACCATCATGAAGAAGTCCTACGAGCCTGAAGTCTCAAGACTCGGGCCGTGCGGATGGTCCAGCAGCACCGTGAGGACTACCGATCGCTGACCGCCACCTGCACCGCCATCGGGGACGAGCTCGGTGTCCCGCGCGAAACCCTGCGCAACTGGGTCCGCCAGGCCGAGGTCGACGCCGGCCACGCCCCCCGGCGTGACCACCGAGGAAAACGAGGAAATGACCCGCCTGCGCAAAGAGAACAAGCGACTGCGGGAGGCCAACGAGATTTTGAAGAAGGCCACGGTTTACCTCAAAGGGGAACTCGACCCCCGAAACCGTTGATCGTCGACTTCATCGACCAGATGAGAGAAGAAGGCTTTGGAAGTCGAGTCGATCTACCGTGTGCTGCGTGAGCAGGGCGTGCAGGTCGCGGCGAGGACCTACCGCCACTGGAAGAAGGAAGTACCGGCACTCCGGACGGTGACGGACGCACAGATCCTCAACGCCCTCTACGAGCTTCGGGGCACACCGGAATCCCTGTACGGGCGGCGCAAGATGGTCGCCCACCTGCGTCGGCAGGGTCATGCGGTGGCGCATTGCACCGTCGACCGGTTGATGCGCCTGACCGGGATGAACGTCTATCTCCAGACGCCGGACCACGGTCCGGACCACCATCCCGGGGGCCGGGGACCGCGCCCCTGACCGGCTGAACCGGGACTTCACCGCCGAGGCGCCCAACCGGGTGTGGGTCGCAGATTTCACCTATGTGCGCACTACTTCGGGCTGGGTCTATGTGGCCTTCATCGTTGACGTGTACTCGCAAGCCGCATCGTCGGCTGGCACGCCCAGACCTCCCGCGGAGTCGAACTGGTGCGTATCCCACGGTACCTGGCGTTGTGGGAGCGTGACCGCACCCAGCGTCCCGTTGTCCGTGGTGAGCTGACGCACCACTCGGATGTGGGCAGCCAGTACACGGCGGTGAAATTCACCGAGAACCTCGCCCTGCAGGGCATCACCCCGTCGATCGGGAGTGTGGGTGACGCCTATGACAATGCGCTCATGGAGTCGATCAATGGGTTGTACAAGACCGAGTGCATCGGCTCCCGGATCTTCACCCCGCAGAACCCGGAGTCACTTGTCGACGTCGAACTCGCGACCATGGTGTGGGTGCAGTGGTACAACCGCCACCGGTTGCATTCCACCCTGGGGATGGTCCCGCCCACGGAGTACGAGGAGTCCTCCTGGGCCGGGGAAGCTACAATTCCTGAGTCACCTGCGACGGTGGCTCAGCCAAGAGAATGTGCGGACACAAGTCCTTGCCCCGGCGTGCTTTGCTTTTCGGAATTTCTGGACAGCCCGACCTGCGGGAGGAAGCCAGCTTCTGTAATGCCGGATTTTCCGAGGCCGGTCCTTGTTGCGCTCCGGATTGCGTCCACATCTGCCGGAAAAAGGGCGTCACGAGCGTGGGTTTCTCGGCGGGCGCCGTCTCGGCGTAATCGGATTTCGGTTTGACGTGAAACTCTCTGGTCCGTTACCCGGTTCCACGCGGACGCCACCACCGTCGTGGGGCAGAACAGTCAGGCAATCCGAGTGTGCGGATAGACCGGTTCGCGTCCCTGGAAACTCAGGATGCTCTTGTTCTGGATCACACCGTCGTGGATCTCGATCGCGCGGGCGAGGGTGGGATTCTTCGCCCACGCGGCCGGTCCTTCCATGGCCGTGCGGAGGAACGGCAGGATCGCCTCACTGATTTCCCAGGTGGCCGAGTTCCACAGGTACGACGGGCTGTGGTCGACGGCGTAGTAGCCAACCCCGTGGCCGACGGTGAACATAGGTTCGTCGAACGTGGTGGTCCTCGCCCATTCGAAACCCATGCCCTCGTCGCACGACACGTCGATGATCAGGCTTCCCGACGAGAAACGCTCCAGGTCCTCGGTCCTCAGGTAGGTCAGCGGCGCTGCGACGTCTTGGAGCGTGCAGTTGACGACGATGTCATGGGATGCGAGAAACTCCGGGAGCAGCATGTCGCCGTCCGGGGTGAGGACTTCGCTGAGGTGGGTCGCACCACTGTTGGTGTTGAGTTGAACGATGTGGGCGGAGTGGATCGGCGAACCGACTGCCGCGACCCCACGCTGCGTGAGGACCTGAATGTCGTGGATGCCCTGCGCTTTGAGCGCGGTCACGGCGCCTCGTGCGGTCGCGCCGAAACCGATGACCACCGCGCTGAGCCGTGGCCCGTAGTCCCCGGTTGACCCGATCAGACTCAAGGCGTGCAGCACAGAGCAGTAACCGGCGAGTTCGTTGTTCTTGTGGAATACGTGGAGGCCGAAATCACCTCGGCTGGTCCAGTGGTTCATCGCCTCGAAGGCGATCAGCGTGAGCCGACGGTCAATCGCCGTCTGCGTCATCTCGGCATTCTGCACGCAGTGTGGCCACCCCCACAGAATGCGGCCCTCGGGAATGGCCGCCATGTCCACCGCTTGCGGCTTGGCCAGAAGCAGCACGTCAGCGGATTCGATCACCTCGGACCGTTCTACGACCCTGCCCACCCGCGACTCAAGGTAACCGGGTCCCAGCTGGAAGTCAGCGCCGTAGCCACGTTCGACGATCATCTGTGCGCGTAGGTCCGGAGGGATCCGGTCCAGATGGTGGGGATGTATCGGCAGTCGCCGCTCATCCTTCATCGAGGATCCAGTGAGCAACCCCAGAGTGAGCAGAGTGTCGCTGTGTGAGGGGCTGTACGTCGATTCAGCTGGGACAGCTAGCGAAGGTTGAGTGACGCCGGGCATCGGGATTCCCATCATTGGGGGAACCAAAGTCGGTTCCTGCCTCAACTGTACTCCGATGTCAGTGTGAAATATCTTTCCGTGGATGAGCCTTCCTCGCCTCATCCATGCCGGCCTGGGCGGAGGTGAGAGGTGGGTTCGAGGATTCCGAGGTGGTTGCGCACGGTATCCGGGTTCGAGGTCCCCGCAACCGCAACCACGCGACTTCGTGGTCCCGGATCAGAGTTGCCCGGGACTTTTCCGTTTCAGGTACGGAACGCGCTCGGTGGTTTCAGGAATTGATCTGGCGGTGCGAACCACCCGAAGAAAGCCGGAGGGTTGATTGACGGCATGGCGGGGTTATGCGGTGATGGGCTCCTTCACCCGCGTGGAGTGAGGTTTGCCGAGTTCATCCCCGTCCTTTTGCATGGCCGGCCGCAGCAGCAGCATGGCGATGCCGATGACCAGCAGGACACTGACCTCGTGGACGAGCATGCCGATGGACATGGTGACTCCTCCGAGGAGGACGCCGGCGAGCAGGATGGCGACGGTGACCAGGGCGAGGGCGATGTTCACCCGCATGGTGTTCACGGTGCGCTTGGCCAACCCCAGGGCGTAGGGCAGACGCAGCAGCTTGTCGGCCATCAGGGCGATGTCGGCGGTCTCGATGGCGGCGGGTGAACCGGCGGCCCCCATGGCCACGCCGATGTCGGCCTGGGCGAGCGCCGGGGTGTCGTTGACTCCGTCACCGACCATGGCCACGGTGTGGCCGCGGGACTGCAGGTCCTTCACGATGGTGAGCTTGTCCTCCGGCATCAGTTCGGCCCGCACCTCGTCGACACCCAACTGGATGGCGACGTTCTCCGCCACCCGCTGTGCGTCACCGGTGGCCATGATGACCTTCACGCCCTTGTCGTGCAGGGCCTGGATGGCGGACCGGGCATCCGCGCGGATGGTGTCGGCGACGGCGATGATGCCCACTGCGCGGCCGTTGACGCCGACGTACATGGCGGTCCTGCCCTGTTCGTTGAGCTCCAGGATGCGGGTGGCGGCGGGAGTCTCCCGCAGCAGGGCGGCGGAGCCGACGGCGACGGTGAGGTCATCCACGTGGGCGATGATGCCCTTGCCCATCACCGGTTGGGCGGAGTCGACCAGCTCGACGGGTAGGCCACGGTTCTCCGCGCCGCGGATGATGGCCTCGGCCAGCGGGTGTTCGGAGGCGGTCTCGGCGCGCGCCGCCAGCGTCAACACGTCATTCTCGGTGTAGGAGTCGTCGAGGACCTCGACGTCGGTCAGTTCCGGGCGACCATTGGTCAGCGTGCCGGTCTTGTCGACGACGACCGCGTCCACGCGTGCCGAGGTCTCCAGGTATTCGCCGCCCTTGATGAGGACGCCGTCCTTGGCGGCCCGCCCAATGCCGGTGACGATCGAGACCGGTATCGAGATGACCAGGGCTCCGGGACAGGCGATGACCAGCAGCGTCAGGGCCAGTTCCACGTTCATGGTGATCAGGCCGACAATGAGCGCGGCGGCCATGACGCCGGGGGTGTACCACCGGGAAAACTTCTCCAGGAAGGTCTGGGTCCTGGCCTTGTCATCCTGGGCGTCCTCCACCCGGTGGATGATCTTGGCCAGAGTGGAATCTGAACCGATGCCCACAGCCTCGACGCGGAGGACGCCGCTGCGCAACCAGGTGCCGGCGAAGACCTCGGAACCCTCGGCCTTCTCGGCCGGAACGGATTCACCGGTGATGGTGGCCTCGTCGACCCCGCCATGGCCGGAGAGCACCGTGCCGTCGACCGGGACCTGCTCACCGTTTCTCACGAGCACGACATCACCGGGGACGAGTTCCCAGATCTCAACGGTCTCGGGCTCACCGTCACGCAGGACGGTGGCGGTTTCCGGTGCGGCATCCACCAGGTCGCTCAGGGCCTTGCGGGTGCGGTTCATGGTGGCCTTCTCCAGGGCCTTTCCGAGGGCGAAGAGGAAGGTCACGGCCGCCGATTCCCACCAGTTCTGGAGGAACAGGGCGCCGACGGCGGCGACGACCACCAGCAGGTCGATGGAGATTATCCTGATCCGCAGGGCCTGGATGGCGGAGAGGGCGATCCGCCAGCCGGCGACGACGGCGGCGGCGATCATGAATCCATCGGATAGCCATCCGGTTGGGGTGAGCCAGGACAGGACGATCAACAATCCCGAGACGGCGACGACAACCCAGGTTTTCCAGGTCTTCATGAGAGTGCTCCTTGTGTATCGGTGCATTATTTCGTTGACGTCTCTCACGCTAGGGGTGGTCCGGGGATAGTTCCTTGACGTGGATCAAACAACCGGAAACTAATCCTGACCTGCTTGAAGAAGGAATGCTCCTTTCTGTGGGAACACCGAAAAACCCGCCGACACCGGGTGGGTGCGGGCGGGCTGAGGAGGGTTCGGAGAGGTTTAGATCCCGGAGGGCCTGGCGGTGTATCCGACCTCGGCCACGGCGTCGACCAGGTCGCGGACACTGGTCTTCTGCGGGTCGTGGGTAACCAGAATGCGCCCCGAGGAGAATTTCACCTCCGCGTTCTCCACGCCCTCGAGGCCGTTGAGCTTGGTCTCGATCTTGACGATGCAGCTCGGGCAGGTGAACTCATCGGAGCGCAGGGTGGTGTTCTTCAGTGTCGTCGGGGTCGTCATGGCAACCAGGTCCTTTCCTCTTCATCTCGTGTTCTTTCCTTCTGACACCTCCGACGATATGGGCCTTCCCGGTTGAACTCCTTGACCTGGATCAAAGAGCGGAGAATTGGTTCTGAGCAGGCATTTTCTCTGCTACGCCTCCACCGCTTCCATGATCCGCCGGGCGCGCAGGATCACGGGGCGGTCGATCATCTCCCCGTCCAGGGCGCTCGCCGCCTCCCCGGCCGAGAGCACCTTCTCCGCCCAGGTGATCTCGTCCTCGCTGGGGCGGAAGGCCGCGGCGACGGCCGGCAGCTGGGCCGGATGGATGCACAGCAACCCACCGAAACCGTCACGACGGGCGCGCCCGGCCGCGCGGGAGACGACCTCCGGATCGCGGAAGTTCACGCAGGGCGAGTCCAGGGGAGCGGCGATGCCGGCGGCGACCGAGGCGATCACCAGCTGGGCCCGCACGGCGTCGATGGTCGCGGACTCCGGTTCGCACCCGAGCTGGGTCGACAGGTCGACCGCACCCAGCGCCAGGCGCGTGAGCCGGGGATGGGTGGCGATGCCGTGCAGATCGCGCACCGCGTCGGCCGTCTCGATCAACCCGATCACGGGGACGCCGTCGGGCAGCGCCTCCAGCGGCGTCGCGGTGGTCACCTTCGGAACCATCACCGATATATCGGTGCCCTCCGGCGTCCGGTGCAGATCGTGGATCATGGCGAGGTCGGCCCGTCCGATCCCGGTGGCCGGGTCGTTGATCCGCACGACGACCCCGCGACGTCGAGAAGTGGCGGCGAGGATGCCGGGCACGTGTTCGCGGGCCGTGGCCTTGGCGTCCGGGGCGACGGCGTCCTCCAGGTCCAGGATGACGATGTCGGCGTCACCGGCCAGGGCTTTCGCTGCGCGTTCCGGACGGTCGGCGGGGGAGAAGAGTGCGCTTCGACCGGTGGTGATGATGTTCATGATGCCCTCTATATTTCTATATATCGTCCTGTGCAGGTGTTTTGCTAAACCCTTGCGCTGTCGTCCCCAGTCTAATATATTAGAGCTCAAGCGGTGTGGATCACAGCCCACTCCCGGCCCGGATGAAAATCACAGCCCGAAGGAAATGATCATGCTTCTCAGCCAGCGCGACCACCTGACCCACGAGCAGACCGAGGAGACCAGCGTGCTCATGCGTGAACGTCCTTCCCTCCAGCAGCTGCGCAGTCACGTGCGCGACCTCTGCGCCGACTTCCCCGACGAGTACTGGCGTGAGAAGGACCTCAATCGGGAGTACCCGCAGGAATTCGTCGACGCGATGACGGACGCCCGCCTGCTCGGCGCCCTGATTCCGGAGGAGTACGGCGGCCTGGGCCTGGGCATCGCCGAAGCCTCGATCATCATGGAGGAGATCAACCGCTCCGGTGGTCACGCCGCCGCCTGCCACGCGCAGCTCTACACCATGAAGGCCGTGCTCAACCACGGTTCCCAGTGGCAGAAGGACACCTACCTGCCGGGCATCGCCGACGGGTCAATCCGGTTGCAGGCATTCTCGATCACCGAGGAACAGGCCGGCTCCAACACCTCCGCCATCCAGACCCGCGCGGTCCGCGACGGTGATGACTGGGTGATCACCGGCCACAAGAACTGGACCAGCCGGGTGGACGAATCCGATCTCGCTCTCGTTCTGACCCGCACCGGTGACTATGACGCGGACGACCGTACCGGGGGCCTGACCCTCTTCCTCGTCGATCTGCGACAGGTGCGCGCCGAGCAGCCGGACTCCTTCCGGCCGGAGAAGGTGCGCACGATGTTCAACTACGCCACCAACCAGGTCACCTATGACGGCATGCGGGTGCCGGGTTCCGCGGTCGTCGGCAAGGTCGGCAAGGGCTTCCGCTACGTCATCGACGGCTGGAACATGGAGCGCATCCTGCTCGCCGCCGAGGCCATCGGCGACGGTTACTGGTTCATTGAGCGCGCCAGCTCGTACGCCTCCACCCGGGAGACCTTCGGCCGCAAGATCGGCGCCAACCAGGGAGTGCAGTTCCCCATCGCCGACGCCTACATGAAGGTCCGGGCGGCCGACGCCGTCCGCTGGGAGGCATGTGCCCTGGCCGACAATGACTCCCCGGTCGGCGCCGAGGCCAACATGGCCAAGCATCTCGCCTCCGAGGCGTCCTGGGAGGCGGCCAACGTCTGCCTGAACACCTACGGTGGGTACGGCTTCGTCGACCAGTACGACGTCGAGCGCAAGTTCCGAGAGACCCGGATGTACCAGGTCGCCCCGGTCAACAACAACCTCATCAAGGCGTTCATCGGCACCAAGGTGCTGGGCATGCCGCGCACCTACTGATCCGGTTGAACCGGTGACCAACGATGAAACCGCACGAAGAACAGGAAAAGGACATCCCATGACTGAACCCATGACCGAACGACGAGTCTCGCCCGAGGGCTGGCGCGGGCGCTTCTACGAGGACATGGAGGTCGGTGACGTCTACAAGCATCCGCTGGGGCGCACCGTCATGGCGGTCGACAACTCGTGGATGACGCTCCTGACCCAGAACACCGCACCCATCCACTTCGACGTGCACTACGCGTCGAAGACGGAGTTCGGGAAACCACTGGTCGACTCGACCTTCACCCTCGCGCTGGTGACAGGCCAGTCCGTCACGGACATCTCCATGAACGTCATGGCGAACCTCGGCTGGGACCGGGTGCGCCTGCCCAACCCGGTCTTCGAGGGCGACACCATCTACTCCCAGTCCGAGGTGCTGTCCAAGCGGGAGTCCTCCTCCCGCGACAACGTCGGCATCGTGGTGGTGCGCACCGTCGGCTTCAACCAGAAGGGCGTCATCGTGATCACCTTCGAGCGCACCATCATGGTGTACAAGCGGGCCCACAGCCCGGGGCACGTCGACGTCGACCCGATCTGGGACGACCGCGCCCGCAAAGCGGCGGGCCTGGACGAGGGGAACTGACCCGGACCCCGGCCGGGAGGGGCCGGTTCGGCTACCCGGCCTGCTCCGCCTCATCCGCGTAATTCTTCGCCAGCAGTTCACCCGCGTTGACCATGTGTTCCGACATGGCGGCGCGGGCCTTCTGCTCGTCCCGGTCCCGGAAGGCCGAGATGATCGACTCGTGGTCGTGCGCGGAGGCGTCCACCCAACCGCCGACCGAGGCGTAGAAGGATCGCGGGATATAGCGACTCACGATGCCGAGAATGTGGGCGAGCTTCGGGGAGGCCGCCAGATGGGTGATGTGCCGGTGGAAGGCGTGGTTGCGTTCCTCCACCTGCTCCCAGTCGCGGCGCCTCACCGCCGCGAGGAGCTCGAAGTGGACCGCCTCCAGCTCGTCGCACTGCTCCTCGCTCGCGTTCCGGACTGCGCGGGCGCCGATCTCCCCGGCCAGCAGCGCGTGGGCGGTGAAGATGTCCCGGATGTCCTGCGCGGTCAGGGGTGCGACGACGAACCCGACCCCGGGTCGAGTGAGCAGGAATCCCTCGGCCTTCAACGTCTGCAGGGCCTCCCGTGCCGGGGTCTGGGAGATCCCCAGCTCCTTGCCCACATCCTCGGGGCGCACCACCGTTCCGGCCTGCAACTGACCCGACAGGATCTGCTCCCGCACCCGGGAACCCGCCACGCTCGACAGGGAGCGACGCTTCCCGTTGTGATCGGTCGAGGTGGGCACGGCGACTCCTTGTGATCCTCCTGGAGGGGGACCCGGGCAGATGGGGACGGGGCTGGATGCTGTCCCAATATATCAGCGCGCCCGAAGCTCAGGCGGTGAGGAAGGGCGGCAGCTGATCCTGTGGGCTCAGCGGAGTGAACCACGAGCTGAAGTCCGTCACGTCAAACCCCTGCTGGAACTGCTCCCCGTTATCCCGGCTCCGGTACAACGGCTCCGGGTCGAGGAGGCCGCAGAGATTGTCCTCGAGCGCCTCCCGCCAACCCTTCGGCATCTCCACCTCGAAGATCTCCGCCAGCTGGGCGGTCTTGTTCAGCAGCACGCGCACCGCCAGCCCGTGCGCGACCGTCGGCACCGGATTCCATCCCGGCGCCAGGGCAGGCACCGGGGACCAGCCGTTGGTCAGCGAGTGGGCGAAGTCCACGACGGTGGTGAGGAATTTCCGGACGAACATCCCGTTGTATCTGTCCACGAAGCGCGGGGGCAGCTGGCAGAGCACCCGGGTGGTCCACCACTGGTCCCGCGGCGCGTTGACCCCGTCCGGAAAGTCCATGATGTCCTCGAACAGTTCATCAACCGTGACGGCGCAGGCGTGCCAGAGGACCCCCCTGACCAGGTTGATGTTCTCCGGGGTGCATTTTCCGCCCGTGGGCACCCCGTCCGCCCCGGGGTGCTCCCGTTCCAGGAGGAAAGCCAACCCGGGCAACCGCTGCCCGGTTTCCCTCAGTGCCCGGGGGGTGAAGGGTGAGTCCTCCGATCGGGTGGCGTCCTCGCCGTCCGCCGACTCAGGGGAGGCTCCGCTCCACTCGACCAGCACGTCGTTCTTCCCGAAGGTTCCGGGAGAGAGGAAGGTCGGGGGGAAGCGGCGTTCCTTCACCCACGCGGAGGACTCCCTGAGCAGGGTTCCGGAGTCGGCGTCGGTGAGAAACGGGCGGATGGGCGGACGATCATTATTCATGGTTGCTCTCACAGAGGCCGCAGATATGACGAATTAAAAAATACTTATCTTTTCTAACGCAATTATCAATATGCCCGCAAGGGATTTGGTTTCATGTTCATGTGGATCCCCTTAATCGGGGGTCTTTGGTTGGATAGATCTGATCAGTGCGGGCGAAGGGGCACCCGCGTCCTGGCCGCCGAGATCCGGATCATTTCTGGCCGTGGACCACCTAGAATCAGGCCATGGGCCTCCCCGGTATCGCCGACTACGCAGCCTTCCTTCCGCCCGACCGCCAGGCGGGCGTTGACCTGAACCCGGAACAGGAATCCTGGGGTTGGCGAGGGCATGACGTGACCGTGTTACGACGGCGCAACCCGGAGGCGAAGGTGCGTGTCCTGCTCGCCCACGGCGGGGGAGGACATTCCCGGGCGCTCTGGCCGCTCGCGTCCCAGCTGCCCCGGGAGGCCGTGGATCTCGCGGCCGTCGATCTGCCCCTCTACGGCACCACCTCCTCACCGGACCCCGCCGCCGTGACCTACGGGGACTGGGTCAGCCTCCTCATCGACTTCCTCGCCGCGGAGGACGACGGCCGCCCACTCCTGCTGCTCGGCGCCAGCATGGGTGGCCTCCTCTCCTGCGAAGTCGCCGCCCGCAGCGGACGCGTCGCACACGTGGTCGCCACCTGCCTGCTCGATCCGCGGGACTGGCCCTCCCGCGCGGTCATGACCCGCTTCCGCGCCGCAGGCGTGCTGTCCGATCCGCTGGTCCGGATGATCAGGGGCCGGGCGCGCCGGGTCCGGATCCCCACCCGATGGGTGGCCCCGTTGGCCAGGATGAGCCGTGATCCCGCGCTGTCCCCGGTTGTGTGCCCGGGACCCGTGGGGTGGCGGGGTCCGGGTTCCGCTCGGTTTCCTGGCCTCCTACCTGACCTACCGGCACATCCCCGCCAGTCGCATGCCGGTTCCCGTCACCCTGGCCCACCCGGCGGAGGACGCGTGGACCCCGGTCGAGGTGAGTGCCCGGTGGCTGCACGGGGCGACCTCGGCGACCAGGGTGGTGATGCTGCGCAGCTGCGGGCACTTCCCCGTGGAGGAACCCGGTCTCACCGAGCTGGTCACTATCGTCACGGATATCGCCGCGGCCTCGGGTAGGCTCCCGCGGGTATGAGCATGATCAGGGGTGTCCGTGTCGATGACCGCGGCCGGTGCGTGCACTACGCCAGCCACCGCGACGTCGTCGCCAACCATTGCGCGACCTGCGGGGAGTTCTTCGCCTGCCACCGCTGCCACGACGAGGTGGCGGACCACCCCTTCGGGCGGATGGGCACCGACGCGCCGGAATCGGTGTTGTGCGGAGCCTGCGGGCACACCATGGGCTACCGCGACTATTCCCGTGCGCTCGCCTGCCCCGGGTGCGGCCACCCCTTCAACCCGGGCTGTTCCCTGCACGCCCCGCTGTACTTCGACGTCTAGAGTGCGCAGCTGCGCACTACGGCAACCGCAACTGCGCCTTCGCCGTCGCCGTCGCCGTCGCCGGGAACTGTCGGTGGGAGGACAGGAGCCGGCCGGGTTGGTGCTCGCCGTGAAAACGCTTGCCGACGACCTCGACGGGGCAGCAGTAGACATCCTCCCCGTCGTCGGCGCGGCGGTGGATCGCCAGGTCAGTGCCGTAATTCTCCGCCAGGATCACCTACCGCGCCTCGAGTTCCCCGCGGAGTCGTTCCCCGAGCGCGACCGCGAACATCGACGACGCCGCGTGGGCCTTCTCACGTTCCTCCCCGGATCCGTCGAGATAGGTGCGGACGGTGCCGTCGAAGGCCTCGCTCAGCTGCTCGAGGGAATCGTTCACGCCGGCCCGGTCCGCGAGGGTGAGGTGGGCGGCCAGCCATTCGCGGACGTCGTCGCTGATGTCGGTGATCTGCACGACAGTTGGTTCTAGGGGCTGGAGGAAACTCCCGCAGGGCCCGGAAACAGTACCGCCGCCCCTCCAGGAATCGGGGGGCGGCGCGGTACTTCCTGTCGTGGTCCCACTCGCCCGGCTCTGGGGAACCCGCGGGTGGGCCACCTGCCGTCACAGAGCCGAGAAGATGAAGATCAGCAGTGCGATAATCGCCAAAACTCCGACGATGGTCCAGATAAGTCCGCCTCCGCGCATGTCATCCTCCTTCCCGTTGTCTGCCCTTTTTCGCGAGTCTACTTATTTCCCGGCCGTGCTGCGGGCAGGCGAATAATGAGGTGAAAGCCCCCACCGCCCGCGGTAACTACCGCTCCTGCGACACCACAGGGGTCAGTCATGCCAGGACCCTGTCATCGACGAAGATCCGTGTGAGCGCGGGCAGCGGCACGGTCGCGGTGATGAGCGCGGAATAGGGCAGCACTCACCAGTGTGGGGCCCGACCGGTGAGCGGGCCCCTGTCAGAATCGCGAGAATCGTGTGCGGCGCCCGCAGCTGGCGGAGCACCGGGTGGTCGTTGTCGGTCGGGTCGAAGTCACGCAGGTCCGACAGGACGATGTCGGGGTTGATCAGGCGGGAGCCGATGAACAGGCTCACCGCCGTCACCGGGATGATCAGCAGCGTGAGCGGGAGCAGCAACGGGAAACCCCACCCCTCTGCCAGCTCCCCGGGACGGGAGGGGCGTGTGGACACGGTGAGTCGAGGCCGGAACCCGGGGATTATTCGCCGAGGACGGCGACGACCGCGTCGGCCACCTCACGACCCGAGTAGGGGTCGATGCGGAAGGAGGTCGGGCCCAGGGGGTGAACGGCGCCGTTCTGCACGGCGTCCAGGTTGGCGAGCGCGGGTTCACCGGTGAACTCGGCGACCGTCTCATCCGTGCCGCTGAGCAGGAACACGGCGTCACCGGTGATCGCGCGGGAGAGGTTCTCCATGGAGAAGAAGGCGAAGTCGTCGTGCGCCTGTTCGCTGGTATCCAGCTCCTCGGGGGCCTCGTTGATCTGGACGCCGAGCGCCTCCATGAGGTCGGCGTGTGGGCCGCCGGCCTTGGCCACGCCCTGGTGCCCGTCGGGGCCGTTGTAGGAGACGATGGCAGCGCCGTTGCCGGGCGCCTTGATCTTCGCGGCCGCGTTTTCGATGTAGGCGTCGAAGTCGTCGATGGCCTGCTGCGCCTCGTCCTCGAGGCCCAGGGCCTCACCCAGCTCGGTGGCCAGTTCCTGCCAGGACTGTCTGGAGTAGTCCACGGCGATGGTGGGGAATTGTGCGGCGATCTGCTCATAGTTTTCGCTCACGGAGTCCGTGCCGGAGACGGAGAGGATGACCAGGTCGGGATCCTCGACGATCAGTGACTCCAGGTCGAATCCCGACCCCGGGTAGAGCACGTCGACGCCGACCGCGTCGGCCTCGTCCGCCCACTGGGAGAAGAAACCCTTGTCATCGGTGATGCCCGAGGGGTCCGTCGCCGCGGAGGCGATGACCGGGGCGTTCATGGCCAGCAGTGTGCCAGTGATCGAGGCGGCGGTGTTGACGATGCGCTGCGGCGGTTGCTCGATGACCGTCTCACCAAGCTCATGCTCGATGGTGCGCGGCCAGGCTCCGTCGGCCATGTCGGTGGTGGTTTCGGCCCCGGTGTTGTCGGTGGCCTCAGTGGAGCAGGCGAGGGTGGTGGCCGCCAGGGCTCCGGTGATGACAAGGGCAAACACTCTCCGGGTCCATCCACGCACAGGATTTCCTTAATAGAGAATAAGTTAATGCTAAGTAAGTGATAATAATATTTACGGTAGCCATGCCTGTAGGGTCCCGGGTGAAAACCAGCTGGTGATGTGCATCACCCCCATCGCTGGCCGCATCCGGTGCCCTTCTCCGAAAAGGAATGTCATGACCGTTAGGCCCTTCAGCTGGCGAGAGGAACACCCCTGGAACGGGGGTACCTGCATGTGACGGGGGTGCACGGCCACCATGGCCGGTGGGTGCACCGGATGCGGTGAGAATCGGACGGCTGGTGGCGCACCGAGGTGGACGCCCTCGATCCTTTCGCCCGCTCCGGATCGGCGCCCCACCCCGCCATCCGGCCCGCCCATTTCACCGATGATTCCGGACGCGTCATCATGCCCCACGGGCTTCCCGCGCCGGGATGGGCGGACCCCGACATCCCGGTGCGGGCCGAGAGGGATCGGCGGGCGGCGGGTTTTTCTCGGGGGCGAGACCGATGGCGAGTACCTGCCCGCGCTTCTCGACGGGGCGAAGTGGGCGCGTACCGCTCTGACTGCGGTGTTGCGGCGATTGCGCACTCAAGGCGTGCTGTCGGCGGTGCGGATCATGGCCGTCGACATCACCGAGGACCGATTCGCTCTGCTGGGACGCAGTGGGGAGCTGAGGGACTACCTCCGGCGGGATCTGTTGCCCTGGTCCGCCGGGGAATCCCACCAACACCCGGCCGACCGGGTCATCGTCTGTGGCCAGAGCCTGGGCGGGTTGGCCACCGTCGATCTGGACTCCCCCATGCCGCAGGAGGTTGCGCTGCCGATCGGCAACTCGAGGCCTTTCTGGTTCCCGGCCTGGGGAGGTGAACTGGGTGGGGGGCTCGGCGCTGTTCCGAGGACTGGACACGCTGATCGGTGGGTCAGCGTAAGGGGCCGGAGTGGGAACTCCCGGGGGAGGCGCAGACGGGCATCACCACGCTCGGTGACGTGGGGGCGGCGTGGGCCGGGCGGAAGGGGGGCCAGTTTCTCTGCTTCCCCTGCGGAACGATTGACCGCTGGATTGAGGATGCTCCTGGAAAGCAGAACCGGGGTCCCGCGACGTATCTCGTGGGACCCCGGTTCAAGAGTCGTGCAGGGTGGGGCGTGCTGGTGCGTCTAGCGCGGCAGGGTGATGCCGAACTGGGCGAGGAAGTCAGCGACGATCCGGAGCAGGTCCGGCAGGACGAAGGTGGCCACGTCACCGACGGGAACATTGAAGGTCGGGGTGCCCGGGGCGACCGGGAAGGAGATGACCTGGCCGACCGGGGCCGGGCCGGTGTTCTGACCGGTGTTCTG
>CAYSIP010000043.1:0-15228 GCA_964431055.1 uncultured Corynebacterium sp. | reverse complement strand
GTCCTGGCAGAGCCTGGGCCTGGACGGCACCGAGACCTTCGACATCGAGGGCATCACGGAGCTGAACAAGGGCGAGACCCCGAAGACCGTCCACGTCACCGCCACCAAGGACGGCGGCGACAAGGTCGAGTTCGACGCGGTCGTCCGCATCGACACCCCGGGTGAGGCTGACTACTACCGCAACGACGGTATCCTGCAGTACGTCCTGCGCCAGATGATCGCTTCTTAAGCGGTCACACCCGCAGTACCGCCTGCCCGGAGGGGGCTGTGCCCCGGTTAGCCCAAGTGGCCGGCCGGGTGCGCAGCCCCCTCCCCCCTTTGGTGTGCCTTTATCCATCCCATCCGCGACCCAGACACCCCCTGAGAGAAGGAGGCCTCCATGCCCGTGGTCAGCGAGTCCGAGCTCTCCCGCCGACGCTCCGACATTCTCGAGGGCGCGCGGCGCTGCTTCGCCGAATTCGGCTACGAACGCGCCACCGTCCGGCGACTGGAGCAGGCCACGGGCAAGTCCCGGGGGGCGATCTTCCACCATTTCGGCGACAAGGAAAACCTCTTTCTCGCGCTGGCGAGGGAGGACGCCGCCCGGCAGGCCGAGGTCGTCGCCGAGGAGGGACTCGTCGAGGTGATGCGGGACATGCTCCAGCATCCCGAACGTCACGACTGGTTGGCCACCCGCCTGGAGATCACCAAGAAGCTGCGTACCGACGCCGTGTTCCGCGCCCGGTGGCAGGGGCATCAGGCAGTCCTCGACGAGGCGGTGCACAAACGGCTCGAACACCAGGTGGCCGATGGCCGCATGCGCACGGACGTCGCCCTCAATGTCCTGCAGCGCTATCTGGAGACGGTGCTCGACGGATTCATCACCCGCCTGGCCTCTGGCGCATCCACCGAGGGGCTGGAGGAGGTCCTCGACCTGGTGGAGGGTTCGGTCCGGCGCCCGGACTGAACCGACCCACGTGGGCGACGATCCTCCTCGGGGGTAAAAGAACGCACCACCCGGATTCCCGCGGGTAGACCAAGCGGTATAGACTGCTCGGTATGGCTTCCATCCTCCTCCTCTCCCTGCGCACCGGCGATCTCGCCCGCGAGGTGGCCGCTGCGGAATACCGCGATTTTCTGCAGGCCACCGGACTGCGGAGAGAGGAGCTGACCCTGCGAATGCTCGACACCCCCCAGGCCACCGTGGGGGATGTGTCCGGTTATGACGGTGTGCTGGTCGGCGGGAGTTCCTTCAACATCACCGATTCGCGCTGGAGTGTCCTGCAACGCCACCTCCACACCCAGTTGGCGCGCCTGGCCGCCTCCGACATCCCCACCTTCTTCGTCTGTTACGGCAACAGCTGGTTGGCGCATGCCACGGGCGGCCACGTCGGACGCAGCCACCCCGAAAACAGCGGCGAGACACTCGTGGAACTGACCGAGGCCGGTCGGGACGACGCGCTCACCCAAGGGCTTCCCGCCAGTTTCACCTCGCTGACGGGACACCGCGAAAACGTCGAGCGGGTCAGTGAGCGGGCCACGGTGCTGGCCACCGGACCGACCTGCCCGGTGCAGATGATCCGGGTGGGGTCCGACACCTGGGCCAGCCAGTTCCATGTCGAGATGGACGCGATCGCGATGAAGGCCCGCATGGACTTCTATTACGACTACGGGTACTTCTCCCCCGATGACTACGACGCCATCGTCGCCGGCCTGCCCGAGGTGGACACCACCTGGAGCAACCGGCTGCTGCAGAATTTCGTCTCCCACTCCACGCGGGTGCGGGCCCTCGTCTGAGAGGTGGGCCGGCACCCTGCGGCGCGGGCGATCAGAATCGGGCCGCGGGGACCTTGCCGTCGACGAAGGCCAGGATCTTGTCCCCGGGCAGCCGTTCCCGGCCCACCATCTCCACGATGACCTCCGCCACCAGCTCGCGGGACGTCTTGCGCGACTCCGCGGCCTCGGAGGTGTTCTCGATGGTCTCCCCACCGTGGGAGGGCTCGAGGGTCAGCGCGGAGGGGGCCAGAATGAGGTATTCGAGATCAGAGTCGAGCAGTCGCTCATCGACGGTCTTCTTCGAGTCCGCGTAGGCGAAGAAAGGGTCCTCCGGGCCCACGGTGTGGCTGAGGGACCCGAGGTAGGACACCATCAGGAAACGCGGGACGGGCTGGCCGTCCTCCGCCAGCTTCTCGAGCCCGCCGATGCAGGCCAGGGCGCCGTCACGGTCGATGGCGTAGGTGTCGGAATCGGTGCCCTTACCGCCACTGCCCGCTGACCAGACCACCACGTCGTATCCGGATTCCAGTTCGGCCCAGTCATCGACGCTCAGGGCGGTGAGGTCTCGGACCAGCGGAGTGGAGCCGGTGGCCTCGATGTCGGGGGCCTGATCGGGGTTACGGATGAGCGAGGTCAGGTCGTGTCCCTGTTTGACGAGCTTCGGAGTGGCGATCAGGGCAACCTTGCCGTGTCCCCCGATGATGAGGATCTTCTTCGTGTCTGTCATGACTCCACATTAACGACGTTCACGGCCGCATGCCGTCAACGTACCTGCGGGTGGCCACCCGTTGGACCCGGCGGGCCACCGGTGCACCCAGGCGCGCGAGCCACCAGGACAGGCGCGAGAACGCCACGCACCGGCCGGTGACGGTCCCGTCCTCGGCGAGGGTGATGAGGAAGGCCTCCTCCCCGGACAGGATGTGACCGGGAAGCGTGCCGTAGACCAGCACCGCGGACGTCCCCGTGTACTCCTCCGCCAGAATGAGGCAGGGTGACAGTGTCGGCCCCAGACTCAGGCGCACCAGCCGGCCCTCCCGGCTGACGCGGACCCCGGCGTGGGCGTGGGCGCGCCATCCCCGCAGCCGGTCGGTGGCGGCGGCCAGGCACTCCTTGCCGTGCCCGAGCACGATCGCGTGATCGACCAGGGTCCAACCCGTTCCGAGACCGACGTCGGTCGGTTCCGCCCCCTCCGCAAGAGCCAGGGTCGCCAGCTGAAGATGCCCCGGGTAGGTCAGTGAACTCATCGGCGCAGCGGACCGCGGTTGTCGGTGGTCATATCCCGTAGCCTACCGACGCATGAGCGGTGGTTTACCTCGGGATAGGATGAGTCCATGTTTGCCATCATGACCGTCACCGGGGTCGATCACACCGGAATCATCGCCGCCGTCACCACTGCCCTGGCGCAGCAGGACATCAACATCCTCGACGTCTCCCAGACCATCATGGACAATTACTTCACCATGATCCTGCGGGTCGAGTTCGACGAGAACGTCCACGGCATCGCCGCCATCCAGGAACGGATGACCGAGGTGGAGGAGGCCGAGAACCTGGTCATCCGGATCCAGTCCGAGTCCCTGTTCACCGCAGTCAACGAGATCTAGGATCCTTCCCCACCCCATGAACCTCAACGTGCACTCCCACCAGATCCTCGACACGATCGAGATGATCGAGAAATACCGTCTCGATATCCGGACCGTGACGATGGGCATCTCCCTGCTCTCCTGCGCCCGCTCGACGATGCAGGAGACCTGCGACGCCGTGTATGAGCGCGTCGTCACCCAGGCCTCCCGGCTCGTCGAAGTCTGTGAGGGCATCGAGGCCGAACTCGGTGTCCCGATCGTCAACAAGCGCATCTCGGTCACCCCGATCGCGCTCATCACCGCTGGCGCGCACGGCAACCCCGCCGACGTCGCCCGCGCCCTCGACCGCGCCGCCAAGGAGGTCGGCGTCAACTTCATCGGCGGTTATTCCGCGCTCGTCGAGAAGGGCGGCTCCACCGCCGACAAGGCACTGATCCGCTCCATCCCCGAGGCCCTGTCCGAAACCGACGTCGTCTGCTCCTCGGTGAACATCGCCTCCTCGCGAGCCGGCATCAACATGAACGCCGCCGCGGAAATGGGTCGGGTGATCAAGGAGGCCGCGGAGCTGACCAAGGACAACTCCGCCATCGCCTGCGCCAAGCTCGTCGTCTTCGCCAACTCCGTCGGTGACAACCCCTTCATGGCGGGTGCCTTCCACGGCATCGAGGAGCCCGACTGCGTCGTCTCCGTCGGCGTCTCCGGCCCCGGCGTGGTCAATCGCGCGCTGGGATCCCTGGAGGGTGCGTCCCTCGACCAGGTGGCCGAGGAGATCAAGAAGGCCGCCTTCAAGATCACCCGCACCGGCCAGCTCGTCGGCGCGATGGCCTCCGAGCGCCTCGGCGTACCTTTCGGCATCGTCGATCTGTCCCTCGCCCCCACCGCCGAGCTGGGCGATTCGGTGGCCCACATCCTGGAGAACATGGGCCTGGAGCAGGTGGGAACCCACGGCACGACCGCCGCGCTGGCGCTGCTCAACGACGCCGTGAAGAAGGGTGGCATGATGGCCTGCTCGCGCGTCGGCGGACTCTCGGGCTCCTTCATCCCGGTCTCCGAGGACAAGGGCATGATCGACGCCGTACGTTCCGGCGCGATCTCCATCGACAAGCTCGAGGCGATGACCGCGATCTGCTCGGTGGGCCTCGACATGATCGCCATCCCCGGCGACACCTCCGCGTCGACGATCGCCGGCATGATCGCCGACGAATCCGCCATCGGCGTGATGAACCACAAGACCACCGCCGTCCGCGTGATCCCGGTGCCGGGCACGAAGCCGGGCGACGAGGTCAATTTCGGTGGCCTGCTCGGATACGCGCCGGTCATTCCGGTCAATCAGGTCGGCAACGACGCGTTCATCAGCCGCGGCGGATTCATCCCCGCCCCGGTGCACGGCTTCCGGAACTGATCCCGGGCCCCGCGCCGCTCCGCGCCGCCCCATGCTCCCCACCGGTTACCGGTCGGGAGCATGGGGCGGCGCTCTTCCTTAAACTGGGTGTCGTCCGCACATCACCGGCGGCACGCGCGTGCGGCGGAAGAGGATGGGATGACCCAGGGAAGAGCTCTCGACTCCGTATTCACCCCCCACAGCCTCACCGGGGACCAGGTCCTTGAACGGTTGGGCGCTGACGGGGAGGGATTGACCACCCCGTCAGCGGAGAGGCTGCTCGACGAACACGGGCCCAATGCGCTCCCGCCGGCCGAGCAGGAGACCAACCTCCAACGACTGCTGCGTCAGTTCCACGATCCGATGATCTACGTCCTGATCGGGGCGGCGGTCTTCACCGCCGTCCTCGGCGAGGTCATCGACACGGTCGTCATCGCCGCCGTGGTCCTCATCAATGGACTGGTCGGTTACGTGCAGGAGGGCAAGGCCGCCGACGCGCTGGAGTCGATCCGGGACATGCTCTCCCCCGAGTCCGAGGTCAGGCGCGACGGTGCCTGGCAGAAGATCCCGGCCGAGAACCTCGTGCCCGGTGACCTCGTACGGTTGCGCGCCGGGGACAGGGTCCCCGCCGACCTGCGTCTGCTGCGTGCCTCCAGTCTCCGGATCGAGGAATCTGCGTTGACGGGTGAGTCGGTGCCCGCCGACAAGTCGCTCGATCCCGTCGCCCCGGATTCCGGTGTCGGCGACCGTCATCCGATGGCGTTCTCCGGCACCACGGTGGCGGCCGGCTCCGGTTCCGGTGTGGTCACCTTCACCGGGTCCGACACGGAGATCGGTCACATCACCACCATGCTCGGCGAGGTCCAGCAGGTGCAGACCCCTCTGACCCGCTCGATGACGAGATTCTCCTCCACCATCGCGATCATCGCCGTGGTCCTGGCGGTGCTCATGATCGCCGTGTCCTGGTTCCTCTACCGGACCGGCCTGGCCGATCTGCTGATGTCGGCCATCGGTTTCGCCGTCGCCGCCATCCCCGAGGGCCTGCCGGCCGTCATGGCCATCACCCTGGCCCTGGGCGTGCAGAAAATGGCCGACCGCAGGGCGATCACCCGCCGCATGAACTCGGTGGAGACGCTGGGATCGGTGACCACGATCTGCTCGGACAAGACCGGCACCTTGACCCGCAATGAGATGACGGTGCGCGAGGTGGTCACGTCCGCCGCCCACTACCACGTCGCCGGCACCGGGTACTCACCCGAAGGCGCGATCCGCGTCTCCGGCGAGGACTCCGCCGCCGAACTGGATCGGCACGGGGATCTCGCCCGTATGGCGGTGGTCGCGGCGCACGCGAATGATTCCGAGGTGGTGCGCCGGGAGGACGGTTCGTGGACGCTCCACGGTGAGCCCACCGACGGCGGCATCCGCACCTTCGCGATGAAGGCCGGGGTCACCGCAACCGCCGACCGGGTGGCTGAGGTCCCCTTCGATTCCGACCACAAGTACATGGCCACCCTCGACGACCTGGCTGACGGCCGGGTGGTCCACCTCAAGGGCGCGCCGGACAGGTTGCTGGACCGCTGTGACCGGCAGCTGTCCGCCCACGGGACCCCGGAGGAACTTGAGCGGGTGTTCTGGGAGGACAAGATCGAGGAGATCGGCGCAAAGGGGATGCGCGTGCTCGCCGCCGCCTACCGGCCGGCCGAGGACGGGATGTCGGAACTGTCCACTGACGCGGTCGACGCCGGCGGTTTCATCTTCCTCGGCCTCTACGGCATCATCGACCCTCCCCGGGAGGAGGCCATCAGGGCGGTCGCGGCGGTTCAGAAGGCCGGCATCCGGGTGCGGATGATCACCGGCGACCACGCCTCCACCGCCACGGCGATCGCGCGGGAGGTCGGCATCCGGGGCGACCACACCGTCACCGGCCCGGAACTCGAACAGGCCGATGACGAGGAGCTGCGCAGGATCGCCGCTGAGACGGACGTCTACGCCCGCACCAGTCCGGAACACAAGCTGCGGCTGGTGCGTGCCCTGCAGGCCAACGGTGAGGTCGTGTCGATGACCGGTGACGGTGTCAATGACGCGCCGTCCCTCAAGCAGGCTGATGTGGGTGTGGCCATGGGCATCAAGGGAACCGAGGCGACCAAGGACGCCGCCGACGTCGTCCTGGCTGACGACAACTTCGCCACCATGGCGGCAGCGGTGAAGATGGGGCGCACGATCTACGACAACCTCAGGAAGGCGATCGTGTTCATGTTGCCGACCAACGGTGCGCAGGGACTGGTCATCTTCGTGGCCATGATCTTCGGCATGACGCTGCCGATCACTCCCCTGCAGGTGCTGTGGGTCAACCTGATCACCGCCGTGACCCTGTCCCTGGCCCTGTCCTTCGAGCCGTCCGAACCGGGCATCATGGAACGCAGGCCCCGTGATCCGAAGGCGTCCTTCCTTGATTCGGAGGCGGTCACCCGCATCGTCTACGTCTCCCTGCTGATCGGCGGCATCACGACCGGGGTCTTCCTGTGGGCGCAGAACGCCGACTTCCCTCTGGACGTCTCGCGGACCCTGGCGGTGAACACTTTGGTTATGGCGCAGGTGTTCTACCTGTTCACGGCGCGTTTCTCCCGGGTGAGCGCGCTGCGCAGGGAGCTGTTCACCACCAACCCGGTCTCGTGGATCTGCGTCGGCCTGATGCTGGCGCTCCAGCTGGCGTTCGTGTATCTGCCGCTGCTGAACACCGCCTTCGCGACGACCGCGGTGTCGGCCGGCAGCTGGTTGATCCCGGTGGTCGCCGGCGTGGTCGTCTTCAGTGCCGTCGAGATTGACAAGGCCATCCGACGGGCGGTGGAGGCCCGTTAGTCGTCCCCGGCGAACTGCGACTGGTGCAGACGCCAGTAGGCGCCCCGGCGTTCCAGCAGCTCCGTGTGGGTGCCCAGCTCCACGATCTGGCCGGCCTCCATCACGAGGATCAGGTCGGCGTCCCGGATCGTCGACAGGCGGTGGGCGATGACGAACGAGGTACGCTCCTGCCGCAACGCCGACATCGCCCGCTGCACCAGCAGCTCGGTGCGGGTGTCCACCGAGGAGGTCGCCTCGTCGAGAATCAGCAGCGCCGGTTGCGCCAGGAGCGCCCGGGCGATGGTGATCAGCTGACGTTCGCCGGTGGACAGTGAGCCACCGTCCTGGTCGATCCGGGTGTCGTAACCCTCCGGCAGCGCGTGAACGAAACGGTCGACGTAGGTGGCCTTCGCCGCGGCGATGACCTCCTCGTCGGTGGCGTCCAACCTGCCGTAGCGGATGTTGTCCATGATGGATCCCTCGAAGAGCACCGCATCCTGGAGCACCATGCCGACCTGGGATCGCAGCTCAGCCCGGGAGAGCGCGGCGGTGTCCACCCCGTCGAGGAGGATTCGGCCTGAGTTGATCTCGTAGAAACGCATGATGAGGTTGACCAGGGTGGTTTTCCCGGCGCCGGTGGGACCGACGATGGCCGCGGTCTGCCCGGGTTCGACCCGCAGCGACAGGCCCTCGATCAGCGGGGTCTCCGGGTCGTAGGAGAAGGACACCTCCTCAAACTCGACGAGGCCATGGGCGCGACCCTCCCCCTCCGCGGAGGGGTCGTCAGGTTCCTGCGAGTCGGCGTCGAGAAGCTCGAAGACCCGCTCTGCGGAGGCGACGCCGGACTGGACCATCTGCATCATGCCGGCCAACTGGCCGAGGGGCTGGTTGAATTCGCGGGAGTACTGGATGAACGCGGTGGCGTCGCCGAGCGTGATGGTGCCGCCGGCGACCTTCAGCCCGCCGATGACCGCGATACCCACATAGGAGAGGTAACTGAGGAACTGCATGATCGGCATCATCATGCCGGCGAGGAACTGGGCGGAGGATGAGGAACGGAAGAGCTCGTCATTGCGCTCGTCGAAGATCGCGGCGGCCACTTCAGACCGGCCGAAGACCTGCATGATGCTGTGTCCGGAGAAGGACTCCTCGATATGGCCGTTGAGGGAGCCCGTGGACCGCCACTGGATGGTGAACTGCTTCTGCGAGCGGGTGCCGATGACCGCCAGGACCACGCCCGTCAGCGGAATGGCCAGCAACGCCAACAGAGCCAGCTGCCAGTCCACGGAGAACATCATGATGATGATGCCGACGATCAGCAGCGCCGAGTAGAACAGCTGCGACAGGGCCTGCTGCAGGGCCTGCTGGATATTGTCCACGTCATTGGTCGTTCGTGAGAGCAGATCGCCGCGCTGGGTGCGGTCGAAATAACTCAGGGGAAGGGAATGGACCTTCGCCTCGACGTCGGCCCGCAACCGGTAGACCACCTTCATGACCAGGTCGTTGAGGATGCGTCCCTGCCACCACATGAACAGCGACGAAAGGGTGTAGAGGCCCAGGACGATGAGGATCAGCATTCCCAGGCGCGGGAAATCGATCCCCGCGCCCGGAACCAGCGTCATCGCGGAAACCATGTCCGCGAAGGTGTCCTGCCCCCCGGCACGCAGTCCTTCGACGACCTGCTCCTGGGTGGCGCCGACGGGCATCTGGCGGGAGAGGACGCCCGCGAAGATGACGTCCATCGCCCGCCCCAGCACCTTCGGTGCGGCGACCGTCAGCACCACGCAGACGACGACCATCACCGTGACCACTGCCAACGCCATCCTGAACGGGGCGAGGAGGCCGATCAACCGCTTCGCCGAGGGCCAGAAGGCCTTCGCCTGGCGTGGTGCGGAACCGCTCCACTCGTCGCCTCCCACGTGCTCCTGCAGCTCAAGGAGCTGTTCCTCGCTCAGGACCTCGTCGTGCGGGTCGTTGTGCACGGTGCTCATGCCGTCTCCGATCCGGTCAGCTGGGACTCGACGATCTCGCGGTAGGTCGGGGATTGCTCGAGCAGTTCCGCGTGGGTGCCGCGGGCGACGATCGCCCCGGCCTCCATCACGAGGATCTGGTCGGCGTGCATGATCGAGGCGACACGTTGCGCGACGACGATCATCGTCGATTCGGTCATGTGCGGGATCAGCGCCTCACGCAGCTTCGCGTCGGTGATCAGGTCAAGGGCGGAGAAGGAGTCGTCGAAGAGGTGGACCGCGGGTCGGGCGACGAGGGCGCGGGCGATGCTCAGCCGCTGCCGCTGCCCACCGGAGACGTTGGTGCCACCCTGGGAGATCGGCATGTCGAGGCCGAGCTCGTGATCCCGGACGAAACCCGCCTGCGCGATGTCGAGGGCCTCCCAGAGTTCCTCATCGGTGGCGTCCTGTCGGCCGACACGCAGATTCGAGGCCACCGTGCCGGAGAAGAGGTAGGGCTTCTGGGGCACCAATGCCACCCGGTCCACGATGTCCGCGCGCGCCATCGTCGTGACGTCCACGCCATCGAGTTCGACGACTCCCCCGGTGGGGGCGTAGAGACGCGGAACGAGGTTGATCAGCGTGGTCTTGCCGGAACCGGTGGCCCCGATCACCGCGGTGACCTGACCCGGCCGGGCGGTGAAGGAGACGTCGTTGAGCACCGGAGCGTCGGCACCCGGGTAGGTGAAGGTGACGTTGCGGAAGTCCATGTCGCCTCGGCGACGGTCCGGGGTGACCGGGTTCTCCGGCTCGGTGATCGACGGCGTCCGGTCGAGGACCTCGTCGATGCGACGGGCGCAGATGATGGCGCGCGGGAGCATCATCGCCATGAAGGAACCCATCATCACGGCGACGAGGATCTGCAACAGGTACTGGAGGAAGGCCGTGAGTGAACCGATCTGGACCAACCCCTGGTCGACCCGGTGGCCGCCGAACCACAGGACCGCGCCGGTGGCGCCGTGGAGGATCAGGGTGATCACGGGGCCCATCAGGATGAACAGTCGGCCGATGCGCACGGAGATATCGGTCAGCGAGGTGTTGGCGACGTCGAAACGCCGCGTCTCGTGGTCTTCCCGGGTGAACGCGCGGACCACGCGGATGCCGGTGATCTGTTCGCGCAGGATGCCGTTGATCCGGTCGAGTCTCTCCTGCATGCCCGAGAACAACGGCATCAGCAGGGCGATCAGCAGGGACACCACCACGAGCAGCACGATGACGGAGACCCACACCAGCCAGGACAGGCCCGGATCCTCGCGTATGGCCATCACCACGCCGCCGATGCTCATGATCGGGGTCGCGATCATGAAGTTGAGCATCATCAGGTAGACCATCTGGACCTGCTGGACGTCGTTGGTACCGCGGGTGATCAGGGTCGGGGTGCCGAAGGAGCCGATGTCCTCGGCGGAAAAGCGCGAGACCCGGGTGAAGACCTCACGACGGACGTCACGACCGACGCCCATGGCCGTACGCGCCCCGAAGTAGACGGCGAGGATCGCGGTGATCACCTGGATGAAGGAAACGACCAGCATGATCCGGCCGGTACGCCAGATGAAGTCGACGTCGCCACGCGCGACGCCCTGGTCGATGATCTCTGCGTTGAGCGACGGCAGATAGAGCGTGGCCAGGGTGGAGATCGTCTGCAGGGCGACGATCGCGACAACGTACCCCGCGTACGGCCTGGAGCGGGTGTAGAGGATGCGGAGGAGTTCCACGGCCTGCCTGTTCTTGAAGATGGTGAGGGGCTTTTATGCCCCTTCACAGTAGACCTCCTCCCCCGGGCCCGACCAGCCTTGCCGCGTGACGTCAGGCCAGTTCGACGATCTCCATGTACTCGTCGGACCACAGGTCCTCATCCCCGTCGGGCAGGACGATGACCCGCTCCGGTTCGAGCGCACGGACCGCGCCCGGGTCGTGGGTGACCAGCACGACGGCGCCGGTGTAGGTGCGCAGCGCGTCGAGCACCTGCTCGCGGGACATCGGGTCCAGGTTGTTGGTCGGTTCATCCAGCAGCAGGACGTTCGCCCGGGAGGACACGAGCCCAGCCAGGGCGAGGCGGGTCTTCTCACCACCTGACAGCGTGCCGGCCGGCTGTTGGAGCTGGTCCCCGGAGAACATGAACGCCCCCAGGAGACTGCGCAGCGACTGCTCGTCGGCGTCGGGGCAGGCCTCGATGGTGTTCTGCCACACGGACTTGTCCGGGTCGATGGTGTCGTGCTCCTGGGCGAAATAGCCGATCTTCAGGCCGTGGCCCGTGACGAGACCGCCCTCACCGTCGGTGCGCTCCACCCCCGCCAGCAGCTTGAGCAGGGTGGTCTTGCCGGCGCCGTTGAAGCCGAGCACCACGACGCGGGAGCCCTTGTCGATGGCCAGGTCCACGCCGGCGAAGACCTCGAGCGAACCGTACATCTTGGTCAATCCCTTGGCGTACAGGGGCGTCTTGCCACAGGGTGCGGGTTCGGGGAACTTGATGGAGGCCACCCTGTCGTCCATCCGCACGTCGTCGAGCTGGTTCATCATCCGCTCGGCCCGGGCCAGCATCTGCTTGGAGGCCGCGGCCTTGGTGGCCTTCGCGCCCAGCTTGGCGGCCTGCTTCTGCAGGGTGGCGGCCTTCTTCTCCGCGTTGGAGCGCTCCCGACGGCGGCGTGCCTCATCGGTGGCGCGGGCGTCCTTGTACTTGGAGAAGCTCATGTTGTAGACGTCCGCCTCGGCCCGCACCGCGTCCAGGAACCAGACCTTGTTGCACACCGCGTCGAGCAGCTCCACGTCATGGGAGATCATGATCAACCCGCCCTCGTGCTTGGACAGGAAACCGCGTAGCCAGGTGATGGAGTCCGCGTCCAAATGGTTGGTCGGCTCATCCAGCAGCAGGGTGGTCTGGGACTTGCCGGAACCGCTCGTGGCGGCGAAGAGAATCTGGGCGAGCTCGACGCGACGGCGCTGACCACCTGACAGGGTGTGCAGCTGCTGATCCAGAACCCGTTCCGGCAGGCCGAGGTTGTCGCAGATCTGGGCGGCCTCGGAATCGGCCTCGTAACCGCCGAGCGCCGCGAACTGCTCCTCGAAGCGGGAGTACTTCAGGATGGCGGAATCCCGCTTGCGGTCATCGGAGGTGGTCTCCATGATCTCCTGCTGACGCTCCATGGAGGTACGGATCCGGTCGAGTCCGCGGGCGGAGAGCACCCGGTCCCGGGCGGTCTGTTCGATGTTGCCCTCGCGGGAATCCTGCGGGAGATAACCGATGTCTCCGGAGCTGACCACCGACCCCCCGTATGGCTGGGTCTCCCCCGCCAGGATACGCATGGTCGTGGTCTTGCCCGCGCCGTTGCGCCCCACCAGACCGATCCGATCGCCGGGTTGCACGCGCAGGTGCTGCCCGGGGGCGGTGAGCAGGGTACGGGCGCCGACGCGCACCTCGAGGTCGTTGGTGACAATCACAACTGGCCAGTCTAACAACCCGGTCAAACCGAGCCCGCTGACCTACACTGAGGCCATGTCAGCGCAGGAGAGCAACACCGGTCGCGACTACATCGTCGAGTATCGCGCCGGGCAGTTCCAGGACGGCTCCCTCGTGCTGCGTTTCTCCGGCGATCCCTCCGAACGCGAGATCCGCGACGCGCTCGTCGCCCACGGGCTCCCCCGCAAAGCGCTGGAACAGGTGCGGGCCAGACCCATGTCCCGGGGCCGGCGACCGACCGGTACCTCCCTCGGGCAGCCCGACCCCGCCCGACCCCGGGACCACCGGTTCACGCGCTCGGAGACCCCGCAACTGAGCGGCACCTATGATCCCCGGACCGGCCGCGAGACCCGGGTCAGCTCGGCTGCGGGAACCACGGGGGTGGCCGGGGCAGGCAGCGTCACCGGTGGCAGAAGCGACGGGCAGGGCACGGAGAAAAAGGGCGGGTGCCTGGGGCGCCTGATCGGTCTGACCGTGGCCTACTTCGTGATCATGGGATTCATCTCGACGCCCGCGATCAACCTCGGGCAGGTGAGCGGCGACCTTGTCCAGCCGAAAGACAACCCCGTCACCGAGTGCCTGCAGCAGCTCGACTCCCGGACCTACGACCAGGAGGAGGGATTACTGGGGCAGCTGGTCTCCCGGGAGGTGACCAACTTCCCCGTCACCCCTGCCAACGCGGCTTTCCTCGTCTCCTGCGTGGCCGGGGCGGTCAGCTGAACAACGCACAAGGCCCGGGCCTCCCCCATCAGAGAGAGGGAGATCCGGGCCGTGCTCCGCCACAGACCGTGGCAGGTGCGGACTACACCGCGAAGCCGAGGGCGCGCAGCTGCTCGCGGCCGTCCTCGGTGATCATCTGGGGGCCCCACGGGGGCATCCACACCCAGTTCAGGGAGAGCTTGTCGGCGATGCCCTGACCCACGACGGCCGATTCCGCCTGGTCCTCCAGGACGTCCGTCAGGGGGCAGGCGGGAGACGTCAGGGTCATGTTGACGACTGCGGTCTCCTCACCCTCGTTCTCCTCGACCCAGATTTCATAGACGAGCCCGAGGTCGACGACATTGATACCCAGTTCGGGGTCAATGACGTCACGCATGACCTCCTCGATGTCGGCGGCCAGGGCGATCTGGGCCTCCGTCTGCTCGGGGCGCTCGCCCGCTCCATCGAAGTTGGAGGAGCTGGTCGGATTGGCTTCAGTCATTTCTGCTCCATTGTGTTGAGTGCGTCGGCGGTCGCGGCCTGGAAGGCCTTCCATCCCAGCAGGGCGCACTTGACCCGCGCCGGGTACTTGGACACCCCGGAGAAGGCGATGCCGTCGCCGATGAGTTCGTCGTCGCCCTCCTCCTTGCCGCGTGAGGTGATCATCTTCTCGAACTCGGCGAGCTTGACCATGGCCTGCTCGACCGGCTGTCCGATGACCTCCTCCGCCATCACGGAGGTGGACGCCTGGCTGATCGAACAACCCTGGGCCTCGTAGGAGACGTCGGAGACGGTCGCCCCATCCTCGGACAGGTGCACACGCAGCGTCAGCTCGTCCCCGCAGGAGGGGTTGACGTGGTGGACCTCCGCCTCAAACGGGTCACGCAGACCCGCGTGCTGGGGGTTCTTGTAGTGGTCCAGGATCACTTCCTGGTACATCGATTCCAGATTCACTTCAGCTCACCCCGAAGAAGTCCCGGGCGTGGTTGATCGCGTCCACCAGGGCGTCAATCTCCGCGCGCGTGTTGTACAGGTAGAAGCTGGCCCGGGCGGTGGCCTGGGCCTGCATGGTGCGGTGCACCGGCCAGGCGCAGTGGTGGCCGACCCGGATGCACACGCCCCGGTCGTCGAGCACCTGGCCCAGGTCGTGCGGGTGGATCCCCTCGACGTCGAAGGAGATGGCCGCGCCGCGGTTCTCGGCGGTCGTCGGACCCACGATCCGCAGGCCCTCGACCGTCTGCATGCGCTCGAGCGCATAGGCGGTCAGGTCCTTCTCGTGGGCGTAGATGGCGTCCATGCCGATGTCGGTGAGGAAATCCACGGCTGCGCCGAGCCCGACGACCTGGCTGGTCATCTGGGTGCCGGCCTCGAATCGCTGCGGGGCCGGGGCGTAGGTGGATCCGTCCATGGTCACGACCTCGATCATGTTGCCGCCCGTCAGGAACGGCGGCAACTGGTCGAGCAGGTCGTCGCGTCCGTAAAGGACGCCCACGCCTGCGGGGCCGCACATCT
>CAYSIP010000042.1:0-15468 GCA_964431055.1 uncultured Corynebacterium sp. | reverse complement strand
GACGACCACTACCAGCAGGCCATCACCGCCGCCGGTTCCGGTTGCCGCGCCGCCATCGACGCCGAGCACTACCTCGCCGCCGTCAGCGCGGCGTAGGCTGGCCGGTCAACCGGACCTTCCATCACCGAGCACCCGAGGAGAACCTTCCGTGAGCAACGTCATCGACGTCACCCAGGACACCTTCAAGTCCACCGTCATCGACTCCGACAAGCCCGTCATCGTCGACTTCTGGGCCGAATGGTGTGGACCATGCAAGAAGCTCAGCCCCATGATCGAGGAGATCGCCGACGAGATGGGTGGCCAGGTCACCGTCGCCAAGGTCGACGTCGATTCCGAGCGCACCCTGGGCGCCATGTTCCAGATCATGTCCATCCCCTCGGTGCTGATCTTCAAGAACGGCGAGAAGGTCGACGAGTTCGTCGGCGTGCGCCCCAAGTCTGAGATCGTGGCAAAGCTGGAAGCCCAGCTGTAGCTGGTAATCTGATTGCGAACCGGGGTCCGGTCGGCCACCGTGCCGGTCGGACCCGTGATTTTCAGAACTTAGGGAAGGAGCGCCGTGTCCTTAACGCAGGTACTCCGTGTCGGCGATCGCAGCCCACGGGTGGCTGAGACGCGCTCGACCCTCGCGCGCCTGGGTCTCATCTCCGGGTACGCCAGAGGCGTATCGGACTGGAAATCACAGAAGTACAGCGAACAGGACAAATACTTCGACGAGCAGCTCGCCGAGTACCTCAAGGCCTTCCAGCAGTCCCGCGGGATCATCCCCACCGGGGAGATCGACGAACTCACCCTCCGGGAACTCCGCCACGCCTCCTACACCCTCGGCGCGCGCGTGCTGTCCTTCCAGCCGAACAACGTCCTCGTCGGTGACGACGTGGCCCAGCTGCAGGACCAGCTGCAGGAACTCGGCTTCTACGCACACCGCATCGACGGCTACTTCGGCGAGCAGACCTACCGGGCCCTGGCGTCGTTCCAGCTCAACTCCGGACTCCAGAACGACGGCGTCTTCGGCCCCGACACGCTGCGCGCCCTGCAGCTGCTGGGCCGACGCATCACGGGCGGGTCGCCGCAGGCGATCCGCGAGATGGAGCACGTCCGCAGCGCCGGTCCCCGGCTCGCGGGCAAGCGGGTCGTCATCGACCCCGCCCTGGGCGGAGTGAACAAGGGACAGGTCGTGCGGGGTCGCTACGGCGAGATCACCGAGGAGGAGATCCTCTGGGATCTGGCCACCCGCGTGGAGGGCAGGATGATCGCCGCCGGCATGGAGACCATCATCTCCCGCCCACGGATGGACGATCCCGCGCCGAAGGACCGCGCCGACATCGCCAACGCCTTCGGCGCCGACCTGATGATCGGCCTCCAGTGCGACTCGTACCCCAATGAGAAGGCCTCCGGGGTGGCGACCTTCTACTTCGGTTCCGAGACCGGGGCCAGTTCCCTGATCGGGGAGACCCTCTCGGGGTTCATCCAGCGTGAGATCGTCGCCCGCACCGAGCTGAGCAACTGCGGCAACCACGGCCGCACCTGGGAACTGCTCCGTCTGACCAGGATGCCGTCCGTCGAGGTGGTGGCCGGTTACCTTAGCAACCCCGGTGACATCGCCATCCTCACAGACCCGGTCATGCGCGACAACATCGCCGAGGCGATCGTCGTGGCCGTCAAGCGTCTCTACCTGCTCGACGAGGACGATCAGCCCACCGGCACCTACAAATTCTCCGAACTGCTGCGCGCCGAAATGCAGTAGGGCAGGGTGGAAGCAAAAGCGGGGAGTGCGCAGCTGCGCACTCCCCGCTTTTGCTTCCACCGGACTCAGCTGACGGAGGCCTCAGCCAGCAGCTGCTCGATCGCCACTGCGGAGAGCAGTTGCTGCTGCGGCGGCAACTCCAGCCGCAGGCGCGGGAACACCGGGTGGTCGGAGACGACCTTGAAACCCGCTGATTCGAGCGTGGTGGTCCCCAGCAGGCCGATGTCGATGGACTGGTCCAGAATCTTCCGGAGGGCGGGGGACAGGGCCTCGTCGTCCTCCTCCTTCGCCAGGAACTCCTCCCGGAAGCCGAAGGCCTCCACAGCGGAGACGTCCTTGTCCACCAGTTCCATGATCGCGGCGTCGATGAGCACCCCCTCCAGCCCGCGGCCCGCGTAGGCCGGGTCGATGAACAGCGAGGTGAGCACCTCGGCGTCCTCCGAAACAGGGGCCGTGGGCATGTTCACGACGCCGAGGGCGTCGTGACGCCCGCAGTAGAGGACGGTGGCGACGGCGCGGGGGACGAGGGCGTCGCCCACCGATCGGCCGGTGAGGGAAAACCCGCAGCAGCCGTAATTGAGCAGCGTGGTTGTCAGCCACGCCTCCTTCTCAAAGGCCGGGTCGCCTTTTGCGATCACGCGTTCGGCGGTCTCCGGATCCAGCTCCCAGAAGATGGAGCGGCGGGCCTGCGGATGGATCTGCCCCATCGTGTCCTGGGTGATCCGGGACAGGGAAGCATGCATCTGGTGCTACCGCCTAGTCGTCCCGACCTTCGATGAGGGAGATGATGCGCTCGAAATCCTCCCGGTCACCGAATTCCACGACCATCTTGCCCTTGCGCTTGCCCATGGACACCGTGACGCGGGTGTCGAAGACGTCCGACAGCCGGTCCGCGGCGCGGGAGAGGTACTCCGGCTGCTGAGCGGGTTCACGCTTGGCCGGCTCCGCCGGGCCGTCCCCGCGGTTGAGCAGGGTGACGGTTTCCTCGGTGGCGCGAACCGAGAGCCCCTCGGCGATGATGCGCTCAGCCAGCTCGGCCTGCGCCTGCTCGCCCAGCTTGAGTCCCAGCAGCGCGCGGGCGTGACCGGCCGAGAGGACCCCGGCGGCCACCCGGCGCTGAACCGGCATCGGCAGCGCCAGCAGGCGGATCATGTTGGTGATCACGGGCCGCGACCGGCCGAGCCGGTCCGCCAGCTCCGCCTGCGTGACACCGAACTCCTCGAGCAACTGCTGGTAGGCGGCGGCCTCTTCCAACGGGTTGAGCTGGACGCGGTGGATGTTCTCCAGCAGCGCGTCACGCAGCATGTCCCCGTCGTCGGTCTCCCGGACGATGGCGGGGATGGTCTTCAGACCGGCCTTGCCGGCGGCGCGCCAACGGCGCTCACCCATGATGAGCTCAAAGCCGGGGCCCTGGGGCGCCCGGCGCACCACGATCGGCTGCATGAGGCCGAACTCACGGATCGAGTGGACCAGCTCGGACAGGGCCTCCTCGTCGAAGACGTGGCGGGGCTGGTGCGGGTTCGGGGTGATCTCCGCGAGCGGGATCTCCTGGTAGGTGGCGCCGAAATCGTTGACGGCGTCCTCGGTGGGCTCCGCGGGCGGAGTCGGCCGCTCCTGCGCCTGCGGTTCCATGTCCCGCCGGTCGCGCGCGCCCTTGAAGCCGCCGAGGATGACGTCCGCGGCTGAATCGCCGAGACGCGGGGAGGTCTTGTACCGGCTGGGGTCCACCGTGCGCTGCTGCTCCGGTGAGGACGGCTCAGCCACCCGCTCAGCCTGTCCAACCTTCACGATCTTCTCCTCCTGGCGGGGTGTGTCCTGTTCGGGTGCGGCGGGGGTCACCGGCACCGCAGCGGCGACCGACTCCGTGGGTTCTGCGGGTGCGGCGGGCGTCGCCGGCTCTGCGGGCGCCACAGGAATCCTGGGAATCGCCTGCGGTGCCGGGGCTCCCGGCACCGTCTTTTCCGACTCCCCCGCGATGCCACCGGACGCCTTCTCCACCTTCTCAGCCTCCTGGAGGCGGCTGACAGCACCGAGACGCGGGGAATCCCCGAGACGGGGCGTGTTGCTCGGGCCCGAGGGGATCAGGGCGGCGAGCCCACGACCGAGGCCACCCTTGCGAGTTTCCTGTGACATGACGTCGGTTGCCTTTCCCGGACCACGGGTCCGTTACTAGTAGTCCATATCTTAACGCTCGCTGTCACGGGAGTCGGCCCCGGTAGCCGTGGCGTCGCCGGTGTCCTTCTCTGCGTCGGTGTCGGTGGCCTCGTCGGACGCCTCCTCCACCAGGCGGCGGGCGGTCTCCGGGCTGACGCCGATGGGACCGGTGGCCTCGACCGGCAGGTAGTCGCCGCGCTTGGCGAACTCCCGGGCCGCGTCCAGATAGGCGAGAGCACCCCGCGAACCGGGGTCGTACTCGAGGACGGTCTGTCCGTAACCGGGGGCCTCGGAGACCTTCACGGAGCGGGGAATGACGTTGACGAGCACCACGTCGCCGAAGTGGTCGCGGACCTCGTGCGCGACCTGCTCGGAGAGCTTGGTGCGGGCGTCGTACATGGTCAGCAGGATGGCTGAGATGTGCAGACTCGGGTTCAGATGCTGACGGATCATGGAGATGTTGTTGAGCAGCTGCCCCACGCCCTCCAGCGCGTAGTACTCGCACTGGATCGGGATGAGCACCTCGTTGACCGCGGTCATGGCGTTGATCGTCAGCAGGCCCAGCGACGGGGGACAGTCGACCAGGATGTAGTCGAAGCCCTGTTCGGAGAGGTAACCGGTGTGCAGCGCGTCGTGCAGACGGTATTCCCGGCGCACGAGGCTGACCAGCTCGATTTCCGCGCCGGCCAGATCGATGGTGGCGGGGATGCAGTAGAGGTTCTCGTTCGAGGGGCTCTGCTGCACCGCCTCCTCCGGGCTGACCTCGCCGATGAGCAGCTCATAGCTCGACGGGGTGCCCGCGCGGTGCTCCACACCCAGGGCGGTGGAGGAGTTGCCCTGCGGGTCCAGATCGATGACCAGGACCCTCAACCCGTGGAGGGCGAGGGCGGCCGCGAGGTTCACCGAGGAGGTCGTCTTGCCGACGCCCCCCTTCTGATTCGCGATCGTGATCAGACGCGGAGCGTCAGGCTTCGGCAGACGCAGGGAATTCGGTGTCATGACCTGCGCCGCACGTCGCGCGGCCGCGGCGATCGGAGTCTCGTCCCACTGCTGGTCATCCATGGATGTGCCCTGTCCTCTTCCTGCATCTCGACGTGGCGGCGCCGAACAACGGCACTCTCACCACCTTAATCACAGCCCCTGACGTGTTCCACAGCCGGCCGGTGCTCCCCGGCCCGACCGGGATGGATGTCATGGCCCGTCACTTCACCCGGGGAATCCGGATGAGCGTGGTCGGCTCGGCCAGTTTCTGACCCCCGACCGTGAGAATCTCGGCCTCACCTCCGCCTGCGCGGGTGATCTCGGCGGCGTCGCGTTCGAGTTCCTCCGCCACGGATGAACCCTTCATGGCGATCATCGACCCACCGACCCGCGCCAGCGGCAGCGACCATCCGGTCAACTTGCCCAGCGGGGCGACGGCACGGGAGGTCACGACGTCGACCCGCCCGACGGTCTGTCTCACGGCCTTCTCCTCGGCGCGGCCCCGGATAACGGTGACGTTGGTCAGGCCCAGCTCCTCGACGACCTCATTGAGGTACACCGAGCGCTTGAGCAACGGCTCGATCAGGGTGATGCGCAGATCCGGCCGCGCGATGGCCAGCGGGATGCCGGGCAGGCCGGCTCCCGAACCGATGTCGGCGACGGCGACGCCGTAATCCATGGCTTCGCCGATGACCGCGCAGTTGAGAATGTGGCGCTCCCACAGTCGGGGCACCTCACGCGGCCCGATGAAACCGCGGGTCGAGCCGTCGATGGCCAGTGAACGATGGTACGCCTCGGCCAGGGGCAGACGGTCGCCGAAGATATCGGCGGCCGCTGCGGGGGCGGGGGCGAGCTCCTGGGTTTCCGGGTTTTCCGGCTTCTCTGACACGGCGGGGTCCTCCTACGGTGACAATCCGGCTGAGGTTGAGCGTAGTCGGTGCGGGCTGGAAGCGGACAACCACCCCACCGCAAAAAACACCGTGCCCACCCCGGATATCCGGGGTGGGCACGGTGTCACTGGCAATTACGTCAGTTCTTCTTCTTTTTCTTCTTCTTCGGGTTGACCCGGGCGCCGGGGGCCGGGGCGGTGGTGCGCTTGAGGGCCTTGCGGGCCTCCTCCTCAGCATCTTCCTCCGCGTCCATCTTGGCGAAGGCCCAACGGTTCTGGAAGAAGGTCCAGACGTTGTTGGAGACCATGTAGAACAGCAGACCGATGTGCCACAGGAAGCCGGTGAACAGGATGGTGGCGGGCATGACCCACATCATCATCTTGTTCATCATCTGCATCTGCATCTGCATCATCTCGGCGTTGTCGCCGCCGGGCTGGGCCTGCTTGCCCGAGGCGATGCGCGCCTGCTGACGCTCGATCGACATGCGGGCGTTGAAGTGAGTGGCCACGGCGATGATCAGCACCAGCGGAACGGCGACGAACGCGATATCCACGCGTCCGAAGTCGACGTTCGGGAAGGCGGCGTACATCTCCTGCGGCATGGACAGATAGGCCGACAACGGGACGCCGAAGAGGGTGGCGTCCAGGAAGGACTGAACCTCTTCGACACCGAAAATGTAGTTGGGGGTGTTGTAGTTCTGCTCGATGGACAGGCCGAGCTGACCCATGCCGTCACCGGTGCGGTTGAAGGAGCGCAGAACGTGGAACAGGCCGATGAACACCGGAATCTGGACCAGCACCGGGAGGCAGCCCATGAGGGGATTGACGCCCATCTCCTTCTGGAGCTTGCGCGTCTCCTCCATCATCTTCTGCTGGTCATTCTTGTATTTCTGCCGGATCTCCTGCATCTTCGGCTGCATCGCCTGCATCTTGCGGCCGGAACGCAGCTGATTGACGGTTGGCTTGACCAGGAGCGTCTTGATGGTGAAGGTGAGGAAAACGATGGCCAGCACCCAGGTGAGGCCTAAACCCGGGTCGAGCACAAAGCTGAATACCTTGTGCCAGAACCACAGGACGGCCGAAATCGGCCAGTAGATGAAGTTGAGCACTGTGTGTCAGGACTCCTCGGTGTCAGATGATGGGCGGGTCTCGCCAACGTCGCTGGGAGAGCTCACGTCAGGGTACCGGGACAGGATCGAAACCACCCGGATGCCAGGGACCGCATTTGCTCAGCCGTGCCGATGCCATCATGCTGCCCTTCACCGCCCCGTGACGGGAAACGGCTTCCAGGGCATACGCGCTGCAGGTGGGTTCGAAACGGCAGGTGGACCCCATTTTAAGGGGCGAGACGTATTTTTGATAGAAACTGACCACCGCAACCAGTCCGCGGGAGGCGGGGCCGGGTGCGGGCGGGATTTCTTCCCCGGTCAGCGTGTAGTACCGGTCGGGTCGCCGACCGTCTCCGGACTTCTCCGGTTCACCGGGGAATCCGGTGGGCCCGGGTGCCGGGGGACCGCTGTTACCGCCGCCCACCGTCACCCACCCCCAGCTTCACGAGCGCCCGACGAATGTCGTGCTCGAGGTGGGCCGAAGTCGCGTCGCCGGCCCGTGGCAGCGCCCGGATCACCACGTGTGTGGTTGCCGGAAGGTCGTCGATCAACCCGGCACAGATATGACGAAGCCGCCGGGAAGTGCGGTGACGGATCACCGCATTCCCGACGGCCTTCGACACGATGAGGCCGAAACGGGGACCACCCCAGGTGGCGGGGCCCCCGTCATCGGCTCCGGTCGCTTGGTCCCACAGATGCACGACCACGGTCCGGCTTCCGGCGCGGCGCCCACGTTTGATCGTCCGAGTGAACTCGGACGGCGACGTGAATTTGTGCGGCTTCGGAAGCAACGCCGGTGACCTTAAGCGGTCAGCTTGGCGCGGCCCTTACGGCGACGGGCCGACACGATGGCACGGCCGGCGCGGGTACGCATACGGGTACGGAAGCCGTGCACGCGTGCACGACGACGGTTATTCGGCTGGAATGTCCGCTTGCCCTTTGCCACGGTAAAACTCCTCTATGTTGTTCGGCGACCATGCAGGTTCCGCCGACCATCGGTGGTCGGCCGGAGCCATCCGGGATTCAGGTCACCCCAGGTGAAATGACGATACTGAGATGAGGCAGCCGGTCCCCATGCCGGAGCACGGCGGCCGCATGCAGTACCCGCACAGACGCGCTGTCAGGACCCGGATGGATCCGACTGCGGCCCGGTGTTCGGTGCCGGCACTGCTCTCACACACATCGATTGGCCGGCCGCGCTACTAGCACGCGGCATGGTCCGGTGATGTGACAGACCATGACAGACTACGTGACCCGGCCGGGCACGAACAAATTGACGCACCACCAATCCTGTGCGGTCTGAATGGGTGCCCCCGGAATGACATTGATGTCATTTTTTCCAGCTCCCGGGGTAAACCAGTGGCCGCCCTGCGGGAGAGGGGTGCGCTCGGGGAACCCCAGGCACCCTCGGCCCGGTTGCGGGCCCGGCAGAACCACAACAAACCGGAGGCCGTCTAGACACTGGCAGAACCCACCGGGTAACAATGAAGCAATCACTCACAACCCACAGGGTGTGGATTCCCACAGCTGTGGATAACTGGGAGCCAGGAAAAAGAAACCCTTCCCGGCCTTTAAGTTTTCGCAGCTCAATGAGGTGAACTGGACGGTTAAAGTTTTCCACAGCCCGTCCGCTAAGCTGTGGATAACTAAACGCCTCCAAGTTATCCACAACTGTGGACAAAATTGTGGAAGACGAGGTCGCGGCCGGTATTTTCCCCCACATCGGCTGTGAATGACAGTTAATGGCGCGGTGTACAACCTCGGCCAAAAAAGCGGAATTTCCGTGCCGGTGGCGGGGCAGTGGTCGCCCCGGAAAAGCGGGGTTTCGGCGCCACGGAACCCTGATGACAGAGAGAACGAGGTAAGAGTGGCGGAACAATCAACATCGCTGGTTGACGCGTGGCGGGAGGTGGTCGCGGAGCTGTTGCGACAGTCTGAATTGTCAGACTCCGATATTCCCGTATTCACCCATCAGCAGCGCGCATACCTGCAGCTCGCACGCCCCATCGTGCTGGTGCAGGGTTACGCCGTGCTGGCGGTGCCACACGTCATGGCCAAACAGGTCGTCGAGAACGATCTCGGCGAACACATCGTCAAGGTGCTCTCGCACCGGATGGGGCGTCCCTGCAGCCTCGCGGTGAGCGTGGAGCCGGAGGCGGTCCAGCCCCCGTTGTCCCCGGAGCCGACGGCGGGGGAGGAAAACCCCTTCGCCCAGACACCTCCGCCGACTCAGGCGCAGGCCCCCCAGGCCCCCCAGCAGGGCAGTCAGTTTCCGCAATCATCCGAGCAGCAGCGTGGGCACCAGCAGCCACCGCAGCCACCGCAGCAGTTCCCGGGGCCTCCGGTGCAGACCCAGATCCCGGGATTCGGAGATCAACCGAACAACCAGACGGGTTGGACGGCCACGCACGCACCCGCGCATTTCCAGGACGCGGCCACCGTGCGGGAGCAGTCCTACTCACCGCCGCCCACCATCCAGGACTCGCAGTCCTTCACCTACCCGCCAACCCACTCGGGAGCACCGCGCGGGCAGCGCCTCCCCAGAGAAACCCCTGCTCATGACCCCAACCGGGACCGGTCACTAAATCCGAAGTACACCTTCGAGAACTTCGTCATCGGCTCCTCGAACCGCTTCGCCAACGGCGCTGCGGTCGCCGTGGCGGAGAACCCCGCCCGCGCCTATAATCCGCTGTTCATCTGGGGCGGTTCAGGCCTGGGCAAGACCCACCTGCTCCACGCCGCCGGCAATTACGCCCAGGTGTTGCAGCCCGGCCTGCGGGTCAAGTACGTCTCGAGTGAGGAATTCACCAACGACTACATCAACTCGGTCCGCGATGACCGGCAGGAATCCTTCAAGCGGCGTTACCGCAACCTCGACATCCTGATGGTCGACGACATCCAGTTCCTGCAGGGCAAGGAGGGCACCCAGGAGGAGTTCTTCCACACCTTCAATGCTCTCCACCAGGCGGATAAGCAGATCATCCTGTCCTCGGACCGTCCCCCGAAGCAGTTGACCACTCTCGAAGACCGGCTGCGCACGCGCTTCGAGGGCGGGTTGATCACCGACGTCCAACCGCCCGATCTGGAGACCCGCATCGCCATCCTGATGAAGAAGGCCCAGGCAGACGGCACGCGCGTCGACCGGGACGTACTCGAGATGATCGCCTCCCGGTTCGAGTCCTCCATCCGTGAGCTCGAGGGCGCCCTGATCCGTGTGAGCGCCTATTCCTCGCTGATCAATGAGCCGATCAACCAGGAGATGGCGGAGATCGCGCTGCGTGACATCCTCCCGGACGCCGCGGACGTGGAGATCACGCCCGCGGCGATCATGGAGGTCACCGCCGAATACTTCAGCATCTCGATGGAGACCCTCACGGGCGCAGGCAAGACCAGGGCGGTGGCCCACGCCCGCCAGTTGGCGATGTACCTGTGCCGTGAGCTGACCGATCTTTCCCTGCCGAAGATCGGTGACCAGTTCGGAGGCAAGGACCACACCACCGTCATGTACGCGGACCGGAAGATCCGCAAGGAGATGACGGAAAAGCGCGACACCTACGATGAAATTCAGCAGCTCACGCAACTGATCAAGAACCGCGGTCGGGGATAAGCCGAACGCACGTCACATTTCCCGATTCTTTCCGACGCCCGTCGCCACGGTCCATCTGAGACCGCGCCGACGGGCGTCGGTTTTGTCAGCTGTCTTCTGATGCGATCACCGCCGTCAGGCGGCGAAAAATTCATCCACAAAGTTGTCCACATCTGTGTAATTACAATAATGTAACTTGGTGAGACTTGTCACGCGTCACACTCCGGCCACCCCCACCTCATGCCTGTGGATAACCGCGTTTTACCTGTGTATGGGCGGTGGATGGATTCGATGAATCGGTGGATAGATCCGGAGCGCCGAAAGTTATCCACAGACGGCCCTAGTTATCCACAGGAATCCCACAAGCCAGATCACACGGCGGATCGCCGAGGCGACCTTGTCATTCACCCGTTAGTCCACAGATTGCACAGCACCTACTGTTCTTACCAACTAATTACTTGTAATCCATCTAGAAGAAAGAGGATGTGTGGACAAGTCGTGAAATCCGGTCCCGTCGCCGAGCGACGGGGGAACCGAATTACAAATACCGGCTCCGGAGAAGCCTGCTCCTTGGGGTACGTTGGAACGTGTCATTCAGGCGGTCCCCCGGCCCCTCTCCGACTTCCCGGAATCACAGGAAGTGCGGGGACCGAGGTGGAACGCACGTCCGGGACGTTGGAATCACATGTTGTTCCGGTCGTCGAAAAAGGTTTTAGCGAGGAGTCCACCAAGCATGGAGTCACAAGCAGTGTCATTCCGGGTGGCCAGGGATGATCTGGCCCACGCCGTCGCCTGGGTCGCCAGGAGTCTGCCGTCGAAGGTGACCCAGCCGGTGCTACGCGCCATGATCATCACCGCGGACGACAACGGCCTGGAGTTCGCCGGCTTCGATTACGAGGTCTCCACCCGGGTCCGTATCGCGGCCGAGATCGCCGAATCCGGGCGAATCGCCGTCGCCGGCAAACTGATCGCGGAAATCGTGAACACCCTGCCCAATAAGCCGGTCGACTTCCAGGTGGACGGTTCCAAGGCGCTGTTGAGCTGCGGCCCCTCCCGCTTCGAGCTGCCCATGATTCCGTTGGACGACTACCCGCAGATCCCGCATCTGCCCGAGGTCACCGGCACCATCGACGCCCGTCTGTTCTCCGAGGCTGTCACCCAGGTCGCCGCCGCGGCCGGCAAGGATGACACCCTGCCGATGCTCACCGGCGTGCACATGGAGATCACCGGTCAGAACGTGGAACTCGCGGCCACCGACCGTTTCCGTCTCGCGCTGCGCACTTTCCAGTGGGATCCGGCTTCCCCGGACGTCTCAGCCAAGCTGCTCATTCCGGCCAAGACGCTCCTGGACAATGCCCGAACCCTCGACACCGGAATCCAGGATCCGGTCGAGATCGCTGTGGGCGCCGGGGACCAGATCGGCCGAGAGGGTCTGTTCGGCGTCCACACCGACAACCGGGAGACCACCACCCGCATGCTGGACGCGGATTTCCCGAATATCCAGCCGTTGCTGCCGAAGACCCACACGTCGATGGCCACCGTCGAGATCGCTCCCCTGCAGGAGGCGATCCGCCGCGTCAGTCTCGTCACCGAGCGCAACGCGCAGATCCGCATGCAATTCAACGAGGGCGAGGTCATCCTGTCCGCCGGCGGCACCGACTCCGGTCATGCCGAAGAGCGGCTGCCGTGTGCCTTCACCGGCCGAGATGAGCTGATCATCGCCTTCAACCCGGGTTACCTCAAGGACGGGCTCGCCGTGATCCCGACCAACCGGGTCGTGTTCGGCTTCACCGAGCCCTCCCGCCCGGCGATTCTGATCCCGGAGCCGGAGGAGCTCCCGGAGGTTGACGCCGACGGCAGCTTCCCCACCCCGGAGACCTACTTCACCTATCTGCTCATGCCGGTGCGGCTGCCGGGTTAGACTCCGCCCCCGCCCCCGGCATCGGCTGCGGTCGCCCGGCAGTCGCAACCGCAGCCGCCATCGCCACCACACCAGCCGAGTCGCGCATCCAGGGAGGTGAACCGCCATCCACATCAGGTCCCTTGACCTGCGTGACTTCCGCTCCTGGTCGGAGTTGTCCCTGCAGCTGGGGCCAGGTGTCACGCTGTTCGTCGGCCGCAACGGCTTCGGCAAGACGAACATCATCGAGGCGGTCGGTTACACCGCGCACCTGGCTTCGCACCGCATCAGCCACGACGCCCCGCTCGTTCGGCAGGGCGCGGCCAACGCCCGCGTGTCGACGACCGCGGTCAACGAGGGGCGGGAGTTGACCGCGCACCTGCTGATCAAGCCGCATGCCGCCAACCAGGCGCAGATCAACCGGACGCGGTTGGCTTCCCCGCGGGAACTGCTGGGTGTGGTCAAGACCGTGTTGTTCGCGCCGGAGGACCTGGCGTTGGTGCGGGGTGAGCCTGCCGAACGACGCCGCTATCTGGACGGCATCATCGCCACCCGAACCCCACGTCTGGCGGGGGTGAAGGCGGACTACGACAAGGTGCTGCGTCAACGCAACGCCCTGCTCAAGACCGCCTCACCGGCGCTGCGCCGCGGTTACCGTGACGAGGACGGCGCCTCCGCGCTGGCCACCCTGGACGTGTGGGATTCACAGCTCGCGGGCCTGGGTGCCCAGGTCATCGCCGCCCGTCGGGCGCTGGTCGAGGAGCTGGGTGAACACATTCACGACGCCTACTCCGGCATCGCCCCGGAGTCCCGGCCCGCCCAGGTGGTCTACCGCTCCACCGTCGACGAGGCGCTGCGCCAGCTGGCGGGACACACCGAAGGGAGCGGTCGTGGCGGCGGGCCGGAACAGGTCGCCCTCCTTGAGGCCGCGATGCTCACCGAACTGGGCAAAATGCGCCAACGCGAGGTCGAGCGTGGGGTCTCCCTCGTCGGACCGCACCGGGATGACCTGACCCTGTTGCTCGGTGATCAACCGGCAAAGGGTTTCGCCTCCCACGGAGAGACCTGGTCATTCGCCCTCGCCCTGCGCCTGGCCGAGTTTTTCCTGCTGCGCGGTGACGGCACGGACCCCATCCTCATCCTCGACGACGTCTTCGCTGAGTTGGACGCCCGCCGCCGGGAGAAACTGGTGGAGCTGACCGTCGGCGCGGAACAGGTGCTCATCACCGCTGCCGTGGACGGCGATCTACCCGGTAACCTGGAGAATGAGATCACCGCCCGCTATCACGTCACCGTCCGGGACACCGATTCCGGCCGGATCTCGGAACTGGAGGTCATCGATGGTCCCGACACCTGAGCGGCCCACCCACGCATCCGGGGAGCCTGAGCCCGTCTCCGACCCCGTCGCCAGCGCCTTCGAGAATCTGCGGTCGGCGGCGAAGAAACGGGGAGTCGCGGTTCCGGATCTCGGCCAGCAGGGACGCAGTCCCGTGCCCCGCCGAACCCCACGCAAACGCCCTTCCTCCGGAGGATTCGGTGCCACCGGAGCGTCGGCAAGTGGCGGGAACCTGCCCTTCCGCGGCCGGGGGCGACCCACCGGGCCGGATGGGCGCCATGTCCGGCGCAGGATCGACGTGGAGGCCTTCGGCTCCCTGCTGGGCAGAGAGATCGAGAAACGCGGCTGGGAACACGACATCGCTTCCGGCTGGGTCCACAATCACTGGGACGAGCTGGTCGGGGAGAAGATCGCGCAGCACACGAGCGTGGAGATGATCAAAGACAAGACCCTGTTCATCACGTGCGATTCCACCGCCTGGGCGACGAATCTGCGGATGATGCAGCGGCAGATCCTGCAGATCATCGCGGAACGGGTGGGCCCGGACATTATCGCGGAACTCAAGATCTTCGGCCCGAAGGCACCCAGCTGGCGGAAGGGCCCCCTGCATGTCAAGGGTCGCGGTCCGCGGGACACCTACGGATAACTCAGGCCCCAAAATCTCACCTGGTAATTTGCTGTCTCCGGCGCGGGAATGCCCCTCCGGCGCGAGTGACCCCTGGGCATGTAGGGAGACTAAGGGTGTAGGATGAAAAGGTCTCAAAATTCAATTTCGCGAGGAGTACTCGTTCAACGTGGCTACCCCTGAACACAATTACGATGCCTCATCGATCACGATCCTCGAAGGCCTCGAAGCCGTCCGGAAACGTCCGGGCATGTACATCGGTTCGACCGGTGCCCGTGGACTCCACCACCTGGTGTGGGAGGTCGTCGACAACTCCGTCGACGAGGCCATGGCAGGTCACGCCACCAAGGTGGAGGTCACCCTGCTATCCGACGGCGGCGTCCAGGTCGTCGATGACGGCCGTGGCATCCCCGTGGAGATGCACCCCTCCGGCGCCCCGACCGTCCAGATCGTCATGACCCAGCTGCACGCCGGCGGCAAATTCGACTCTGATTCCTACGCCGTTTCCGGCGGCCTGCACGGCGTCGGCATCTCCGTGGTCAACGCCCTGTCCACCCGCCTCGAAGCGGACATCAAGCGGGACGGCAAGCACTGGTTCCAGAACTTCAACAATTCCGTGCCGGAGGAGCTGGTCCAGGGCGGCAACGCCCGCGGCTCCGGAACGGCCATCCGTTTCTGGCCGGACGCCGAAATCTTCGAGACCACGCGTTTTGACTACGACACCATCGCCCGTCGTCTGCAGGAGATGGCCTTCCTCAACAAGGGCCTGACCATCACCCTGAAGGACGAGCGGGCGACCGAAGCGGAGCTCGAGCTCGAGGCGATCGCCGAGGAGGGGGACACCGCCCAGTCCCTGGACGGCCCCTCCTTCGATGACGTCGAGGCTCCCGAGGCACCCGCCGGTGAGGCGCCGAAGGCGCCGAAGAAGCGCGAGAAGAAGGCCGTCTACCACTATCCCAACGGCCTGGTCGATTACGTCAACCACCTCAACAAGGCCAAGACCGTCATCCACCCGTCGATCGTGGGCTTCGAGGCCAAGGGCGAGGACCACGAGGTCGAGATCGCCATGCAGTGGAACTCCGGTTACAAGGAGAGCGTCCACACCTTCGCCAACACCATCAACACCGGCGAGGGCGGCACCCAC
>CAYSIP010000041.1:0-15549 GCA_964431055.1 uncultured Corynebacterium sp. | reverse complement strand
GAGCGCTTCCCTGACACGGAAGAGGTCACTGGTTCAATCCCAGTATCGCGCACCAGAAACCCCCCGTGGTTTCCCGCGGATGTAGCGCAGTTGGTAGCGCATCACCTTGCCAAGGTGAGGGTCGCGAGTTCGAGTCTCGTCATCCGCTCCACCACCCCGGATCCTGTCCCAGGATCCGGGGTTTTGTTTTCGGCTAGCATGCTGGCCATGCGCCCCTACCCCGCCGAGATCCCAGTCCAGTCCCTCCTTGGCCCGATCCCGCCGGTCGGGGAACCGGAAATCCGGGCGGTGTTCATCTCCACCCTCGCCGGTTCGGCGTCCACCGGAGGGAGCACCCAGCACCTGGGCAACGCCACCGACACCGCGTTGCTGTTGGGGGCCAGGCAGTGGTCCGACGTCGTGCTCGTCGGCGCCCAGACGGTCCGGACCGAGAACTACGGCCCGGCCCTCGGCACCGTGAAGGAGCAGGCGGTCAGGCGCTCCCGCGGTCAGTCGACCGCCCCCGTGCTGGCGGTGATCACCCGGTCCCTGAACCTTGACCCGTCGTCCCGCCTGTTCTCGAACCCCGAGCATCCGCCGATGCTGCTCACCCCCGAGGCCTCGCTGACAGCCCCGTCGATGGCGGAACGACGGCAGCGCCTGGAGAAGGCCGGCGCCGAGCTGGTCTCAACCGGCCCGGGCTCCCCCACCGACATCATGGCCGCCCTCCACGGGCGGGGACTGCTGCAGATCTCCTGTGAAGGTGGGCCGGGAATTCTGGGGATGATGCTCAGCGCCGATCTGATCGACGTCCTGCACCTGACGCTCGAACCGCTCGTCCACGCCCCCGTCGAACAACCCCTCGTCCACCTTCCGGCGGACGCCCGCCCCTTCGCCCGCCGCCTGGAACTCGAGGACGTCCAGGCCACCGCCGACAGCTCCCTGTTCCTGCGTTACCGACGCCGCCGCTGAGTGTTGGTCGCCGCCGCCCGAGGAGTCCTCGGTTAATGTGGGCGCGTGACTTCGCCAGTAGCCGACCGACTCAAACAGCTCTGGGTGGCTGATACCCCGCTGACCGGACCGGGCGCCACCGAACCACGGCGCACCTCCTGGGACAGGGTGGGCAACGCGGCCTTCTGGCCCCTGGCGGTCCTCCTGATCATCCACCGGGTCGCGATCATGGCGATCAACGGCTCGGTCACCGATGACTTCACCACCGTCTATTCCGCGGTCCGCCGCTTCCTGGACGGGGTTCCGGTCTACAACGAGATCTACCACCACGTGGATCCCCACTACCTCTACAACCCGGGCGCCACGCTGCTGCTCGCCCCGTTGGGAATGATCGGGAATTTCGACCTGGCGCGCACAGCGTTCATCGTGGCCAATGCAGCCGCCATCGTCATGGGGCTGGCGGTGCTCACCCGCCTGTTCGGCTTCAGCCTGCGGTCCCTGGTGTGGCCCGCGTCGATAGCCGCGGCGTTTCTCACCGAATCGGTGCGCAACACACTGGTCTTTTCCAATATCAACGGTGTTCTCCTGCTGGGGCTGGCCGTCTTCCTCTGGCTGTGGCTCAGCGGCCGTGGCTGGTGGGCTGGACTGATCATCGGCGTGTTGATTCTGGTCAAGCCCATGTTCGCCCCCCTGCTGTTCCTTCCCCTGGTCAGGCTCGAGTGGCGCCCGCTGATCGGCGGCGTCGGGGTGCCCGTGCTCGCCAATCTGGTGGCCTGGCCACTGGTGCCGGGTGCGGGGGATTACGTGACCCGCCTGATGCCCTACCTCGGGGAGGTGCGCGACTACGCCAATTCCTCATTCACCGGGATGGCCGTGTACTTCGGCATGCCCGGTTGGTTGGAGTCGGTGCTGTGGCTGTTGTTCGCCGCAGTCGTCGGCGTCGGGGTGATCGTGTTGCTGCGGTGGCGGTACACGGACCCGCTGCTGTGGGCGGCAACGACCACGGGCCTGCTGCTCACCGGCGTGTTCTTCCTGTCGTCCCTGGGGCAGATGTACTACTCGATGATGATCTTCCCCATGTTCTTCACGGTGCTGCTGGGCCGCAGCGTCTTCCACACGTGGCCCGCCTGGGCCGCTGCCTTCCTGTTCCTCTCCCCCGACTCGTGGCAGTCACAGCGCTGGGTGGACTGGGGCCGGTGGGCGGATTTCTTCCAGGCGACGGCCGGTTGGGGCATCCTGCTCATCGCGATCACCACCTGCGCGGTGGTGTGGTGGCGCACCGAAGACAGGGAGGAAACCGCACCGGCCCCCACCGGCGACGGAACTGCTGAGGACGGCAACATCCGGGCCACCCGTGGGGCCCGGCCGGCGGGCAGCACCAGGGCCCCGCACGGGGCCTGACGGCGCGGCCTGTCCCGTGAAGGGCGGAGACGTTAGACTCGAATCTCACGACCATATCCGCGATATCGGGGAGGATCACCCATGACCGACTTCAAGCTGATCAGCGACGACCAGTGGCGCGAGCGTCTGTCGCCTGAGGAGTTCCACGTGCTGCGCCAGGCCGGCACCGAGCCGCCGCACGTGGGCGAGTACACCGACACCACCACCGAGGGCATCTACACCTGCCGCGCCTGCGGTTTCGAGTTGTTCCGTTCAACGGAGAAGTTCCCGTCCCACTGTGGCTGGCCGACGTTCTTCTCCCCCCTGGCGGGAGACCGCATCATCGAGCGCGAGGACCACTCCCTCGGCATGGTGCGCACCGAGGTGGTGTGCGCCAACTGCGAGTCCCACATGGGGCACGTCTTCGCCGGCGAGGGTTATGACACGCCCACTGATCTGCGCTACTGCATCAACTCGCTCAGTGTGCGACTCGAGGAGAAGCCGATCGAGAGTTAGCGGCCGGACCTGGCAATCAGCCCCCGACCAGTTCAAGGTCGGGGGCTGATCTTTCTGCTCTAACAGCGCGTCGGTGGCGGGTTACGGCAGAAACTCGATGAGTTCTGCGACGTCTGCCACGCGACGACCGGTGAAGAACGGCGTCTCCTCACGCACGTGCAGACGCGCCTCGGTGTAGCGCATCTTGTACATCAGATCGACGATCCGCTCGAGTTCCGGCCCCTCGAAGGCCAACAGCCACTCGTAATCGCCGAGTGCGAAGGCCGGGACGGTGTTGGCGCGCACGTCCGGGTAGTCACGCGCGGCCTGACCGTGTTCGGCCAGGATACGGCGACGCTCGGTGGCGTCCAGCAGGTACCACTCGTAGGAGCGGACGAACGGGTACACCGTGATCCACTCCTGCGGCTCCTCGCCCATGATGAAGGACGGCAGGTGGGACTTGTTGAACTCCGCCGGGCGGTGCAGCGCGTTGCCGATCCAGAACACCTCACTGGCCTGGCCCAGCACCGTGGTACGGCGGAAGCCGTTGTAGGCGGCCTGCAGGTCGGCGAACCCCTCGGCGTGCCACCAGATCATGAAGTCCGTCTCCGCGCGGGATCCGGAGATGTCGTAGATGCCGCGGACGGTGACCTTGCCCTCCCGCTCCAGGCGTTCGAAGAATTCCCGGGCCTCGGTGATGATCTCGGCGCGTTCGGAGCCCAGGGCACCGGGGATCACCCGGAAAGTGGCCCACTGGGTGTAGCGCTGAATCTTGTTGAGCTCGTCGAAGTTGAGCTTGCTCACGTCGTCTCGTGTCCTTTCTGAGGGTCGGCTGCCGCCTCCGAGGGCTGGTGTTCTCCCGTACGGCGCGGCGTCGCCCTCCATCATAAGTTGGATGCCACGCCCAGGGCCGATCACCCCACCCGCAGCACCGCCCGCCAGCCGACGTGCTATACGGCGCGCCTCCCCCGTCCGCGTCGGTGCCGTCGATAGCTTGAGGGCGTGATGAACTCCGATGCCTCCTCGACGCCGACCTCGGCGCTGTCGTCCCACGCCGCAGACGACCCAGCGGACTCGGGCAGGAACGCCACGCCCCAGGCGTTCACCGATGCCGTGGAGTCCATGCACGCCGCCCATCTCCGACCGGAAATCAGTCTGGGCACCATCCGGCCACCACAGCGACTGGCGCCGTTCAGTCACGCCGTGGGTTTCGAGGTGGTCCACCAGGACGCCGACCTGGCGCCCACCGACGCTGAAGGGGCCATGGGTGATGCCTTCGGCCGTCTCATCCTGTTGCACGATCCGCAGGCCGAGGAGGCGTGGGAAGGCTCGATGCGCCTGGTCGCCTACATCCAGGCGGACATGGAGCATGAGGTGGCCTCCGACCCCCTGCTCCCGGACGTCGCCTGGCAGTGGTTGACGGAGGGACTCGGTGAAGCCGGCGCTGATCACACCAACCTGGGTGGCACGGTCACTTCGACCGCTTCGGTGCGCTTCGGTGAGATCGGTGGCCCGCCGCGGGCCCACCAGCTGGAGATGCGCGCCTCCTGGACCGCGTCCGGAACCGACCTGACCGCGCACGTCATCGCCTTCTCCCGGGTGCTGGCCCACGTGGCGGGACTGCCGCCGGAGGGCGTGACCGAACTGGGTCGTTGACCCACACCCGGCCATGTGCGTCTAGGCTGATGATTCATGGCGAATCATCTGTCGACCCCGCGTGACGGGGTCCCCCCGCTGCTACACACCCCGGACCATTTCCGGGAGGCAGCCGCCGCCCTCGAGGCAGGGCAGGGTCCGATCGCGGTCGACACGGAGCGCGCCTCCGGTTTCCGTTACGACGACCGCGCCTTCCTCATCCAGCTGCGCCGACGCGGCGTCGGCACACTGCTGCTCGACCCCGAGGGGAACCGCGAGGAGCTCATGGCGGTCCTGGCCCCGGTGATCGGCGGGCAGGACTGGGTCATCCACGCCGCCGTCTCCGACCTTCCGAGCCTGGCCTGGCTCGGTCTGTACCCGGGCCGGATCTTCGACACCGAGCTGGCGGGGCGGTTGGCGGGTTTCGACCATGTCAACCTCGCCGCCATGATCGAGTCCGTCTTCGACGTGCACCTGAAGAAGGGGTACGGGGCCGAGGACTGGTCACAGCGCCCGCTGCCGGCCGACTGGCTGGCCTACGCGGCCCTCGACGTGGAGCTGCTGCTGGAGTTGGCGGAGGCCATGGTCGAGCTGCTGGACGCCCAGGGCAAACTCGAGTGGGCCAGCGAGGAATTCGAGTACATCCGACGCACCCACGCGGAGATCACCGGGCCGCCGGAGACCACCTGGCGGGACATTCGCGGAGTGGGCACCCTCCGGCGCCCCGCGCAGCTGGTCGTTGCGCGCGAACTGTGGATGATCCGGGAGTCCATCGCCGTGGATCAGGACCGGGCGGTCAGCCGGATCCTACCGAATAAGGTGCTCGTCGAGATCGCCCGCCGCCCACCCGCCAATGCACGGGAGCTCTCCCGCATCAAGGGTTTCCCCGCCCGTCGCCGTTCGGCCGCGACCTTCTGGCTCGAGGCCGTGCAGCGTGCGCTGGATTCTGACCCGGACACCTGGCCCACCGCTGAGAGCGCTGACCGGGGCGTGCCGAACCGGAATCTCTGGGCGAGCTCTTACCCCGATTCCTATGAGCTGCTGCAGCACCTGCGGGAGCAGATCGACGAACTGGGCGCGGAGATCGACGTCCCGACGGAGAACCTTCTCCGCCCGGCCACCTTGCGGGCGGCCGTGTGGGCCGCCACGGATGGAGGACAGATCCGCACCCGCGAGGAGCTGGCGGACCTGTTGCGCGACCATGAGGCCCGCGACTGGCAGATCGAGCTGACCCACCCCATCCTCGGGTCGGCGCTCTTCCGCTGATCAGCGGCGCCGCCCCGGGCGGGCCGGCCGGGGCGTCAGCCCGTCTGTTCCACCTGCCCGGTTTCCTCGACGGCCTCGCCGAAGAGGGTGTCCAGCCAGCCGGTGACCGAGGCGGTGACGCCATCGACGTCGAGCCCGACCTCGGCGAGCAGTTCCGAGCGGGAGGCGTGCTGCGGGAAGATACCGGGGAAGGCCAACTGGCGCAGAGGGGTGTCGACTTCAGCGGCCGACATCGCCTCTCCCAGCAGGGAGCCGACGCCGCCGCGCACCACGCCGTCCTCGACCGTGATCACGAGGTCGTGGTCATCGGCCATCGCCACGAGCGACTGTGCCACGGGTACGACCCAACGCGGATCGATGACCGTGACGTTCACACCCAGCTCCTCCAGGCGGTCGGCCACCTGCGTGGCCACCTCCGCGAAACTGCCGATGGAGACGAGCAGGACGTCGACGCGGTCGGGTTCGTCCTGGGCGTCGGTGTAATGCAGGACGTCGACACCGTCGTCGAGACGGGTCAGCGCCTCCTGCTCCATGGGCAGGGAACCCTTCGGATAGCGCACGACGGTCGGGCCCTCGGTGACCTCGATGGCCTCGTTGAACAGCTCGCGCAACTGCGCCCCGTCACGCGGCGCGGCGATCTTGATCCCTGGCACGATCGAGGTGACGGACATGTCCCACACCCCGTTGTGGCTGGCGCCGTCGGAACCTGTGACCCCGGAGCGATCGAGCACCAGGGTCACCGGTTGCTCGAGAAGGGCGACATCCATGAGCAGCTGGTCGAAGGCGCGGTTGAGGAAGGTCGAGTAGACCGCGACCACCGGATGCAGTCCACCCAGTGCCAGACCCGCGGCGGAGGTCACCGCGTGCTGCTCGGCGATGCCGACGTCGAAGAAGCGGGCCGGGAAACGATCGGCGAAGGCCGCCAGACCGGTGGGGCCGGCCATCGCGGCGGTGATTGCCACGATGTCGTCGCGCCGTTCCGCCGCGGAGATGAGCTCCTCGGCGAAGATGGCGGTCCACCCCGGGACGGATTTGGACTTCGGGATGCCGGTGACCGGGTCGATGACGCCCGTGGCGTGCATCTGGTCGGCCTCGTCGTTGACGGCCGGGGCGAAACCGTGGCCTTTCTCCGTGACCACGTGGACGATGATGGGGCCCTCGTACTCCTTCGCGTACCGGAAGGCGTTGTCCAGGGATTCCAGATCATGACCGTTGACGGGACCGATGTACTTCATGCCCAGCTCAGGGAACATCTCGGTGGGCAGCACGGTGGACTTCACGCCTTCCTTGAAGGCGTGGAGGGCCTCGAAGGTGCGCTCGCCGACCCATCCCATGGACTTCAGGGTCTTCTTGCCGTGTTCCATGATCTCGTCATAACCGCGCTGCATGCGCAGCTGCGCCAGGTTCGCGGCGAAACCACCGATGGTCGGCGAATAGCTGCGACCGTTGTCGTTGACCACGATGACCACGTTGCGTTCCTGGCCGGCGGCGATGTTGTTGAGCGCCTCCCAACACATGCCACCCGTCAACGCACCGTCACCGACGACCGCGACGACGTTGCGGTCACCCCTCCCCGTCAGCGCGAACGCCTTGGCCATGCCGTCGGCATACGACAGGGACGCCGAGGCGTGCGAGGACTCCGTCCAGTCGTGCTCCGACTCGGACCGCGAGGTGTAACCGGACAACCCACCCTTCTGACGCAGGGTGTCGAACTGGTGCACCCGCCCGGTGAGCATCTTGTGCACGTAGGACTGGTGCGAGGTGTCGAAGATCAGAGGCTCGTCCGGGGAGTCGAAGACCCGGTGCAGGGCGATGGTCATCTCGACCACCCCCAGGTTGGGACCGAGGTGGCCACCTGTTGCGGAGACCTTCTCGATCAGCATCTCCCGGATCTCGGCGGCGAGGTCGTCGAGCTGATCGGGTGCGAGGGCCTTGAGGTCCTTCGGCGAGGACAGTCCGCTGAGGATTCCCATGGAGATGATCTCCAACTCCTTTTCGTGCTCGGCTACCTGAGACTGGTCCGATTTGAGGCCGTCAGACGCAGCCCACGGCTCGGATCACGGTCCGCGGTTCGGACAGCCGTATCCGGTCATCATACCTGCCCGTCGCCGCACTTCGCGCCGGCCACTCGGCAGGCGCGCTTGCGGTCTCCCCTGCCCGACGGACATCCGGGGCAGAGGACCGGAGGATCAGCGCTCCAGCTGCGCGATGACCTCGAAGTGGTGGGTGCCGGGGAAAGCGTTGACCAGTGCCATCCGGGTCGGTCGGTAACCGGCCTGCCCCCAGGAAGCGATGTCGCGGGAGAAGGTGGCCGGGTCACAACCGACGTGGATGACCCGCTCGGGGCCCGCCTGGGCCACCGCCGAGACCACCTCGTCACCGGCCCCGGTGCGCGGGGGATCGAGGACGACGACGCGCGGGGCGGGCAGGGTGCCCACGGCTTTCTCGACGCGCGCGTTGCGCACCGACAGCTCGTAGTCCGCGAGCGACTCCTGGGACTGCTTCGCGGCGGCCGCGGAGTAGTCGACGGTGACGATCTGCGCCCCCTCCCCCAGGCTGTCTCCCAGGGCCGGAACGAACAGGCCGACGCCTCCGTAGAGATCCCAGCCCACGTTCGCGGCGCCCTCCGGTGCGGCAGGCAGATCCGCCAGCCAGCGGCGCACGAGCCCCGCGTAGGAGCCCGGGGCCTGCACATGTGCCTGCCAGAAGGCGGTGGCCGGGAAGGTGAAGGTGTGCCCGTCGGCGGTTTCCGTGACGGTGCCGGAACCCTCGAGCACGTCGGTGATCTTCTCCACGCGCCGGCCGCGCGGCGCCCGCCTGGTCTCGACGATGTGACGCTGCCCCTCACCGTCGAGCACGACGACGATCTCCGCACCCGGGGTGAAGGTGCGGGCACCCTCGCCCACCAGCCCGTCGAGCAACCCGGGGACCACCTGGGTGCAGACGGTGGACGTGATCAGATCACGCGAACCCCGCGCACGGGTCCCGGCGCGGCCCTGGTCATCGACTCCCAGGCGGACGCGGGTGCGCCAGCCGCGGGAAGGCTCCAGGTTGATGTGTTCGGTGGGCGGGACCTCCGTCAGTCCGCCCAGGCGGGTCAGCTGGCCGTTGAGGATCTGGGACTTGAGGTCGATCTCCCGGACGGGGTCGACGTCGCCGTAGTCGCAGCAACCCGCGCCGGCGGCGGCCGCCGGGCAGGCCTGTGGCGCGCGGTACGGTCCGGCCTCGAGCACGGCGTCGACGCCTGCACGCGCGAAACGCTTCTTGACCTCGGTGACGGTGGCGGTGACGGTGTCCCCCGGGTATGCGCCGCGAACGAAGACGACCCGGCCCTCATGGGTGGCGATGCCCTCTCCCCCGTGCGCCATTCTCTCCACCTCGAGGGTGAGCTGGGCTCCCTTGCTGAGGGTGTCCGCTGAATCGTCACTCACGGTGTGGGTGGTGGGTTGGTTATCGGTCATGTCCGGTTCTCCTGTCCGGAGACGGATCCGGTGCCGGGCTCGCGCTGCGAGTCATGGGCCTGTCCGGCGTCTCCGGTGTCGTTGATGGTGTGCGGGTGGTTGCTGTGGTCGTCGGATCGCCCGGCGTGGTCCCCCGCGGGGGACTCGGCGCCCATCGCCTGGTTGGCGCGGCGGGCCATGAAGAAGGTGAACAGGGTGACCACGCCGGTCAGCGGCCAGCCCATGAGGATGCGGGCGACGGCCAGGGCGTTGGTGTCATCCGCGTTGTAGAAGTTGTTCTGGATGACGAACCGAGCCAGGAACACCACCGCCCATCCGAGGGTGGCCCAGGCGTAGGCATGGAGGGCGGTCTTGTTCTCCCGCCAGGCCATTCCCTCGCCGTTGATGCCCTTCCAGATGACACCGACCAGCGGCCAACGCACGATCACCGACCCGAGAGCCAGGATGCACAGCAACAGTGACATCCAGATGCCGTAGAGGAAGTACCCCTTTGCGTCACCCGTCCACCAGGCGATGGCGGCACCGATGCCCACCCCCATCAGGCCGGAGAACGCCGGCTGCAGGTTCTCCTTGCGCACCAGCCGCCAGAGGAAGACCAGCAAGGCGACGCCGAGCGCCGCCAGGAGCGCCGGCACCAGGCCGTAGGCGTTGTTGACCGGGACGAGGACGAGGATCGGCAGGGTCGAGGACACCAGCCCCGACAACCCGCCCATCTGTTCCAGGAGGGTGGGTTGCTGCTCCGGTTGTCCGGGGCCTGCGTCGGTCCCGCCCGTGGCGGTGTCGGCTGCCGAGGCGGCCCGGTTGTCTTCGCTCACTACTTCTCCGTGGGATCGTTCGACGGTTTGGTGCCGCCGTGAAGGTCGCGCAGTGCCTGAGCGGTTTCGTCGAGGTCCTGCCGGTCCCGTCCGGTTCCGGGGGCCTGCTGATTCTGCTGCCCCTGCTGCTGTTGGGCGCGCTGCTGCATGGCCTGCTGGACCTGGGTGACGAGCTGCTCCGGCAGAGCGACAGGCAGGGAGTTTCCGGCGAGCACCGGGTTATCGCCGCGGTAGACGAAGGTGCGGGCGGTGACTTCCCGGCCGAGTTCGGCGAGTTCGTCGGCCTTGTCCACCGGGGCGGCCAGGGTCATGCGCAGCATCCAGCGCGGACCCTCCGCGCCGATGATGCGGATGATACCCGCCGGACCTTCCCCGACCACTTCGCGCCCCCAGGGTCCGCGTTCGACCCGGACGGTGAGCCCGTCGCCGGTCATGCCCTCGGCGATCTCCTGGGCGGCCTTACGCCACTGTCCGGCGGAACGCGGGGCGGCGAAGGCCACCGGGGTGATACGGCCGTGGCGGGTGACGATGTGGAGCATCTTCGGCCCCTGCTCACCCATCTCCACCTGAACCTGCGACTCCTTGGGCAGCGGGATCTGCATGGACCCCAGGTTGAGCACGCCGCTGGAGAAATCCGAGAAGTCGAAGTCGGTGATCTCGACGGAATCGCCGTCGAAGGGACCGGTGGAACCGGTGACCGCGTCATGGACCGGGTCCGGCTCGTCCCCGAGGTCGACCCCCGGGGATGCGGAGGCGCGGGCCGTGTCCGTGGTGCCGGCCGCCACCGCGTCCGCCGGGGAATCGGCCGGGGCGGAGGCCACGGTGGGTTCCTGGGCGTCCCGTTCTGTCGCGTCGGGACGGCCGGTGTCGGCGGTCTCATCGTTCTTCTTCTTGCCGAATGGCCACAGCGCCATGGTCCGCTCACTTCCTTTCTCTCGTGTCCCGGGGCCCCTGTGCAGCGTGAAGGGGACCCGGGTTTCGGCACTACTGTACCGGGGTGGACAGGGGCTGTCTGCTCAGTTGACCCCGGTGGATCCGTGCCCGCCCGCACCACGTTCGGTGTCGTCGAGTTCATCGACCTCCAGGAAGTCGACCAGCTCCACGCGTTGGATGACCAGCTGGGCGATGCGCATGCCCCGCGTGATGTGGATGGTCTCCCGAGGATCGAGATTGATCAGGCTGACCTTGATCTCTCCCCGGTAGCCGGCGTCGACGGTGCCGGGGGCGTTGACGATGCTCAACCCCTGGCGGGCGGCCAGTCCTGATCGCGGGTGGACCAGGCCGACGGTGCCCAGGGGCAGGGCCACGGCCACGCCCGTGCCGATCAGGGCCCGCTCCCCCGGCGCCAGATCGACGTCCCCGGCCGAGTAAAGATCCGCTCCGGCGTCACCCGGGTGGGCGCGGACGGGCAGCGGGAGGTCCTTGTCGAGGCGGAGGACACGGACCGCCCCCAGTGGGGCGCCGGAGACGGGTGCGGTGGATTCATCGTGGTAGTCGGTCACGGTGCTCAGGGTACGCACGCGGACCAGACCGGCCGGTCAAAGCCCCCGGGAGGGTGCAGTAGAGTGGTTAATCGTGATTGACACCGGTTCCTCTGACACGCAGACCCTGTACCGCGAGCGGCAATGGGTGCCCGTTTACTGGTGGGTGCTGGCCGCGTTCCTCGTCGCGTTGACCACGGCGCAGGTGGCGCACAACCGTAATGTCTGGTGGCTCATCGTTCCCGGGACCGTGCTCTCCCTGGTGGCCGTCTGGGTGCTGCTCTCGTTGTCCTCCACCGAGGTGGAGGTGGAGCAGGACGCGGATGGCACGCGGTGGCTGCTGGTGAAGTCGGCGGCGCTGCCGGCCGATGTCGTCTCCCGTTCGCTGGCCGTGCCGGCGACGGCGAAGCGCAACGCCATGGGGCGTCAGCTGGATCCGGCGGCCTTCGTCGTGTCCCACGGTTGGGTCCACGAGATGGTGATGCTGGTGCTCGACGACCCAGAGGACCCCACCCCCTACTGGCTCATCGCGACGAAGAACCCGGAGAAGCTGCTGGAGGCGTTCCTCCCCGAGCAGACGGATGCCTCCCTCTCTCACTACCCGACCAAATAGGTCCGGGCGCCCGGCTTCGGCCCGGGCACCGAAAAACTGATGGCCGCCGATCCCGTGGGATCCGGCGGCCATTGCACTGGAGGCGTTCTAGGCGCAGTCGAGGCAGATGACGGAGCCGTCCGGTTCGGTGTGCGACTTCCGGTTGACCTTCTGGACCAGGAAGCAGCTGGAGCAGGTGAACTCGTCGGCCTGACGCGGCACCACGGTCACGTTGAGCTCCTCCCCCGTCAGGTCCACGGTCGGCGGCTCGAAAGGCTCGACGATCTCGCCGTCCTCGTCCATGGCGCTGGTGCCGGCTTCGGCGGCCTTCAGGCCCTCGAGGGAGTCGGCGTCGAGCTCGTCGTCGGCCCGGCGGCGGGGGGCATCGTAGTCAGTGGCCATGCGCAAAATCCTCTGTCTCGCTTGATTCGTTCCACCGGTGCCGGAGATGCCCGGTAAGTGGGTATGTCGAGGCGCATACTAAACGACAATCCGCCCCCTGTCATATGCCCTGCTCACAGGGGTGCCGTGAGGGGTCGTGACACGGCCCCATGACAGGCGGTCGCAAGCCTAGCGCGGCAGGGGCGCCAGCGCCCCCGCCTCCTTGAGCAGGGACGCCAGGGTGGGTTCCAGTGACCTGGCCGCCGCGAAAGTCACCTCACCGGACGTCCCGGGCGTCGACAGGCTGGGGGCGTGCACGATCGCCCCGGCCTCCCGGGCGATGATCATGCCGGCCGCATAGTCCCAGCAGTGGATGCCGTGCTCGTAGTAGGCGTCCACCGTGCCCTCCGCCACCTGGCACAGATCCAGGGCGGCGGCGCCCATGCGCCTGATGTCGCGCACCTGCGGCAGCACCTTCGTGAGCAGGTCCGCCTGCACCCGGCGGCGTTCCGAAGAGTATGAGAATCCGGTGGCCACCAGCGCCAGGGCGGGGTCGTCCAACGAATTGCACTGCAGGCTCAGGCGCTCGCCGCCGCGTTCCACCGTCGCACCGTGGCCGGCGGCGGCCGAGTACACCTCCCCGGTCGCGACGTTGACCACCGCTCCCGCAACGACCTCCCCGTTGACGGCCACCCCGATGGAGACGGCGTACTGCGGCACCCCGTAGAGGAAGTTCACCGTGCCGTCGATCGGGTCGATCACCCAGAACACGCCCGACAGTGACGCCCGCTCCGAACCCTCCTCGGCGATGATCCCGTCGTCGGGGCGCAGCGCCTCGAGCCGGTCGGCGATGAAGTCCTCGGCCATCGTGTCCACGATCGTCACCGGGTCGACCGCGGATGATTTCGTCGTGGCGAACTGGCGGACGTCACCCAGTTCCCGACGTTTGTCGCTGATGCGCCCGGCGGCGCGGACGGCCACGTCCACGGCGATATCGCGCAGAATCGCAGGGTCGGGCACGTCGCTGGAGGGCTCCTCGGTGTAGTTCATGGACCCCATTGTGCCCCCACCCACACAGTGCCCGCGACAGGTCGATATTTTGTACTGTTGTCGCCATGAGCACTATCGGCTTCGGCATCGACATCGGCGGTTCGGGCATCAAGGGGGCACGCGTCAATCTCGACGACGGCGAGTTCGCCGGGGAGCGGATCAAGATTGCGACGCCGAAACCGGCGACCCCGGAGGCGGTGGCGGGGACCGTCGCGGAGATCCTCCGGCAGGAGAAATGGGACGGACCCGTGGGGATCACCCTCCCCTCGGTCGTCAGGGGCCAGGTCGCGCGATCCGCGGCGAACATCGACCCCTCGTGGATCGGCACGAACGTCGACGAGCTGTTCCACCGCCACCTCGGTGACCGGGAGATCAGCGTGCTCAATGACGCTGACGCCGCGGGCCTGGCGGAGGCCACCTTCGGTGACCCGGCGGCCGCCACCGGCGCGGTCATCTTCCTCACCTTCGGCACCGGCATCGGTTCCGCCTTCCTCATCGACGGTCACCTGTTCCCCAACACGGAGATCGGTCACCTGCTCGTCGGCCGGAAGGAAGCCGAGCACCAGGCGTCCTCCGCCGTGAAGGACCGTGAGGAACTCAGCTTCAAGAAGTGGGCGAAGCGGGTCTCGAAGGTCCTTGCGGAGTACGAGCGGCTGTTTTCTCCGGGTCTGTTCGTCGTCGGGGGCGGCATCTCCCGTGACCATGAGCGCTGGATTCCCCTCCTGACCGTCGACACTCCGGTGATTCCGGCGAAGCTGCGCAACCGCGCCGGCATCGTGGGTGCCGCCATGGCGGTGACGACGCATCTGGCGCCTTAACCCCTCCCTGCGCCATGGGTGACAACCGCCCTGCCCCGTCCACACCCCGGCGGAGGCGGGGTCATTGCCACGTGTCCGGGAATGATCCTCTATACTGGGCGATCGATCGTGTTGAAGGCGGGCCGTCGCCGATGCCACCCACCGTCCGAAAAGGGATGGATCGGGGACAGAAGACAGGCAGACGGCCCTACTTTTTCACTAGTGTGGCCAAGACATACCGTGGTTCGTCACCTCAGAGGTGTCGAACCCTGACCACACGGACGAGTTAGCAAGGCGAAAGGGCGTACGTGGCAGCCACCGATTCTTCAGGCAAGGCACTCTCGGACGGCGGCGGGGACAACGCGGTGACCGCCGCGGAGCAGACCGTCGCCAGGAAGACGGCGAAAAAGACCGCCAGGAAGACCGCCCGCAAAGCGGCTCCCCGCACAACCACCCCGGCGGCGGTCACCCCCGCCGATTCCACCGTGCCCGCGGACACGACTGTCCCGGACATGACCGAGGACACCACCCCGGTGCAGCAGGCCGCCCGAAAGGTGGCCAAGAAGACGGCAAAGAAGGTGGCCAAGAAGACCGCCCGTAAGACGGCCAAGAAGACCACCGCGAAGAAGACGACCGCCAAGGCCGGCGACGTCGATCCGGAGCTGGAGACTGACGAGCTCACCCCCGCCGGGGAAGACCCGGACTTCGAACCGGTGATCGCCGACGACGAGGAAGAGGAGTTCGACACGGAACTCGAGGAGGATGAGCTCCCCGAGGACGAGGAGGACGAAGAAGAGGAAGAGGCGGACGAGGGCGCCTCCGTCTGGGACGAGGACGAGTCTGCCGCACTACGGCAGGCCCGCAAGGACGCCCAGCTCACGGCCTCGGCCGACTCCGTCCGCGCCTATCTCAAGCAGATCGGCAAGGTCGCGCTGCTCAACGCCGAGCAGGAGGTGTCCCTGGCCAAGCGCATCGAGGCCGGCCTGTACGCGGAGTACCGCATGCAGCAGATGGAGGAGGCCTTCGCCTCCGGCGACAAGGACGCGAAGCTGACCCCGGCAGTCAAGCGTGACCTGCGGGCCATCGCCCGCGACGGCCGCAAGGCGAAGAACCACCTGCTCGAGGCCAACCTGCGGCTCGTGGTCTCCCTGGCCAAGCGCTACACCGGTCGCGGCATGCTCTTCCTCGACCTCATCCAGGAGGGCAACCTCGGCCTGATCCGTGCGGTCGAGAAGTTCGACTACACCAAGGGCTACAAGTTCTCGA
>CAYSIP010000040.1:0-15643 GCA_964431055.1 uncultured Corynebacterium sp. | reverse complement strand
CGCCTCCAGGTCGATCTCCTCGCCCCGGTTGCGCTTGATGTTCTCGACCGCGTCGTGGAGGACGGTGAGGTTTCGCAGGCCCAGGAAGTCCATCTTCAGCAGTCCGATGGCCTCGCACGCCGGGTAGTCCCAGCCGGTGATCAGCGCACCGTCGGCGGGCCGCTTCCACATGGGGATGTGGTCGAGCAGCGGCACGGACGCCATGATCACCGCACAGGCGTGCACGCCGGCCTGGCGGACCACGCCCTCCAGCCCGCGGGCGGTGTTGTAGATGTCGCGCACGTCGGGGTCGGTCTCGATGAGGGCACGGACCTCACCCGCCTCGTTGTAGCGCTCATGGTTCGGGTCCGTGATGCCGGACAGGGGGATGTCCTTGGCCATGATCGGCGGCGGGAGGACCTTCGTGATGCGGTCGGCCATCTGGTAACCGGGCTGGCCGAACTTCACGCGTGCGGAGTCCTTGATCGCCTGCTTGGTCTTCACCGTGCCGAATGTGATCACCTGGGCGATCTTGTCCTCACCCCAGCGGTCGGCGGCGTACTTGATCATCTCACCGCGGCGACGGTCATCGAAGTCGATATCGATATCGGGCGCCGACGGCCGCTCCGGGTTGAGGAACCGCTCGAAGAGCAGGCCATGCTCGATCGGGTCGATGTTGGTGATGGTCAGCGCGTACGCGACGAGCGCGCCGGCGGCGGAACCACGGCCCGGGCCGACCCGGATGCCGATGGAGCGGGCGTGACGGATGATCTCGGCGACGATGAGGAAGTAGGACGGGTAGCCCTTCATGTCGATGACTTCGATCTCGTACTCGGCGCGCTCGAGGTAGTCCTGCGGGATCTCCGCGCCGTCGAAACGCTCCCTGAGCCCCTCCATGACCTCGTGATGCAGCCAGGTGGTCGGGGTGTGGCCCTCCGGGACCTCCGCGACCGGCATGCGGTCGTGCGGGTGGGACTCCCAGATCTCCCCGTAATCGCCCACGCGCTCGGCGATCCACAGGGTGTTGTCGCAACCGTCCGGGACCGTGTGGTCCCACAGTTCCCGCATCTGCTCGGCGGTCTTGATGTAGTAGCCGGTGCCGTCGAACTTGAAGCGGTCCGGGTCGGAGAGGGTCTTGCCGGTCTGCACGCACAGCATCGCCTCGTGCGCCTCCGCCTGTGATTCGAGCACGTAGTGGCAGTCGTTGGTCACCAGCGGCGGCAGGTCCAGCTTGCGGCCGATCTCGAGCAGACCGTCACGTACCCGGTTCTCGATCTCCAGGCCGTGGTCCATCAGCTCCAGGAAGTAGTTGTCCCGGCCGTAGATGTCCTGCCACATCGCGGCGGCCTCCAGCGCCTGGTCGAACTGGCCCAGCCGCAGACGGGTCTGCACGTCACCCGAGGGGCAGCCGGTGGTGGCGATGATGCCGTCAGCGTGCTCGGCGATCAGCTCGGCGTCCATGCGCGGCCACTTGCCCAGCTGGCCCTCGTAGGAGGCCATCGAGGACAGGTAGAACAGGTTGCGCAGGCCCGTGGCGTTCTCCGCCAGCATCGTCTGGTGCAGGTAGGCGCCGGAGGCCGAGACGTCGTCGGACTTCTGGTGCGGCTCACCCCAGCGCACACGGGTCTTGTTGAAGCGTGACTCGGGCGCGAGGTACGCCTCGATGCCGATGATGGGTTTCACCCCGGCGGAGGTCATCTTGCGGTAGAAGGCGTCGGAGCCGTACATGTTGCCGTGGTCCGTGATACCGACCGCCGGCATGCCCTGGCGGTTGACCTCGTCGGCGAGCATGTCGATCTTCGCCATCCCGTCGAGCATCGAGAACTCTGTGTGGTTGTGGAGATGCACGAAGGACGATTTCTTAGCCATGCCCGAGAGTCTAGCCCCCGCCCCGACCAAGGTAAATTACATCGATGTCGGCAGGTCAGCGGCTCAGGCCGACCTTTCGAAGAGCCACCGCCCGGTCTCCTCGTCGAAACGCAGGACCGCGCGGTCGTCGATGGGCCGCAGACCCCACCCGTGGCCCTCGTCACCGCAGAAATCGACCACCTCACGCCGCAACAGGTGCCACTCCGTCTGTCCATCCAGGGTGCGCAGCATCAGGTAGTTGCGCGAGGGCGGGATACCCTCGGAGGGGATTCGTCGCGCCTCCCCGCCCAGGCTGCGGGTGACCATCTCGGGGGAATCGGCCGGACAGATCACCGCGTATTCAGCGTACTGATCCCCGTAGGCCTCCGCCATCGTCATCACGGTCCGGGATTCGGCCGACTCGCCGCCGTCGAATAATCCACCCACCGTCCCGCCTCCGGACGGCGAGCCCAGGAACACGCCCGTCTGGAGGATCAGCAACCCGGCGGCCGCGGCACCCCACGGCAGGGCAGGACGTTCGTTCGCCATCGACGTCTCCTCGCCTCCCGGGGGATGGGGACTCCTGCCCCGAATTGTCCTCTGCCCCACGAGAGGTCGGCAAGTGGGTGGGCGTGGCCGGGAGGCATCCATCCGCCACGTGCGGTGATGACCGGTGGAAACGACAGGCTAGGCTGACCCTTCGTGATCTACGGAGTGCTCGCCTATCTGCTGTGGGGGATCTTCCCCGCCTTCTTCCCCCTCCTGTTGCCGGCGGCGCCCGTCGAGATTCTCGCCCACCGCCTCGTGTGGACCGCCGTGATCATGACGCTGGTGGTCACGTGGAAGAAAGGCTGGCGGGAACTGCGGGAGGCCTCCGCCGTGACCTGGCTGTACCTGGCGGTGGCCGGGGTGTTCATCGCCGCCAACTGGTTGATCTACGTCATCGCCGTCAACACCGGGCACGTGGCTGACGCGGCGCTCGGGTACTTCATCAACCCGTTGCTGTCCGTGGTGCTAGGGGTGGTCTTCCTGCGGGAGCGGCTGCGCCCCCTCCAGCTGACGGCCGTGGTGATCGCCGCCGTCGCGGTGATCCAGCTGACGTTCCTCACGGGCCAACCGCCCATCATGGCGCTGGGCATGGCGGTGACCTTCGGCGTCTACGGGTTGCTGAAGAAACGGGTGAAGGTCTCCGCGACGGCGTCGCTGACCGCGGAGACCCTGGTGCTCACCCCCGTGGCCCTCGGCTATCTCATCTGGCTCGAATTCACCGGCGCCGGCACATTCTTCACTGAAGGCCCGGTGCACGCGGGCCTGCTGATCTCCGCCGGCGCGGTGACCGCGCTGCCGCTGCTGCTGTTCGGCATGGGCGCGAAGCTCCTGCCGCTGACGACCATCGGCATGCTGCAGTACCTGACCCCCACGATGCAGATGCTGTGGGCGCTGTTCGTGACCCAGGAACACATGCCGCCCGCCCGCTGGGTCGGGTTCATCATCATCTGGGTCGCGGTGGCGCTGTTCCTCTTCGATCTGCTGCGTCAGCGGCGGTTGTCACGGCAGCGGGAGAAGGCACCGGGCGCTGAGCCGAGCGACGTCTGAACCGGTCATTCCACAACCTGGACGGGCCGCACGCCGAAGCGGCCCCAGGCGGCGTCGGGTGGGAGCACCTCCACAGCCGCGACAGGCTCAGCCGCAGCGACCTCGCGCAGCACGTCACCGGTCTCCCAGACGACCACGGCGTCGAATTCCTCCGGGGTGGGCACATTGCCGATGCCGGCCAGGCTGTCGCCGATGCGTCCCAGCTGGCGTTCGAAAACGTCGACCCGGGTCTCCCCCGCCACGGGTTCAGGCAGGTCGAAGGGGCTGGCGAGGTCGACGATCAGGGCGTTGACCCGGCCCACCGGGGCCAGCACCCGCGCAGCCTCCACCGGGGCCAGCGGCCCGGTGAAGGTCACCAGGGCGAAGGCCTCCTCGTCGGCGGGTGCGGCGGCGAGTGTCCCGGCGGCGCGCTCCCGGTATTCGGCGAGGGTCTCCCCGGCGTCCATGCCGAGCATGTCCCCGTTGGGGGGCATGGGCTTGGCTGTGCGGTCGTCGAAACTGGCGACCACCAGCAGCACCAGAAGTGCGATCACCGCGAGCACCGCGAGGACCTTCCGGATGGTGTCTGGCCGATCGGTCACGGACGCACCACGTCCAGGGCGTGCTGCAGGTCCTCCGGGTAGGGTGCCTCGATCTCCATCCATGTGCCGGTGCCCGGGTGGGTGAATCCAATCTTCACGGCGTGCAGCCACTGGCGGATGAGGCCCAGCCGCTCAGCCAGCTCCGAGTCGGAGCCGTACATCGGGTCACCCACGCACGGATGTTTGATCGCGGCCATGTGCACGCGGATCTGGTGGGTGCGCCCGGTTTCCAGGGCGACCTCCAACAGTGTGGCCTCCGGGAAGGCCTCCAGGGTCCGGTAGTGGGTGACGGCCTCCTTGCCGGTGCTGGTCACCGCGAAGCGCCAGCCGGCGGAGGGGTGGCGTCCGATGGGTGCGTCGATCGTGCCCGTGAACGGGTCAGGATGCCCCTGGACCAGCGCGTGGTAGGTCTTCTCCACGGTCCGGTCGCGGAACGCCCGCTTGAGCACCGTGTACGCGCGCTCGGAGGCGGCGACGACCATCACGCCGGAGGTGCCCACGTCGAGCCGCTGCACGATGCCCTTGCGCTCGGGCGGGCCCGAGGTGGAGATGCGGTAACCGGCCGCGGCCAGGCCCCCGACCACGCTCGGCCCCTCCCAGCCGACGGTCGGGTGGGCGGCCACGCCGACGGGCTTGTTCACCGCGATGATGTGGGAGTCCGCGTAGAGGACGTCGAGGCCCTCCACCACCTCCATCTTCGGCGTCACCGGCTCGGCCGGAAGCGGCAGGGTCACCTCCAGCCAGGTGCCCTCCGTCAGTCGTTCAGACTTGCCGACGGCCGCGCCGTCGATGAGCACGTCACCGTCGGCGGCCAGCTCGGCGGCCACGGTGCGGGAGATGCCCAGCAACCTGGCCAGCGCCGCATCGACACGCATGCCCGACAGGCCCTCGGGCACGGGCAGATTACGGACCTCACGGCTCATCCGCGGTCACCTCCTCATTCTCGGTGTTTTCTTTCTCGTTCTTCGCGGCCTTCTCCTCGCGGGCCTGGGTTCGCTCGTCGGCCAGCATCGCGATGACGAAGACGACCACGCCGACGGTGATGGCGGAGTCCGCGATGTTGAACACCGCGAAACTGCCCACCGAGATGAAGTCGACGACGTGCCCGAACCAGAATCCCGGATCCCGGAACAACCGGTCGGTCAGGTTGCCCAGCGCACCACCGGCGACCAGCGCCAGGCCGACGGCCGTCCACCGGTCCCGCACCCGCGGGGCTGCGATGGCCACGCCCACGACGAAGGCGAGCTGGATGGTGGTGAACAACCACGTGGAGTTCTCCCCCATCGAAAATGCCGCGCCGGGGTTGAACAGCAGATAGAACCGGAACCAGTCGCCGATCACCGGGACCGGGACGCCCGGCTCCAACCAGGCGAGCATGATCGCCTTGGTGACCTGATCAATGGCCGCGACGATGAGGACTATCGCGGCCATCAATGGAACATTCTTCCGGTTACGCTGGCTTCCCTGACTCACACAGCCCATCTTCCCCCATGCGCCGCGCCGGGGTCCACCCGCCCCTCCCCGTGGGCCTGGCGGCGGCACGCGGTCGGGTACCGTGGACGCGTGCCATCCCTGACCTCTCTCCGCCCCGCCCGCACCGGTCGCGCCCTGGCCGCAGTCCTCACCGCTGCCGCGCTGACGCTGGCCGGTTGTTCCGACGCCGGTGAGGAGACGAACGACGGCGTCGAGGCCGCCGTGGGACTGCCGGTCGACCCGGCCCGCGTGACCGTCCAGTCCACGGGCGCCGGCCCCGGACGGGTGCTCGCCTTCCGCGATGTGCCGGGGGAGAACGGTGACGCCCCACAGCAGTCGGTGACCGTGGAGGTCGCCGACGGATTCAACCAGAGCCTCGTGCAGGCCGACGCCGTGGACGTGCAGGCCCCCGCCGGTGGCGACGTGTCCACCATGACCCTGCCCCTGAGTGGAGAGACCAGGGTCGCCGAGGAGCCGGAGGAGATCGATCCCGAGGCCCCGGACACCTCCGACGCCACCCGCGACGTGGAGCTGCGGCTGGGGCAGCCGTCCTACACCGACCTCGAGTTGACCGACGACATCCGCAGCGCGGAGGGTTTCCAGCTCGGTTGGCTGGCCGAGGACGACGGGGCCGTGTCCCTGGTGCGCCTGGCCGCCCCCACGGAGGCCACCGACGAGGGCCGCGCCCTGGCGGAGGAGTCGATCATGACGCTGCTGTCCCTGCCGGTGATCTTCCCCGGCGAGGCGGTCGGCCCCGGCGCGACGTGGTCCGTGGATTCGCGGGTCACCGGTGACGCCACCCTGCTGCAGACCACCACCTTCACCCTGGTCTCCGTCGAGGGCGACCTGGTGGAGCTGGACGTCGACGTGCAGCAGCGCCCGGCCCTGGGCGCCCTGAACTTCGAGGGCCAGCCCGGCGCGGAGGACATGGCCGGGCAGACCCTGGACGTGCTCAACTCCAACACCACCAGCGAGGGCAGCCTGACGGTCGACCTGACCAAACCCCTGCCGGTGGACGGCCGGGTCGCCTACACCACCCGGGTGGTCTACGGCGGACCCGATCCGGAGGTGCGCATCGTGCAGGACACCACCAACGCGGTCTCCTTCCGCTAAACTCGTGGGCATGATTCTTCGGTGACTGATTCCCGCCCCAGTTCTCCCCGCGCGGTCGCAGCCCCTCGTGTGGCTCCAGCGCGCCCATCCGAAGGAATCCCTCCCCCATGGCCTCTCCCCACCATCTCAAAATCGACGGTGTGAGCTTCACCTATCCCCGCGGCGGCGACCGCGTCCTCACCGACATCACCTTCGCCGTTCCCTCGGACCACGTCACCGGGTTGATCGGCGAGAACGGCGCCGGCAAGTCAACCCTGCTCGAGATCATCGCGGGTGACCTGACCGCCGACGTCGGTACGGTGACCACCCCACCGACCACCGGTTTCATCGCCCAGGAAACCCAGCTGCCCTTCTCCTCCCCCGCCAGTGAGCTCATCGACGCCGCCGTCGCGGAGCTGCGTGCCGTGGAGGAGGAGATCTCGGAACTGTCCCTGCGGATGGGTGAGGAGCTCGCGCCCGCCGAGGCGGACCGGGTGGCCCGCGCCTTCGACGACGCCCTCGCCCGGGCCGGGCAGTCCGGGGTCTGGGAGCTGGACGCCCGTATCGCCACGGTGCTCGCCGGGCTCGGCCTGGCGGACGTGCCGCAGGACACGCCCCTGGGAGAGATGTCCGGCGGGCAACGACGCCGCTTCGCGCTGGCCGCACTGTTGCTGCGCCCGGTGGACGCCCTCGTGCTCGACGAGCCGACCAACCACCTGGACGACGCCGGCGTCGACTTCCTCATCGAGGAGCTCAAGGCCTTCTCCGGTCCCGCCCTGGTGGCCAGCCACGACCGCTTCTTCCTGGATTCGGTGGCCGATTCCCTCGTCGACCTCGATTCCGCGCTGGGGCCGGAGGGCGGCGCCGGGGAGGACGCCCGGCAGGGCACCGTCTTCAGCGGCGCGTTCACGGACTATCTGGCCGCGCGCGAGAACGCCCGCCGGCGTTGGGCGGAGTTGCACACCGCCCAGCACCATGAGCGGATCCGGCTGGAGAAGGCCACGGAGCAGGGGGAAGAGGACATCTTCCACCGGGAGACGCCGAAATCCGAGTCGCGGATCTCGCAGAAATTCTATGCGGACCGGGCAGCGAAGACCCTGGGCAACCGGTTGCGTTCGGCGCGCAACCGCCTGGCTGATCTGGAACGCGCGGCCCTGCCAGCCCCGCCTAAGCGGCTGCGCTTCCACGGCATCCCCCGCCATGTCACCCTGGCCGCGCTGGGTGAGGCCGCGGTCGTCGCGAAGGATCTGGTGGTCGACGACCGGATGGCGCCGCTGACCGTCACGGTGCAACCGGGTGAGCAGCTGCTGGTGGAGGGCCCCAACGGGACGGGCAAGTCCACGTTCCTGACGGTGCTGGAGGGCCGGGTCATCCCGGACGGCGGGCTGCTGCGCATCCCCGAGGAGGTCACCGTCGCCCGGTTGAATCAGGACGACGAATGGGTCGACCTCGACACCCCCGCCGCGGAGATCTTCGCCGCAGGCGTGCCGGCCGGCTCGCCAGACCTGGTGGAGATGGGCCTGATGAACGCGCACACCGCCGCCCGACCCCTGGGAGAGCTCTCCCTGGGGCAGCGACGGCGGGTGTCGTTGGGCATGATCCTGGCGTCACCGCCGGACCTGCTGTTGCTCGACGAACCGACGAACCACCTGTCGCTCGCGCTCGCGGAGGAACTCGAGCAGGCGTTGGCGGACTTCCCCGGCACGGTGGTCATGGCCACGCACGACCGGTGGATCCGCCGGCGTTGGGCGCAGCGAACCGACGGTCGTGCGAAGGTGCTCACCCTGCGTGGGTGAGCGGAGAACCTACTGGACGGGCGCCTCGGCGGGCGCCTCTTCCGCGGGGGCGACGGCCGGGTCCTCGGCCGGAGTGCCGACGGAGCCGTCGAGGCACATCGCCGGGACCTGCTCGGGGGCCACGGTGTTGGTGATCAGTGTGCAGGCCCAGGACTGGGACAGCTTCCAGGCGCCGTCCTCGTAGATGAACTCGACGTTGTCCGCGACCTGGGCGGGCTGGTCCGGCAGCGTGAAGTTCACGGTGGCCAGGACCGAATCCGGGGTGTAACCGGGCAGGACCGGGTCGACGACCTGGAAGTCGGCGCCCGACTCCTCCTTGGAGATGGTCATGGTCTCGAACAGCTCGGGCGCGGTCTCGCCACCCTGGACGGTGGTCACGCGCTGCTCCATCGGCAGGGACGAGTCAGTGGTCTTGGCCAGCACGTCGTTGAGCTCCGCGGCGCCCGGCAGCTCCGGGGCGGCCTCGGTGGTGGCCTCCGCCGTGGTGGCGGAGGTGGTGGCCTCACCGTCCGTCTCGGTCTCGTCCCCGGCGCAGGCGCTCAGTGCGAGGGCGGCGCCGAATGCGGCGGTGATGGCGGTGATCTTGCTCAGCTTCACGTACTCTCCTCGGTCGGTGGTGGCGCCGTCAGGGTACGGGGTGGTTCGTGGACGCCAGCATCGGGCTAAATGCTACACGTTATCATTCCGTGATTTCACATCACGGGCGGGCCACCCGCTGTGGCAGGCTGGTGCCATGAGTCCAGTTTCCCCCCGCATCACCGTCCTGACCACCGGCGGAACCATCGCGTGCACGACGGGACCCGATGGTTCCCTCTCCCCCACGGTCACCGGTCCCGAGCTCGTCGCCGCGATCTCCGACCGATTGGCCGGCGCTGCCGACGTCCACGTCCGGGACCTGGTGCTGCTGGACTCCTCGAAGATCACCCTCGCAGACGTCGACGGGCTCATTGCGGCCGTCCGCGCCGAGTTGGCCGACCCGCAGGTCGCCGGGGTCGTGGTCGCCCACGGCACCGACTCGATGGAGGACTCCGCCCTCGCCCTGGACCTGGTGCACGACGATCCCCGACCCGTCGTCTTCACCGGCGCCCAGCGTCCCTTCGACCACCCCGGGTCCGACGGCCCCGGTAACCTGGCGGTCGCCGTCGAGCTGGCCGCCTCCGAGGAGTCCCGCGGACGGGGCGTGCTCCTGGCCTTCGGCGGGCGGACCCTCCCGGCCCGGGGTGTGATCAAACGGCACACCTCGCGGCTGGACGCCTTCGCCTCGGTGATCCCCGACGGCGCCACCCGCCCCGCTCCCCTGCCCGTGGCCCCGTTGGCCGGCATCGAGGTGATGGTCCTGGCCGCCTGGCCGGGCGCGGGCCGCGAGCTCGTCGACGCCGCCGTCGCCGCCGGAGCCCAGGGACTGGTCATCGAGGCGCTCGGCAGCGGCAATATCGGTGCCGGCATGGGCGAGGGGGTGGTCGACGCCCTCGACGCGGGCGTTCCGGTGGTCGTCTCCACGCGGGTTCCGGAGGGTGCGGTGAAGCTCGCCTACGCCGGCTCCGGGGGCGGGGCGACGCTGTCCGCGCACGGGGCGATCGCCGCCGGGCATCTGCGTCCCGGCCAGGCCCGGATGGTGCTGGCCACCGCGATCGCCTCCGGGGTGGATCCGGCACTGCTGTTCTAGTCGATCCCGCTCCGGGGGCTCAACGTTCGGCGGCCAGGGCGCCGAGCGCGACATGGAAGGTCACGATCGACGCGGCGTCGTGGAACAGGCCCTCACTCTGCAGCGAGGTGATGAGGCGCCGCGGGACACCCACCGGTTCCGCGACCGCGGCCACCCCGACGCCCGGCAGCAACAGGAGGGTGACGCCGGTCAACACGGCGATCGTGGCGAACACGAGCAGCACCGACAGGGAGACGATGGTGGAGAGCTGCCCGCGGATCACGGGCCAGGAGGTGCGGCGTGCCAGGGCCCACAGCAACGGCGGCAGGAACACCGGGAGAATGAGTTCGGAGGGTATCTCCAGCTCCGGAATCGCCGGGATCAGGAACGCCCCCGCGGTGACGATGGTGAGCAACGCGGGCCAGGGCAGGTCGATGCGCTCCCCGACCGCGACCACCGCCACGCATCAGGAGGAGCGCTGCGATCATCAGCACGGTGGCCATGTCCACTGTTATACGCCGGGTGACCCGCCCCGTCCGCCTCTAGTCCTCCCCCGGGGCCTCATGCTCGGCGAGCCACTCACCCCAGTCCAGGCTGTCCACCGGATCCGCCGGCCGCAGGTGCGGATCGTCGGCGGCGAAGGAACGGGTATGGCCCGGCCCGGTGGTGCGGGTCTCGAACCGCACGGTGACCACCCCGTGGCCCGCACCCTGCACCCAGCCGTGCCCGTGTTCCGGATGCCGGACGTCCTGGGTGGCCCGCCACCCGGTGGACGCCGGCTCATCGATCTCCACGACCCCCTCGTCGACGTCCGGTGTGCCCCGGACCCCGACCTCATAGTCGGTGGCGGTCGGCTCGGGGCGGATGATCTGCCTGTCCAACTCGGGGAAGAGCACGTCCTGGCGGGCGGTCTCCAGGCCGGAATAGCTCACCCCCACCAACCGGATGGGGCCGACCTCGTCCGGGTAACGGGTCAGGCGGGCGGCGGTGGCCAACAGGGTGCCGAGGTCGTCGGTGGCGTACGGCAGGGTCAGGGAGCGGGACTCGATGCGAAAGTCCGCCATCCGCAGCTTGACGGTGACGGTGCGGGCCCCGCGGCCGTCGCGGAGCAGGCGCCGGTGTGCCCCCTCCCCCGCCCGCACGATGGCTGAGTCCACCTGCCCCGGCGTCCGCAGGTCGGTCTCGTAGGTGTGCTCGGAGGAGATCTGCTTGGACTCCGCCCGCGGGGCGACCGGCCGGTCGTCGGTCCCGCGCGCCAACCGCCACAGGTTCAGGCCCACGGTCGCACCCAGGCTGATCTCGACCTCCTTCGCGCTCATCGCGGCCAGGTCGGCGATGTTTTCCACCCCCATCTGGTGCAACTTCGCCTCCGTCACCGGCCCCACCCCCCACAGCACTTTCACCGGCATGGGGGCGAGAATCTCCTGCTGGTCCTCCACCGGGATGATGAACACCCCGTCGGGCTTGGCCGCGTCCGAGGCGATCTTGGCGTACTGCTTGCCCGAACCCGCCCCGATGGAGGCCGGCAACCCGGTCTCCTCCCGGATGATCCGGCGCAGGTTCTGCGCCCACCCGAGCACCTGTTCCGGGGTCGCGTCCCTCAGCTCGGGAGGCTCGAGAAAGGCCTCGTCGATGCTGAGCTGTTCGATCACCCCGGCCTCACGCGCCACGATCTCAAACACCCGTGCCGACGCCGTGGAGTAGATCACCCGGCGCGGGGCGACGACGACCGCGGACCAGCCGATCAGCGCGCGCGCCTGATGCATGGGCATCGCGGAACGGGCCCCGAATTCCCGGGCCTCGTAAGACGCCCCGGCGACCACGCCGCGGCCGCTGACCCCGCCGACCAGCACGGGACGTCCGCGCAGGGTGGGGCGGGTCAGCTGCTCACAGGACGCGAAGAAGGCGTCCATGTCGATGTGCAGTACCCAGCGTCTCATCACAGCCCAGGGTAATCGATCACGTGTGCGGTTCTCGCCCGAGGAGGGGGACTGCCAGTAGGGTCGCACCTGTTCCCCCAACCCCAACCCGAGAGGTGATGTCTTGGACCCCATGTATCTGATGGAACAGGCCGTGGAGCTGGCCCGTGAAGTGCACGAGGACCGGCCCGAGGAGATCGAGCGGCTGACGCGGGTCTCCGGAGCCGTACGTGAGCAGGGCGCGACCACCGAGGCCGTGGCCGTCGCGTGGTTGCACGACCTGGTGAACGACACCGACGTCACCCTCGACGAGCTACGCGAGATGGGCTTCGGTGAGGCGATCGTCGACTCGGTCGAGGTGCTCACGCGCCGGGAGGGCGAGTCGCTGGAGGACCACCTCGCGCGGGTGCGGGAAGACGGCACCGCCCGCATGGTCAAGCGCGCCGCGCTCAGCGACGCCGCGGACTCCGCTCCCTCGGACCGCCGGTCCCTGGAACTGCTGGAGAACGCGGAGGCTTGATGTCCTAGTCATTCAGCCGTCGCGAGAGGATGGCGGCGGCGGTCAGTCGGACGGGCCGGTCCCCGTCAGTCGCAAGTGCCCGAAGGAGCTCCCCGGTCTCCCGACCGGGGAGCTCCGCCAGCGCCTGGATCAGGCGCAACCGCTCCGGCTGGGTCGACTCCCGGGGGTCCAGTGCCTCCCGCAGCACCGACAGGATCTGGGTGGCGGCCGACGGATCCCGGTTGATGATCACTCCGAGTGCCTCGGCGGCGTCGACGTCCCGGTTCCCGGACTGCACCATCCCCAACAGGGTGGGCGCCGCCCGGGCGTCACCCCGCCGACCCAGCGCCAGGGCGGTGAGACCGTGGACGGTGGGGTCGTCATCCATCAGCATCTCCGCCAGCGCCGCCAGGTGGCGGGGATCTTCAGATTCCGCCAGGATGCGAACGGCGCGTTCCCGCACCGCCGCATCCGCGGAATCCAGGCCGCGGGTGGCGGCGTCGACCGCCTCCTTCCCCGCCCGTTGGACGGCCCACCGCAGGGCGCCGGCCACGTTGGGGTCGTTCTCCTCCAGCGCCGCGCGGGCCAGGATCCGGGCCGGGGAGGATCCCACGCTGCCGGAATCCAACCCCGCCCGCTGGCGGTCCAGCGGGTCCGGTGAGCGCAACCCCCGCAGCAGGTGCACCACCCGCAGCACGTCGTCCCAGTCCGCCGGGCCGGAGGAGGCGACGGCGCGCAAGCGGCGCAACAGCTCGCGCTCCCGGTTCAACCGCTGCGTGCTCCGCTCGATCAACTCGGACACGAGGGAGTCCGGGGTGAATCCCGGATCCTCGAGGGCGTTCCTGACCTCCTGAAGCGACAGGTCCAGGGAGCGCAGGCTCTCGATGTGAAGGATCCGCCGCAGATCGTTCTCCCCGTACTCGCGGTATCCGCCGCTGGTTCGTTCCGCAGGGGCCAGCAGGCCGAGCGACTCGTAGTGGCGGAGCATTCGGGCGCTGACCCCGGTGCGGCGGGAGACCTCTCCGATGAGCATTCCTCAATCCTGCTGCGCCGGGCCGAGTGCGGCAACCCTCCTCGCCACCGCCAGATCGGCAACGACGTCGGCGTCCGGGTCCTCCCACAGGTGCATCGTGGCCCGGGCGTGCGCGGCGATCTCCGGGTCCGGATGGGCGCACCGTTCTTCCAGCACCGCGGCCGCACCGTCCAGGGTGACCAGTCCGCGGCTGAGGCTGCGCCGCGTGTCGACGTCGCCGCGCCCCAACTCCCCCGCCAGCTCAGCGGCGAGCCAGGCCTGCCGCCCGTACGGCACCAGGGCCACCGCCGCCCGCCAGGCGGCACGCGCCACCTCGGGGTCGGGGTCATGGAGCAGTTCCGGGGTCAGAGACGGCCAGGCGGCGGCGTCCCGGATCTTCGAGAGGGTGTGCAGCGCCTGGCTGCGGGCCTGCGCACGGGGATCCTCCAACTGCGCGCGCAGCAGCGGGACGGTGTCGGCGGCGGGCAGGCGGGTCAGGGCCCAGGTGAGCATGTCGCGGACGAAGAAATCGGGCTCCACGGCGCAACGCTCGACGAGCAGGGTGGCGTGGGCGGGATCCGGTCGGGTGCCCGCCGCGAGGGCCGCCTGCAGGCGGGTCGAGGGGTTCGGCGCCACGAGAGCCATGCTCAGGGTGGTGGTCATGATGGTGTCCTCCTTCCCCACCGACGACACCACCTGACACCGTGTCAGGGTCAAGTCCTACGGGCGACGCAACGCGACGGCCGTGACGACGAGGACGACTCCGGCGATCTCCGCCCAGGACAGCCACTGTCCGAGGGCCAGCGCCCCGATCACCGCGGCGACCAGCGGCAGAATGGCCTGCAGGAGCGCGAAGTAGGCAGAACCGGCCATGCGCAGCACCACCTGGTCGAGGCTGTACGGGATCGCCGCGGACAGCAGGCCGAGCCCGGCGGCCAGGCCGATGACCTGGAGGGTGGGCAGGTCGACGCTGGCGGGCCACAGCCACAGGATCAGTGGCAGGCCGACGAGCGCCGCCCAGGTGAAACCGGTGGCGATCGACGTCCGCGAGGTCGCCGCATCACCCGCGATCCTCGACCCGGCGACGATATAACCCGCCCACAGGCCGCCGGCGAGCAGGGCGAAGAGGATGCCGTCCGCGGACGTCGACCAGCTCGCGCCGGAGATCACCAGCACTCCCACCGCGGCGAGGGCGAGCGCCGCCCAGTCGCGCACCGAGCGGGACCCGAAGGCGGCGACCAGGATGGGACCGAGGAATTCGACGGCCACCGCGGTCCCCAGGGGGAGACGGGCGATGGCCTCGTAGAAGGTCATGTTCATGCCCATGGTCACGATGCCGTAGACCGCGGCCCGGAATCCGGCTTCGCCGATGAAATCCCGCAGGCGGGGGCGGTTGAGCACGATGAGGATGACGGCCGCGGCAGCCATCCGGAACCACGCGACGACGACCGGCGGGAAGACCTCGAACAGGCCGACGGCCACCGCGGCGCCCGCATACAGCGAGACGCCGGAGACCACCATGACGGCGGGGGCGGCCCACCTGTTGCGGTGCTGCCTGACCTGACTCTCGCGTGTGGGCACGGCAGTCACTCTAGCCCGGCGTCGCACAAGGGGCGGCCTGCGGTCGGAGACAGCGGTTCTCCCCGCGTTTCCGGCACAGACCGCCCCTTCTTCGACAGGTGCGGTTAGTTCTTCACCACGGTGGCGGTGGCGCCCTTGACCACGTCGTGGACGGCGTCACCGGTCAGCTCTCCGGTGGTGATCTCGAAGGAGGTGGCGAGCACCTCGGCCGCGACGTGGTCGCGGTGGCGGCTGATCCACTCCTCCTTGTCCGCGGGGACCGCCAGGGTCACGGCGATGCGGTCGGAGACCTCCAGGCCGGTGGCCTTGCGGGCGTCCTGCAGACCGCGGATGACGTCGGCCGCCCACCCCTCGGCCTCCAGCTCCTCGGTGACCTCCATGTCGAGCACGACCAGCCCGTCGAGGCCGTCGATACGCGCGGTGGAGTCCGGGTCGGCGGCGACCAGCCGCTCGGTGTACTCGTCGGTGTTGAGCTCGATGCCGTCGGCGACGACCTTGTCGCCCACCCGCTCGTAGTTTCCGGCCTTCACGGCCTTGATCACCCGCTGGACGTCGCGGCCCAGACGCGGGCCGGCGACCTTGGCGTTGACGACGACCTCGAAGGTGCCCACCGAGTCGACGT
>CAYSIP010000039.1:0-16114 GCA_964431055.1 uncultured Corynebacterium sp. | reverse complement strand
CCAGGAGGCGAAGACGGAGTCGATCAGCCGGTAGGTGCCGCCGTAGGCGTCATGGCCGAAGACCAGGTGGTCGCCCGGGCGCAGCAGGATGCGCAGCAGGATGTCGGTGGCGGCCATGCCGGAGGCGAAGGCGCGGCCGTACTCGGCACCCTCCAGGGCGGCGACGGTCTTCTCCAGGGCGTGGACGGTGGGGTTGGCCACCCGTGAGTATTCGTAACCGCCACGCAGCTCGTTCAGACCGTCCTGGGCGAACGTCGTCGACGCGTAGATCGGAGTGTTGATCGGACCGTAGAGACTGTCCGGTTCATAGCCGGCGTGGATCGAGGCCGTGGAGAATCCCTGTTTGTCGGCGGCGGTCATGATGTAATCGTGCTCCTGAGTCGTGCTGGCGGGGGTGATCTGCCGCCATGATAGACCAAGCGGTCCACTAGCCGCGAACCTCCTCACCCACGACCCGGTTCAGGCGTGGGCGAACCAGCGGCCGGCCACCCGATCCAACCGCACCGGCAGACCGTAGAGACGGGACAGCTTCTCCGACGTGAGCACCTGCCCCACCGGGCCGGCTGCCAGCACCTTTCCGTCCGAGATCATCGCCACGTCCGTCGTCGACGCGGCGATCTCCTCCACGTGGTGGGTGACCAGCACCGTCGTCAGGTCCGGGCGGGCACGACGCAGCTCGTCAACCACCCCCAGGAGACGCTCCCGGCCGGGCAGGTCCAACCCCGTAGAGGGCTCATCGAGCAACAGCAGTTCCGGCTCGGTGATCAGTGCGCGGGCGATCAGGGTGCGGGCACGCTCCCCCTGGCTCAACCGCGTCCACCGGCGTGCCCGCTTCTGCGCCATGCCCGTCAGCTCCAGCAGTCTGCCGGCCCGCTCGAGCTCGGAAGGGGCCGGCCACCAGCGCGACGGCAAACCGTTGGAACCGGTCAGACCGGAGAGCACCACCTCGTCGACCTGGACGTCACCCAGGCGGTGGCGCGGGTCCACCCAGCCGATGCGGCGGCGCAGCGACTGGACGTCCACCCGGCCGAGCCGACGGCCGAGGATGTCGACGGTGCCGGTGGTCGGGTGCAGCCAACCGCCACCCAGCCGGAGCATGGTGGACTTTCCGGCCCCGTTCGGACCCAGCACCGCCCAGTGGGAACCCCGGGGGATCTCCAGCCCCAGGTTCTCCACCAGCGTGACGGGGCCTCGGCGCACGGTGACATCACGGAAGCTCAGGGCAGCAGACATGGCGTTCAGCGTACCTACAGGTCCCGATGAGATTATTCCAGATTCCCCCACTATCCTCGTCCGCAATGATCACAGCACAGGAAACAACCACACAAGAAACTGTCGGGGAGGCGGTTGACGCCGTCAACACGTGGTGGGACAACCCCGCCACCCGCGAGTGGCTCATCGACAAACCCATCGAAATCGGCATCACCCTCCTCGCCGCGCTGATCGCCCACTGGGGGTTGCGCAGACTCATTGACCGCCTGGCCCGGCGCAGCGTCTCGGTGCACAAGAAGCTGCCGTCCTTCCCCGTTCCCTTCGGGCGCCGGGGCCAGGAGGAGGAGGAGGCCTCCGCGCAGGTCGAGGCGATCCGCCGGGCCCAGGAGGGCCGCCGGCAGGCCCGTGTGCGCACCCTGGCGGACGTCGGGAAATCCGCCGTGGCCATCCTGGTGTGGATGTGGGCGGCCCTGGCGATCCTCGCCGCCCTGGGCGTCAACATCGCCCCCCTGCTGGCCTCGGCGGGCGTCGCCGGCGTGGCCCTCGGCTTCGGCGCGCAATCCCTGGTCAAGGACTTCCTCTCCGGCGTCTTCATGCTCCTGGAGGACCAGTACGGAGTGGGGGACGTCATCGACGTGGGCGAGGACATCTCCGGCACCGTGGAGGAGGTCACCCTGCGGATCACCACCATCCGCGATGTCGACGGCACCCTCTGGTACATCCGCAACGGTGAGATCCTGCGGGTGGGCAACTTCTCCGACGAATACTCGGTGGCCCGCATCCAGGTCCCCGTCGGCCTGTCGAATGATCCCGAGAAGGCCGCCGAGGTCATCGCCGCCTCCACGGAGGAATCTGCCCGGGACGAGGCGATCGCCGACCTTCTCATCGGTGACCCCGACTTCAACGGCGTCAGCGACTTCACCCCCGACCACATCAGTTACCGCGTGACCGTCAAGACCCTGCCCGGCCAGCAGTGGGCCGTCCAACGCCACATGATCGCCCGCGTGCTGCAGGACATGCAGAACGCGGGCATCACCACGCCCTACCCGCATGGCGTCGGTGCGCCCCGGCCGGACAACCGCGACTTCTAGCGCCCTCTAGACTCGTAGGCATGGCAACCCCGGAAAATCCCCAATCCGTCTACGCGGCCGTCGGCGGCGAGGAGACCTTCGCGCGTCTGTCGGCCGGTTTCTACGAGCAGGTCAGAGAAGACGACATCCTGGGTCCGATGTACCCCCAGGATGACTGGGAGGGCGCCGAAGAGCGCCTGAAGTGGTTCCTCTCCCAGTACTGGGGAGGACCGCAGACCTTCAATGAACGCCGCGGCGCGCCGATGCTGCGTCGCCGCCACGTCGAGTTCCCCGTCGACCGCCGGGCCGCGCTGCGCTGGCTGGAGATGATGCGCAACTCGCTGGACCGGATCGACGAGGAGACCATCCCACCGACCTACCGGCACGCCATCTGGGAGCACATGGAACGGGTGGCGGCCATGCTGATCAACACCCCGGACCAGCCGCCCCGCTAGTTCCTCCGTCAGTCTCCGACCGGCCGGCCGAAAGCCTCCGCCACCGGCCGGCTGACCAGCTTGCCGGCCCGGGTCATCAGACCGGGCCGCAGCCCGGGATGCCGCTCCATCGCAGCGTCCACCCCGTCCCGGGCGATCGCCCGCACATACGGCAGCGTCGCACTGGTCAGCGCACGGGTGGAGGTGTTCGCGACCGCGCCCGGCATGTTCGGCACCCCGTAGAAGAGGGTGCCGTGCACCCGGAAGGTCGGCGCGTCATGTGAGGTCTTGCGGGAGGATTCGAAGCAGCCGCCCTGGTCCACGGCGACGTCGACCAGCACCGCACCCGGTTTCATCCGGGCCACCAGCGAATCCGGCACCAGCGTCGGGGTCTTCGCCCCCGCCACCAGCACCGCCCCGATGACCAGGTCAGCGTCGAGCAGCTGCGCCTCGATGGTCAGCGGATCCGACAGCAGGGTGCGCACATGCCCCTGGTAGAGATCGTCGAAACGCGCCAGCACCTGCGGGTCGAGATCCAGCACGGTCACGTCCGCGCGCAGGCCATGGGCCATCGCCACCGCCGACGCCCCCACCTGCCCACCACCGAGCACCACGACCTTCGCCGGGGCGGTGCCGGGCACGCCCGACAGCAGCACCCCGCGCCCGCCCTTCGGGCTCATCAGGTGGTGCGCGCCCTCCTGCACGGCCAACCGGCCGGCGACCTGGCTCATCGGGGTCAGCAGGGGCAACCCACCCCGGGAATCGGTGACCGTCTCATAGGCCAGGGAGGTGATTCCCGCATCCGACAGCGCCTGGGTGACCTCCTCCGACGCCGCCAGGTGCAGGTAGGCGAAGAGGATGAGGTCATCGCGCAGGAACCCGTATTCGGAGTCCAGCGGTTCCTTGACCTTGAGCACCAGTTCGGCCTCGTTCCAGGCCTGCGCGGCGGTGTCGACCAGGCGGGCACCATGCGCCTGGTATTCGCTGTCCGGGAAGCTGGACTCCTCCCCCGCTCCGCGCTGGACGATGACCTCGTGACCGTCGGCCACGAGGGTGCCGGCCCCACCGGGGCTCAGCGCGACACGGCCCTCACTGTTCATGACTTCCTGCGGGATACCGATGCGCATGTGAGAGGACCTCCTGGACCTGACGGGTTATGACCTGGGTTTCATCCGGTCCTGCCATTCTGTCACAGCGGCATCCTCCCCGGACTGCGGCAGGAGCGGGCAGGCTCTAATATCCTGGGCGTGGACAAGAGTTCAGGACGCCTCGGCGAGGTCGTCAGAAGCTTCGGCCTGCTCGGGATTTCCGCCTTCGGTGGGCCGACCGCCCACCTGGGGTATTTCCGGGAGGAATTCGTCTCCCGCCGACGCTGGCTGAGCGAGCGCGCCTACGCCGACATCGTCGCCATTGCCCAGTTCCTTCCCGGCCCCGCCTCCTCCCAGGTCGGGATGGCACTCGGTTACCACCGGGCCGGATGGGCGGGCATGGCCGCCGCCTGGCTGATGTTCACCCTCCCTTCCGCGGTTCTGCTCACCGTCTTTGCCCTGGTGCTCGGGCACTTCGAGGTGGGCCCGGAGGCGGGGTGGGTCCGGGGGTTGCTCGCCGCCGCGGTCGCCGTCGTCTTTCACGCGGTGGCGGGCATGGCGAAGAACATGGCTGACACCCGGTTGACCGCCACCATCGCGGTGGTGGCCGGGTTGATCGTGCTCGCCGGACCCTCCCCCTGGACCCACCTGCTCGTCATCCTCGGCGCCGGGATCCTGGGGAGCGCACTGCCCGGTGGCGACGATGGACGGGAGCCGGGTGAACCCACCGACGAGATCCGGCCCGTGAGCGCCCGCGCCGCCGCGGTCAGCCTGGGGGCCTTCTTTCTCCTGCTGTTCGGCCTCGGAGCCGCGGCCACGGCGGTCGGTGGATACCTGCTCACCCGCGCCGCGGCGTACTTCCAGACCGGCGCGCTGGTCTTCGGCGGCGGCCATGTGGTCCTCCCGCTGTTGGAAGGGCAGGCCGTGACCGGAGGCTGGATGACGGAGGCGGAGTTCCTCTCCGGTTATTCGGCCACCCAGGCCGTACCCGGCCCCTTGTTCACCTTCGCCTCCTACCTCGGCGCCGTCGACGGCGGGAACAACTTCGGGGACGGCGGCACCGGCGCCGCGGTGTCAGGTGCGATGCTCGCGACCGTCGCGATCTTTCTGCCCTCGGCCCTGCTGATGACCGCGGGGTTACATTTCTGGGGTCGGTGGCGTCACTCGCTTGTCCTGCGCAACGCGTTCGCCGCCGTCAACGCGGCCGTGGTCGGCCTGTTGGCGGCGGCGTTCTGGGACCCGGTGCTCACCCACGGGGTGACGGGTATCCCCTCCCTGGCGATCGCCGTGCTCTGCTGGCTCGGCCTGGCCACGTGGTCCCTGCCCCCGTGGTCGATGGCGTTGTCCGCGGCCCTCTCGGGGTGGATCCTCCTGTGATTCGAGGATCCACGGTCCAGCCGGCCCGGGGTCAGCGGACCGCGGTGGAACCCGGGGCCGCGGTGTCGCGGGCGCCGGGATGATCCATGGGGGCGTTCTCGGCGGAATCGCCGACCTGCCTTCCCGTGCGTACCCGCATGATCACGGCGATGGTCAGCACGGTGCCGGCCGCGATGGCCGCGGTCCAGACCAGTACCGGATCCTCGAAATTCCCTTCGGTACGGGCCACCGCGATCCAGGCCAGACCCCACGAGGTGGCCAGGGCCGGTGCGACGCGGCCACCGTCGAGGATGGCCGCCAGGACGGCGATCACCGCGGCGACGACGATGCCCGCCACGCCGACGGGGACCTCGAGGAAGGCGTCGACGCCCGCGTTGGCCAGCCATGCGTAGGTGTTGGCGAAGGTCGCCACCAGCACCCAACCGAAGTACAGGCCGAAGGTGCCGTCCGTGAGCAGCATCTCGAGCCAGCCGCCCTTCCGCGGTCGGCCGAGGATGTACATGATCCGGATGAGGACGACCAGCAGGGCGAGGATCACCGCCACAGAGGCGAGGATCAGCTCCAGCTGGACCATCCAGATCCAGGCCGCGTTGAGCAGCACGGAGAGCAGGGCCCAGGGGCGCAGAACGCGCTGGCGTTCTGAGCGTCGGGCGGTCGGTGACAGCTGCCACAGCGCGTAGGCCGCCAGGCCCACGTAGATCACGCTCCAGATGCTGAAGGCGGTGCTGGCCGGGGCCAGCGGGGTGGCGTCGGCCGACAGCGCGCCACCGGCGGCCTCGGCGATGGGGGTACCACCCATGGCCCCGCTGCCGATGAAGGCCACGACGATGGCGATGGCGACGCCGATGAGGGTGATGATGGGCATCGCCCAGCCATCCGCGCCGCCGGTGTAGGTGGAATCAGTTGAATTGGCCGATTGATCAGGGTTGGTGATCTTCTCAGACTTGGTATTCATGTTTATGCACCTCCAAGCCCCACCCTAGGGACGTGGCGGTGACATGACCACCATCTGACGGACCGGCCGCGGCATCGTCACCGGACCGTGATCGATGCTCAGAACAACGCGAGTCCGGAGGAGCGGTACACGGTGCCGAACGGGGCGTCGACACGCACCCAGCGGCCGACGGCCGAGACCCGCAGATGCCGCGGTACCTCGATGGGGGCGGCGAAACCCGGAATGAGCCCCAGCGAGGTGCAGGTGAAGATCATCCGCATGGGGATCTCCGCCTCCTGCCCGTCATGCGAGACGGTGAGGACCGTCTGGTTCAGCAGACTCGCCGGCGGACCCAGCGGTCCGGAGAACTGGCGCGCCAGATCCTGGCCCTGATCCGAGAGTTCCCGGACCACCGTCACCGGGAGGGTGTCGAGCAGCCGGAATCCTGTGACGGGTGGCAGGGCGCCCGGCCAGTTCGGATCCCGGGCCGGGCCGATCTCCTCCACGTCGTTCTCCAGTGCCCGGAGCAGATCGGTGGCCCCGACGACCGCGCCGTCGCGGGAGGCGTGTCCCGCGATGCGGCGGGTTGCGATGACCTCGAAGGGCGTGGTGACGAAGACGTCAACCGAATTCTCGTCGAGCTGACGGAAACGGGCGGAGGCGGAGGCATCCAGGCCCACCGCCCGGGCGACGAGCGACTGCAGGCCGGGGCCGCCGGCGTCGACGCGCAGCGACTCCGTGATCACTGCTGCCCGCTCGCTGCGGCGTCCTTCTGGGAGTCGGGCACCCGCTGCAGGATCTTGACTTCCTTCTGGGTGATGGAACGCGGGCGGGAAGTGTCCATGTCGATGGTCACCTGCACGCACTCGACCACGCACGCCACCCGGCCCTGCCGGTCCTTGAGCTCCTGGCGGGTGGTGAAGGAGGTGTTGCCGATCTCCACGACCTGGGTCTCCACGACCAGCTCGGTGGTGTCCGGCATGACGGGACGCAGGAAGTCCACGTCGATGTGGCGGACGAAAACGGCGAAGTCATGGCCCTTGTCGGCGAACTCGTCGTTCGCGAACTGGAGGCGGGCCTCCTGCGCAAGCTCCACATAGTTGGCGTTCATGAGGTGACCGTAGCGGTCGAAGTCCGACCAGCGGATCGGGACGGTGGTCACGTGGAGAGCAGGATTCTGTTCGGAAAACATGGGGGTGGGACGTTCCTCTTCCAGGGGTGGTTCAACGTACGCCCCGCCCCGGGCACGCAGAAGGCTGCGTGGGGCGAGGTCCTCCGTACAAATCTATACGCATTCGCCGGAACCGGCCGGAGACGAAACGGCCCGGCACCGACATCCCCGCCCCGGGAACAACCGGGGCGGGGCGGGACGGCAGCGGAGCCTAGCGGGTCAGCTTGCGGTGGGTGACGCGCGACGGGCGGGCTGCATCCTCGCCGAGTCGCTGGACCTTGTTCTTCTCGTAGTCGCCGAAGTTACCCTCGAACCAGTACCACTGGCCCTCCGCCACATTGCCTTCCCAGGCGAGAATGTGGGTGCAGGTGCGGTCCAGGAACCAACGGTCGTGGGAGATGACCACGGCACAACCCGGGAACTTGGTCAGGGCGTTCTCCAGCGAACCGAGGGTCTCGACGTCGAGGTCGTTGGTCGGCTCATCCAGGAGGATCAGGTTTCCACCCTGCTTGAGGGTCAGCGCGAGGTTGAGGCGGTTGCGCTCACCACCGGAGAGCACCTTGGACGGCTTCTGCTGGTCCGGCCCCTTGAAACCGAAGGAGGAGATGTAGGCGCGCGAGGGGATCTCGTTCTGGCCGACGTGGATGTAATCCAGGCCGTCGGACACGACCTGCCACACCGTCTTCTCCGGGTCGAGGTTCTCACGGCCCTGATCGACGTAGCTGAGCTTGACGGTGCCGCCGACGTCCACGGTGCCGGAGTCCGGCTCCTCCAGGCCGACGATCGTCTTGAACAGAGTGGTCTTACCCACGCCGTTCGGGCCGATGACGCCGACGATGCCGTTGCGCGGCAGAGTGAACGACAGGTCCTTGATCAGGATGCGGTCGTCGAAGCCCTTGACCAGCTCATCAACCGCGACGACCTTGCTGCCCAGGCGCGGCGGGGTCGGGATCTGGATCTCCTCGAAGTCGAGCTTCTTGTGCTGCTCGGCCTCGGCGGCCATCTCCTCGTAGCGCTCCAGGCGGGCCTTGTTCTTGGCCTGCCGTGCCTTCGGTGAGGAGCGGACCCAGGCCAGCTCGTCCTTCAGGCGTCGCTGCAGCTTCTGGTCCTTCTTGCCCGATACCTCGAGACGCTCGGCCTTCTTCTCCAGGTAGGTGGAGTAGTTGCCCTCGTAGGGGTAGAGCTTGCCGCGGTCGACCTCACAGATCCACTGCGCGACGTTGTCGAGGAAGTAACGGTCGTGAGTGACGGCCAGGACGGCGCCCGGGTAGTCCTCCAGGTGCTTCTCCAGCCACTGGACGCTCTCTGCGTCCAGGTGGTTGGTGGGCTCATCGAGCAGCAGCAGGTCCGGCTCGGAGAGCAGCAGCTTGGCCAGGGCCACGCGGCGGCGCTCACCACCGGACAGGTGGGTGACCGGAGAGTCGGACGGGGGGCAACGCAGTGCCTCCATCGCCTGCTCGATCTTGGAATCGACCTCCCAGGCGTCGGCGGCGTCGAGCGCCTCCTGGAGCTTGCCCATCTCGTCCATGAGCTCGTCGGTGTAGTTGGTCGCCATCTCCTCGGCGATCGCCTCGAAGCGCTGCTTCTTCTCGAAGATCTCGCCGAGGCCCTCCTCCACGTTCTCGCGGACGGTCTTCTCCTCGTTCAGCGGCGGCTCCTGCAGCAGGATGCCGACGGTGGCGCCCGGGTCGAGGAAGGCGTCGCCATTGGACGGCTGGTCGAGGCCGGCCATGATCTTCAGGATCGAGGACTTGCCGGCACCGTTGGGGCCAACCACGCCGATCTTGGCGCCCGGGTAGAAGGCCATGGTGACGTTGTCGAGGATGACCTTGTCGCCGATGGCCTTGCGCACGTTCTTCATCGTGTAGATGAATTCGCCCATGATTCCCCTTTGTTGTGGAACGTTAAGTCACCCCAAAGGGTACATCACCGGTGTCAGAACGGAGGTGCCCCTCCCTGGCCGGCGCCGACGCCCACCGGTTCCCGGTCGTCCTCCGACCCCTCCCCCTCACGGATCGTCGGTTCACCGAGGTCGGACACCGCGGCGGAAACGTCATCAGACTGGTGACCCGGTCCCCGGTCCAGCCCACGGTCGAAAGAGCTGCGCAGGCCCGGCTCGTCCTCCTGCTCATCATCGAAAAAGTGCTCGTCGGCCTCCAGATCCGGAATCGGGATTCCGTCGACGTTGTATTCCAACGGTTCAGATTTCCTGGAGCCGATGATGTGCCGGCCCAGGTCGAGCCCGACCTGATTGGCACGCAGGACGATCCGTTGCTGCGGTTCCCGGGTCTTCTCGTCGACCCACTCGTGGGTGACCAGCACCCCGCTGACAATGACGGGCATGCCCTTTTTCAGGGATTTCTTGATGTTGAAAGCCAGCTGCCCCCAGCACTCGACGGACAGGTACAGGTTGTCGACGTCGCGCCAGCCGCCCTTGGCGTTCTCGTCACGGATGCGCCGGTTGGCGGCTATCCGCAGTTTGCCGAGGCAGTTGCCCGACTGCAGCTTCTTCAGCCACGGGTCCTTGGTCAGGTTTCCGGTGATGGTGATCGGCATGATTGGCATGGTGTGATTCCCCCCTGGGTGTGTGCGTTTCCAACCTTGCACCCCGAACCCTGCCAGGCTCCCCCGGGGCCGTAAACCACGCGACGCCCCGACCTGTGGACAACCATTGATTGTCCACAGACGGGGCGTCGGTGAGCCGGGTACTACTTGCCGACCTCCCGCCCGTAGTACTCAGTTTCGGCGTCGTCACCGGAGTTCATGCGGGCGAGCATCGCGTTATAGGCCTCGTACTCGTCGTCCTCACCGCGGGCCACCTTGTCGTCGTAGGTCTTCATCTCCACCTTGTCTTCGTTGCGCCAGTCGATGGCGAGCTTCGCGAAGACGAGGGCCAGCGGGAATGAACCGGAGGCCCAGGCGATGCCCCCGCCGTCCTTCTGGTCGCCCAGCAGGTCAGGATTCCACGGCAGCATCAGCGAGCGGTAGAACTCCTCACCCATCACGACGTTGAGCTGCATGAGGTAGACGCCGAGGAACAGGTGCACCGGCATGGAGACGAACAACACCGCCAGGCGCGTCGGGGTGGAACGGCGGTGCGGGATCTCGTCCGGGCCGACGACCTCCCAGAAGTAGAGGTACCCGGAGATCAGGAACACGAAGTTCATGATCATGTGCCCGGCGTGCTCGGAGATCATGAGCTCGTAGAGCGGGATGAACAGGTACATCACGTAGAAGAAGAACAGGAACTGGACGAGGTTGACCACCGGGTTGGTCAGGATACGCAACAACCGGCTGTGAGTGAAGGCGTACACCCAGTCGTGGATGCCGGGCCGCCCGGGCGGGCCCGGTTCGAAAGCCGTCATCAGCAGGGTCAGCGGCGCGCCGAAGACCAGGAACAGCGGCACGACCATCGACAGGATCATGTGGCCGACCATGTGCATGGAGTACGCGGCCGGCATGTTCAGGCCGATGCCCGAGCTCATCGTCAGCACCAGGGTGGCGCAACCGAGCAGCCACCACACCAGGCGTGAGGTGTCCCATTTCCGGCCCGCCCGGCGCGCGCGCCACACCGCGTAGAGGTAGCCGGCGGCCAGCAGCAGGGCGATGGCGCCGAACATGATGTCGAAGCGCCACATGGTCCATACGTTCCACACGGTGGGCTGCTCGGACAGTTCGTAACCGAGCTGAATGGCCATGGGTGAGAGGTTGGGGTCCCGCGGAGCGGGCGGCGGGGTGCGGCCCATGGTGATGGCGATTCCGGTGACGGCGGCCATGAGGAACACCTCGACGATGGCCACCTGGCGGAACGGCCGGCGGTCGGTCGGGTTGGCCTGCACCCGGGGAATGGTCCAGGCCCGGTGCAGCCAACCGAAGACGCCGAGCAGGATGACGCCGACCGTCTTCGCGACGATGATCAGCCCGTAACGGGTGGTGAACCAGTCGGAGAATTCGATGCGGATGGAGGCGTTGACCAGACCGGAGACCGACATGACGATGATGGAGAACAAAGCGACCGTGGAGTAGCGGCGCAGGGCGATGTCGAGGTCCGGGCCGAGGCGCCGGCCGTGGGCGACCAGCGCCATGAGGCCGCCGACCCAGATGACGAGGAACACCAGGTGCCACAGGTAGGAGTTGGTCCCGTAGTCGTGGTCACCGCCGGAGGCGGAGTGCCCCTCCATGCCCAGCGGGAGGATCATGAGGATCGATCCGAGCAGCAGCAACGGCTGGCCCGCCCACTTCCGCAGGACGAATCCAAGCAGTCCGGTGGCCAGCGCCAGCACCGCGACGACCCCCCAGGCCCGCGCCGTGGCGACCTGCTCGAGGGCCACGCTCCAGGCCGCGGGCTGCAGTGTCTCGACGAACGGCGTGCCCGACACGTCGGAGAGCACCAGGGGGATCATCAGCAACGCCACGAGCCCGAAGCCCAGCGCCGCGACGGTGCCCGTGCGGGAGGCCAGATGGCCGTCCACGCTCAGGGATGCCTTGAGCAGCTGCCGGTTGTCATTGTCCGGCACGCGGGGGGAGATGTAGAAGGCGGCGAACATGTAGGAGCCGACCGACAGTGCCGCGAGCATCCAACCGACGGCGCGGAAGAACGGCAGTCCGTAGGTGGTCACGAAGCCCGGGTCCGGGATGCCGAGGGAGGTCAACGACTCCGTGAGGAAGGCGTAGGAGATTGTCGCCCCGACCAGACCGGCGACGGTGAAGAACAGGAGGTAGAGCGGCCAGGTGGGGCGCACGCGCTCCCTCCGTTGGTCGGCCGCGATCGTGCTTTTCGACGCCGTCCCGGTCCCCGCCGGGTTCACGTCCTCGGTGACAGCCATGCTGCTCACCCTACTTCGTCGACGTTCGACGGCATAGTCGCCGTCATGGTGCTGAGCTGCGAGGACCGTAGTCTCCGGGCGAAAAATAACATGGATCACAGTGGGGGTTACGAAATAGTGCGTGTTGTGCGCTAGAATACTCGGTCGGACGAGTCGCGCTCACGGGTTTCCAGCCCGGTTTCCGGTGGCGCGACCTGACGCGAACTGCCGCGGCGCCGTCTTGGCCTCCATAGCTCAGTGGATTAGAGCATCCGGCTTCTATCCGGTTGGTCGCGGGTTCGAATCCTGCTGGGGGCACACAGGTCACAGGCGGTTTCCAGGATCCCCACCGGGGGTCAGGAAACCGCCTTCGCCCATTTTCGGGCATCACCTGGCCACATTATTGTGGGTCTCCCCCTGTGCTGTGGGGCCACCCGACGGTGGTTGGCGCTCCGGTCACGGGGCCCATCCCCGGCCAGTACCCGTGCCACTTTCCCGGCGCGGTCCCGGCGGTGATACAACCGTCACGACGCGGCTGCCCATCCGTAGAAGGCGATGTAGACGTACTCTTCGTCACTGTCGACGGCGTAGCTACCGGCGCGCAGCGCCTCATCCACCCCTTCCGGGTTCCTCTCGATCAGTTCGTTCAGGCCTTCCGCCCATATCTCCGCCTGCTCCGGCGTCAGTTTCCACACCGCCGCGTGGAACGTCACCTCCTCGTCTTCCTCCCGTTCGTCCACTTCGACGTAGATGCCGGCGGAACGGGGATCGTCGGTGACCGGTTGATAATCGAACTCACCCGCTGCCGCCCTTTCCGCGTAGTCCTCCGCCTTCCGCAGGAGTTCCCCGTCGACCGGAACCCCGACCTGGTCATGGAGTGCCTGGAAGGTGGATCGGAGCTGCCGGGCCAGCCCTTCGTGCGGGCCCGGTTCCTCCGGTCCGCCACCGGGCCCGGGATCGCCCTCCGGTTCCGGTCCGTCGACGTAGCTCCGCAGAATGGATGAGAGGTCGGGAAAGGAGGAGGGCTGGGCCTGTGCGACACCGGCGCCGGCACCGGTCAATGCGACGGCACCTGCCACGGCAACGGCGGTGAGGGTTCGGATTTTCCTGCTCATGGGGAGAATCTAAACCAGCCCGCCGGTATCTGGAATAGCACTCGGTCACGATCCGGGATCCGGATCATCTCAATCGGGATTCGGGCGCCCCGGCAGAGTCGCCCCATCGGACCCCGACCCGCTGAGGACCAGCGGGGCGCGGGCGCCGGGCGGGGAGGTTGTCGGTGTGTGTCACCCGAAACAGAAACGGGTCCGGATCCCCCGCATCGCGGGATTCATGGGATTCGGCCATCTGGTCCGCCTGTTCGAGAGTCATCCTCGTCATGAGAAGAGCTGGGCCGGTCTGGACGAAATTCCCCGGCCGCAGTCTCCTGCCTCCCGCCGGGTGTGTCCTGGCGGACAGGGCGATCGAGATCGCATGTCGGGAACTCATGGTGCGGGCGGCCTGAGCCCTCCCTACCCTGGGTGATCACACTGACCGAAGGGATACACCGCCATGAACACCACGCCGACGTCGCGGATCGCCATCATCGGCGCCACCGGATCAAACGGGCGCCTCACCGTCGACGTCGCCCTTGAACGCGGGATGGTGGTGCGGGCCGCCAGCCGCAGCGCCATCCGCGCCCGCCGCATCCTGGGTGAGCGGGAGAACCTGGAGATCGTCGAAGCTGACGGCACTGATCCGGCCGCGGTGGCCGGGGTCGTCGACGGGGTGGACGCCGTGATTCTCACCCACGGGAAGGATTCCGCACCGGAGGCGGTCAATTACCGGGTGATCGCCACGGTTCTCGAGGCGTTGGCCAACAGGGGCGCCCCCAGCCCGCATCTGAGCCTGATGTCGGCGATCGCGGTGACTCAGAACGTGCCGGCCTGGGCGGAGGTCCTGGAATGGCGCCGTCGTGGTGAGCGGCTGATCCGTGCGTCCCGGGTGCCGTACACGATCATCCGGCCCGGCTGGTTCGACGGCCACTCCCCCGGTGATGACCGCGCCGTTCTGGAGCAGGGGGACCGAACGCCGTTGAACGCCATGCGCGGGGTCTCCCGTCGTCACCTCGCCGAGGCGCTGGTGGAGTCGACGCTCAATCAGGCGGCGAACTACCGCACCATCGAGCTCTTCTCCGGACCCGGTGAGCCGATCACGGACTGGGGAGCGTTGTTCGCCCGCACCGACGTGGACCCGGCCGGCAGCGTCGACGGGGTGCATGACCTGACCGGGCTTCCCCTGGAGCATGAGCCTCCACGGGTTCTCGAGGACCTGAGGCGATTGAGTCGCACGGCCCGCTGATTGCGGGCGCTGACGGGGACGTGCTGGACGCCTCCCCGCGCGGCGTCGATTAGCGTAGGGGATTAACCCGCGCATGAAAGGAACCTGCATGCCCCTGCCTTCTCCCGGCGCCCACACCCGCGCCCTCGTCACCGGTGCCAGCCAGGGCATCGGCATGGCGATGGCCCGTGACCTGGCACGTATGGGCCACAGCCTCATCCTGGTCGCCCGCCGCGAGAGCGTTCTCGCCGAGCTGGCCCGCGAACTGGAGGACGCCCACGGCGTCACCGCCGAGGTCTTCGCCTGTGACCTGAGCAAGTCCGACCAGGTCAGCTCCCTGATCGGGCGGATCAATGACCGGGAGGTCAATATTCTGGTCAATTCCGCCGGCATCGCCAGCTTCGGGCCCTTCCTGGAGCAGGACTGGGACTACGAGGTCGACCAGTTCCATCTCAACGCCACCGCCGTGCACCGGCTGACCCGGGCGGTGCTGCCGGGCATGGTCGGCCGCGGCACGGGCGCGATCTGCAACGTCGGTTCCGCGGCCGGCAACGTGCCGATCCCGAACAACGCCACCTACGTGTTCACCAAGGCGGGGGTCAACGCCTTCACCGAGGCGCTGCATTACGAGCTCCGGGGCACCGGGGTGACCTGCACGCTGCTGGCCCCCGGCCCGGTACGTGAGGCGCAGATTCCCGACGCCGAGAAGTCCATCGTGGACAGGGTGGTGCCGGACTTTTTGTGGACGACCTACGAGTCCTGCTCGCGGGAAACGCTTGAGGCGATGGCGAAGAACCGGCGCCGGGTGGTGCCGGGTCCGTTGTCGAAGGCGATGAACGTCGTCTCGACGTACGCGCCCACGGGGTTGCTGGCACCGCTGATCGGCAGTTTCTACAAGAGGATGGGATAGATTCATGTCGGAGACCGACAACACGGACAACACTGAGAGCACCACGAACACGGGGAACGGGTCCGTACCCGTGCCCGTGCCGGCGAAGAACGACCGGCTGGTGTGGGTCGACCTGGAGATGACCGGGCTGGACCTGTCCAGGCACGTGATCGTCGAGGTCGCCGCCCTGGTCACCGACGCGGAGCTGAACATCCTCGGTGAGGGCGTGGACATGGTCGTCCACGCCACCGAGGAGGAGCTGGCGCAGATGGACGATTTCGTGACCAACATGCACAACGAGAGTGGGCTGACCGCGCAGATCCGGGAATCCACCGTGACGATGGCGCAGGCGGAGGACGCCGTGCTGGGACTGATCGCGGAGCACTGCAGCCCGGACCACCCCGCACCGCTGGCGGGCAACTCGATCGCCACGGACCGGGCCTTCATCCGGAAGCAGATGCCGCGTCTCGACGCCGCGCTGCACTACCGCATGGTGGACGTCTCCTCCGTCAAGGAGCTGGCGCGCCGTTGGTTCCCCAAGGCCTACTACAACCAGCCCGGCAAGGGCATGGCCCACCGGGCGCTGGCGGACATCGTCGAATCCATCCGCGAACTCGACTACTACCGACGCTCGGTTTTCGTTCCCTTCCCCGGGCCCGCGTCCACCGAAGCCGTGGAGTCCGCCCGCCTCGCGCACGAGCGCTACCAGCGGTTTTTGTAATTCCCCGGGGATGGGTTAATCTTAGATCCGCTGCGCAGCAGCAGCGATGGTGGCTGTAGTTCAGCTGGTAGAGCACCAGGTTGTGATCCTGGGT
>CAYSIP010000038.1:0-16122 GCA_964431055.1 uncultured Corynebacterium sp. | reverse complement strand
GGCCGCGCACACGCACCGGCAGATGACGGTGGAGGAGATCACCGCCCTGGCCTCCCGGGTGCGCGCGGCGGCGGAGTACCGCTAGCACCACTCCCGGAAGAGCAGTTTCTGCACCTCGGGCTGGGACGCCGGGCGCAGGCCCCAGGCGTCCAGTCCCACGTCCACCTGCCCGGGCCCGGTGTGCGGGTCGTCGGAGTGCAGGTGGCCGTGGACGAGCCAGTCGACGTCGAGCCGTACGTCGTCGTGACGAGAGTCCATCCCCTCATGGTCCTGGCCGGGCCGTGGGAAGTGGCTGAGATACACGGAACGCCCCTCCCACCGCAGCTTCTGGTACGGCTGCACCGAGTCGAAGACCGCCAGGAATTTCGGCTGCATCCGGAACGCCGAGCGGTGTAGCGGATGGCAGGAATCGTGGTTGCCGGGCACCAGGTGGGTCTCCAGATGGGAGGTGTTCCGGGCGATCATCCCCAGCGCGCGTTCCTCGTCCTCCGGGGCGCCGCGGGAGAGGTCCCCGAGCACCCACAGGCGGTCACCGGCCGGCAGGGAGGAGAGACGGGACAGGATGAGTTCGTCGTGCTCGGTGACCTCCATGCCGCGTAACCCGGCCACGAAGCGGTGGCCCAGATGCAGGTCGGAGGTGAACCACACGGTCACTTCCCGGCCTCCTCCTGCGCAGCCTGCTGCAGGGCCTGGGCGAAGACGTCCACCGGTTGCGCTCCCGAGACGGCCAGCCTGCCGTTGAAGACGAAGAAGGGCACGCCCTGCACCCCGATCCGCCGGGCGAGCGCGATGTCCTCGGCGACGGCGGCGGTGTATTCATCGGAGGACAGCACCCGGTCGACCTCACCGCGGTCCAGGCCGACCTCGTCGGCGAAGACACGCAGCTGATCATGGTCGGCGACGTTTTTGCCCTCGGTGAAATAACCGCGCTTGACGGCGTCGTCCCAGTCGGTGCCGAGCCCCTTCGTCCGGGCCAGGTGGCCGAGGCGGTGGGCGTCCAACGTGTTGGCCATCACCGACTCGCGCCAGTTGAAGTCCAGCCCGACGGCCGCGGCACGCTGTGCCAGGCCGTCGTTCATGGATTCGACCTGGACCATGGGGATGCCCTTGATCCTGGTCAGGTATTCGGCGGCGGTGTCCGTGGGCTCGGTCGGGGCATCGGGATCGAGCTGGAAGCTACGCCAGACGATCTCCACGTCCTCGCGACCGGGGAAATCCTCCAGCGCCCGGGAGAGGTGACGCTCGCCGACGGTGCAGAAGGGGCAGACATAATCCGACCAGATATCGATTCTCACATTACCCTTCAACGCCCCTGGTCCGGGCTTTGTTCCCCACCTGCCACGGCACCGGGCACGGCCGGATGAATTTGCAGGGGTGGGGGCCCGACTGAATAATGTCCGATATCTTCCGAGTCGTGTGTAAAAACCAAAGAACCTGGCCGTGGGAACGGACAGTGAAGGGAACACCCCGTGTCCGACCATCCTGATCCCCAGCCAGACGAACCCGTCCATCCGCCTGCGGAACATCCCTCCCGCAGCATGGCCCGCCGGTTGCTCGACCCCACCCGGTCCTCCTCCGTGGGGCTGTACCCGCACAACATCCACCCCGGCCTGGTGCCGGGCATCGGCGTCGAGGAACAGCGCAACCGCTTCGGCGTGGACCGCAGCGTCTTCTTCGTCACCGCCGCGCTCATCGTCGCCTTCATCATCTGGGGCGTGACCAGCCCGGGGTCCGTCTCCGAGGTCTCCTCCACCGCCTTCTCCTGGGCCATGAAGAACACCGGCTGGTTGCTCAACCTGGTGATGATCCTGGGCCTGAGCGTCATGGTCTACCTGGCGTTCTCCCGCTTCGGCCGGATCACCCTCGGCAGGGACGGCGAGGAGCCCGAGTTCTCGCGCTTCTCCTGGATCGCCATGATGTTCGGCGCCGGCATCGGCGTGGGCATCTTCTTCTTCGGCCCGTCGGAGCCGCTGACCTACTTCATGTCCCCGCCGCCGCACACCGTGGAGGCCGGCACTCCGGAGGCACTGCACCAGGCGCTCGCCCAGTCCCACTTCCACTGGGGCCTGTCCGCCTGGGGCCTCTACGCCCTCGTCGGCGGCGCGCTGGCGTACTCCACCTACCGACGCGGCCGCGTCTCCCTGATCAGCTCCGTGTTCCAGCCGTTGTTCGGCACGAAGCAGACCGACGGTGTCCCCGGACGCATCATCGACATCATCGCGATCATCGCGACGCTCTTCGGCACCGCCGCCACCCTCGGCCTGTCCGCGGTGCAGATCGGCCAGGGCGTGGAGATCATCTCCGGGGCCGGGCCGCTGACCAACAACGCGCTCCTGATCATCATCGCCGTCCTGTCGGTGGGCTTCATCGTCAGCGCCGTCTCCGGCGTGGCCCGCGGCATCCGCTACCTGTCGAACATCAACATCACGCTCACCCTGGCGTTGATCGCCTTCGTGTTCATTTTCGGCCCCACCCTCTTCCTCCTCAACCTCATCCCCTCGGGCATCGCCACCTACCTGGACGAGCTGTTGCCGATGATGGGCAAGTCCCTGTCCTGGGGTGAGGAGACCCTGGAGTTCCAGGGCTGGTGGACCGCCTTCTACTGGGCGTGGTGGATCGCGTGGACCCCGTTCGTGGGCATGTTCATCGCACGCATCTCCCGCGGCCGTACCCTGCGCGAGTTCGCCCTGGCGACCATGGCCGTGCCCAGCTTCATCCTGATCCTGGCGTTCACCATCTTCGGCGGCGCCGCGATCAGCCTGCACCGCGAGGGCACGGCCGGTTTCGACGGATCGGCCAGCAATGAACAGGTGCTCTTCTCCCTGTTCGACCAGCTGCCGCTCAACGCGATCACCCCGTTCATCCTCATCCTCGTGTTGGCCATCTTCTTCATCACCTCCGCCGACTCCGCGTCCGTGGTCATGGGGACGATGTCATCGAAGGGGGACCCGGCGCCGAGCCGGATCGTGGTGGTCTTCTGGGGCCTGTGCATGATGGGCATCGCCGTCGTCATGCTGCTCGCCGGTGGCGAGACCGCGCTCAGCGGCCTACAGAACCTCACCATCCTCATCGCCTTGCCGTTCTCGGTGGTGCTGATCCTGATGATCGTGGCCTTCCTGCGGGATCTGTCCACCGATCCGGCGGCCATCCGGCGCACCTACGCCCGCACGGCCGTCGAGAACGCCGTCGTCCGCGGCCTCGAAGAGCACGGCGACGACTTCGAGTTCAGCGTCTCCCCCGCCCCCGAGGGCCGCGGCGCCGGGGCCACCTTCGACTCCACGTCCGAGCGGGTCACCGAGTGGTACCAGCGCACCGACGAAGAGGGCAACAAGATCGACTACGACTACCAGACCGGTGAGTGGGCCGACGGCTGGACCGCCGAGGCCACCCCGGGCGAGACGCGTGTCGACGCCCGCGGGGAGCGGAACCCCGGCACCGATCGCCACTAGAAAGCCAGGAAGCTGACCAGCTGAGCGGCGACGCCTGACAGTCCAGGCATGAAGGCCGGGACACGGAGACCGTGTCCCGGCCTTCATCCGTCTTCGGGAGACGAGCTCATTCCCGGCCTGTGACCTGGGCGTTATCAATCGGGGGTAAAAGGATCGGTATCCGCAGATTCCTTTACCCGGACGCGGCTTAACAGTAAAGTGTGATGCACATTACAGAACTTCACCTTCAGGAGCACCGCTTCATCACATCCCGGAAGGGAGACCATCATGGACCTCCGTCTGCGTGCCCGCACCGACCAATTCACCGTTGAACTCGTCCGCGCCATGCCCCAGCTCACCGTTCCGCAGGCGGTGTCCGCCGCCATGCAGCTGGTCGACGCCGTCGAGATCGCCCGTTACGAGGATTTCGGCGCCATCGTCGGCATGGTGACCCAGCTCCAGCTGCGTCCCGCCTCCGAATGGGAGGTATTCGGTTACGAGCCGAAACCGAACGCCGGCTCGATCCGACTCGAGATGCCCCAGGAGGACAGGTCCACCCGGACCAGCCGTAGCCGGGTGCTGTTTGAGGACCACTACCTGTCCACCGACATGAAACGCGTCCACCATTCGCAGGTGCATCTGCCCGCCTACCGGGATTCGGTCGGCGGGTGGCGCAAGCGGCTCGGATACGTCACCGAGCCCTCCATGGCCTACCTGGAGTTCGGGGCCGGTCGCCCCCTGCGTCGCATCGAGATGCTCGGCAACATGTGGAAGATCGGCGCCGTCGCCACCTGGGAGCATGACTGGGAGGGCGCGACCTCCTGGTGCTATATCGATCACCGCCCCGAGCCCGGCACCCAGCCCTACCCGATGATGAGCGAGCTCGACGCCTGGTACCGCCTGCGCATCCACCACGAGGTGGGCCGCGACGGTTTCGTCGAGATCGCCCGCTGCCTGGGTGAGATCTTCTGCGGTTACGTGGACAAGCTCTGGGGTCGCCCCGTCCAGGCCGGTTCCCTGCGGGGACCGGAATCCGAGGCGGCCGCCTACATCGCCCTGGAGCGACTGTGGGTGCCCATGCGCACCAAGCGCACCGAATGGTTCCACAAGTACGTCTCCGGTGAGCCGATGCCGGAGGGATTCCGCTGGGACGTCGTCTTCGCGGCTGCCGCGGAGATCGAGGACCTGCTGCGCGGGGATACCGAGGCGGTGACGGCCAACTAGATCATCCGCGCCCGTCACAGACGCACCGGACGCGCACGCACGCGGCGGAACGGGAGTCCGGAGAACCCGTTGTGCACACCCCCTACCCGCTATCCCCTATCCGGGAGGAGTCCCTGCCATGGCACGCCTGAGCTCCCCCGACTGGCGCGTCACCGTCACCGTGCTGGCGGCCCTTTTCCTCCTGCTCGCGGGATGTTCCTCCCTGTCCACGGGCGACATGGACGGCCCAGAGGGCACCTGGGGCATTCCCGAACCCGGGCAACCGGAAGTGACCCTGGAGGAGGGTGGCCACGCCTACGGCACCGACGGCTGCAACCAGTTCACCGGTTCCTGGCGGCTGGAGGGCGAAGCCGGTCAGGACGGGACGACGGTGGTCTTCTCGGATATGACGAGCACATTGATGGCCTGCGACGGCATGGACACCTGGTTCACCCGGACGGTGAGTGCCACCGTCCATGGCGACGTGCTGCACTGCTTCGACGCCGAGGGGTCCGAGATCGGAACCCTGCCCAGACAGTGACGGTCCGGGCCGGGGTCGCGGAATCCACTCAACCCGGCCCCGCCCGGCGATAGGATGAGGTCCGGGTAGCGGGCCCGACCGCGGTCCGCTCCAGGACAGGGGACACCGCCATCGTCTTCCGGGACTGCATCGTCACCGTGATGCACTGCCCCGGTGTGGACACCTGGCTCTCCGATGCCCGGATCGCGGTCACCGGTGAGCGCACCATGTCCTACTTCGACGCCGACGGCCACAAGATCGGCACCCTCCCCTGGCGGTGAGCGGCCCGGGGACGACCCGGTGGCGGGGTTGTCTTTCCCGTATTTCTCCCGGCCAGGGGCAGTGGGGGACGATACTGGGACAGATAGATCGGCACGGGATCGTGCCCGGACCGGATGCCCGGTCCGTCAGCTGAAGGAGTGATGAGGTGCAGAGGTACACCAGCGGCGAACGAAATCTGGCCGCCAGTTACGCGTTCATCGCCGGGTTCGTGGACTCGATCGGTTTTCTCTTTCTCGGGGGTGTGTTCCTGTCCTTCATGTCGGGAAACACCACCCGCATCGCCACCTCCCTGGTCGAGGGCGACGGTGAGCTGGCCTGGCTGGCCGGTTCGTGCGTGCTGCTCTTTCTCATCGGGGTGATGGAGGGAGCCCTGGTCAGGCGGCTCGCGAAGGTGTACCTGCCCTACCACCGGGTGCGCGAGGTGGTCATGGCGAATATGTGCGTGCTGTTCAGTCTGGCCTCCCTGCTGGTGCTGGTCGATCAGGACCGGATGGCGGTGGTGATGCTCTCCTTCGGCATCGGCGCGATGAACAGCATCTTCGAGCGTGACGGGGAGGTCGCGATCCCCCTGGCCTACATGACCGGCACGATGGTGAAGATGGGGCAGCGCTTCGTCGACGTCTTCTTCGGCGGACCCCACGCCGCCTGGCTCGCCCACCTCAAGATGGTGGTCGGCCTGGCGACCGGCGCCTTCGTGGGGGCGTTGGCCTACCACCGATTCGGCCTCAACGCCGTCCACGCCGCGACCGGGCTGACGGTGGCTCTCAGCCTCGGGGCCTTCCTCCTGCGCGTCCACGCGCGTCGGCACGGCACCATCGTCCGCCAGCAGGCCGACCCGAGCTGACGGATTTGATTCCGGCTCTTCCACCGGGGTGCGCCATCCCGGTAGTGTCTCCAGTACGTGGTTTTATCCGGACTTTCCGTGTGATTCCACACCTGACGTGCACCACGGACAAGGAAAGTGACGCCGACCGACGATTTTCGCTCCGGCCCTGGAGGACAGTCATGACATACGCCGAGATCCACCAACAGATTCGCGCCGAGGACGACCCGGACCGTCGCAAACGCCTGGGACAGTTCGTCGTGGAGGTGGTGCGGGCCCACCCGGCCTATCCGGTGGCGCAGGCCGCGATGATCGCCCTACAGGCGGATGAGCTTGCGGATATCCACCACTGCCGGGACCTGGACGACCTCATCCACCGCGCTGAACGGCTATCGGTGCGCCCGGAAAGCGAATGGCGGCTGCTGGGGCACGTGCCCCTGGCCACCGCCACCCCCCTCCAGCTTGAGGTCCCCCGGGAGGGTCCCGCCGCCGGCCGGGCGAGCACGGAACCCCACTACGCCCACCGGGACATGGCGCACGCCGCCGACGCCCCACCCTGCGAGGAGACGGATCCAGCGCGGTGGTTCCCCGAACCCGCCGGCGCCGGCGCCACGGCCCCCGATGGCTGGGCGCGGCGGGTGGTCGACGACGCCGTGACCGCCCGTGTCTACCGGGACCTGCACGCCGAACTGCCGGCGCACAGTGCCGCGATGCTGGGCAATCTGTGGCGGATCGGGGCGGTGGCCGCCTGGGCGGACGACCTCGGCGGAGCGACCAGTCGGCAGAAGGTCAATCCCCGGGCGGTCTCCGGGATCCCGACCGGCCCGGCACTCACGCGCCGCGACGCCTGGTACCACCTGGACCTCAACCCGGATCTGGGGCGGGAAGTCTTCGCGGAGATCTGCCTGTGCATGGCATCGATCCTGGCAGGTTATTCACCCCAGGTGTGGGAGAACCCGTACGTGATTCCCCGGCGCGGGAAGCTGCGGATCATCGAATGTGAGGCGGCCGGATACATCGCCGCCGCACGCCTGGCCTCTCCGCCGCGGGAAACCGGCACCGACTGGGTGGAGCTGCACGCAGACAGCCACGCTCCCCTGCCGGAGGGTTTCCGGTGGGATCTGGTGCTGCGCACCGCCGCCCGGGTGGAGGATCTGCTGCGTGGTGACGCCGCCCCGGTGTGGGTCCAGGTGGAGGCCGCCCTCGACGGGGATAATTGAGCTTCACCGGGGAGAATGCTCCGGAATCGGAAATAGGTAATACCTGCGGGAATCGTGGTAGATTTTTCCGCGGTAATTATTTCTGCTCATGGTTCCGGAGGTCCCTTCCCTTGCGAAGGTCAGTTTCCCGCGCGCTCATCGTCGGCGTCACCGCCCTGTCTCTCACCACCCCCGCCGCTGTCGCGCAGAGTTCGGGATCGTCCGGTTCCTCCGACACGTCGAGCCGTGACCTCATCGTCCGCTCCTCGGAGAACCCCGACCTCACCGGCAGCTCGCTCGACGGCCTGCTGAGTTCGATGTCGCTGCTGGGTTCCTCCCAGGTCCCCCTCTCGGGCCCGTTGCTCAGCAGCGAGGACGGCTACCCCCTGGAGACGGATCCCACGATCACGGACGCCGCGATCGTCGACAAGCAGCCGGAGGACGGCCTGCGCCTGGAGCGCTGGACGATCGCCTCCCCGTCAATGCAGCGCAACGTCGACGTCCAGATCATGCGGTCGGCGGACGCGGATTCCCCCGCCCCCATGCTGTACCTGCTCGACGGCATCGGCGGCAGCAAGAGTTCCTCCGGGTGGATCAACCAGGGGCAGGGGCCGAAGGTCTTCGGTGACGAGAACGTCACCGTCGTGATGCCGTTGGGTGCGGCCGCCTCCATGTACTCCGACTGGCTGGAGGAGGATCCGGCGCTGGGTCGCATCATGTGGGAGACGTTCATCACCGAGGAGCTGGCTCCCCTGCTCGAGGCGGAGGCGGAGTTGAACTTCAACGGCCACCGCGGCATCGGCGGGCTGTCCATGGGCGCGACGGGCGCGGTGCACCTGGCCAACAGCAACCCCGACTTCTTCGACGCGGTCATCGGCATCTCCGGCTGCTACTCCACCCTTGATCAGATCGGACGGGCCACCGCCTCCCTGATCGTGGAATCCCGCGGCGGGAACATGGAGAACATGTGGGGCCCCGAGGGTTCCGAGACGTGGCAGGCCCACGACGTCGTCTCCGACCCTGAGGGGTTGCGCGACATGGCCGTCTACCTGTCCGCCGCCAACGGCGTCGTCGACGAGACCGACCGCGCGGGATTCGCTGACCAGCCGTCCTACAACATGCTGGCCGGCGTCGTCCTGGAACGCGGTGCACTCAGCTGCACCCGGGCTCTCGACGAGTCGATGCGCCGGGCCGGCATGACCCACCATGTCGTCGATTACAAGGACACCGGCGTGCACAACTGGCGCAACTACAACGAGCAGCTCCAGCCGGGCTGGGACGCGGTCAAGGACGCCCTCTACTGAGCCTGCCCGCCTGGCAGGTGAGCATCCCTCGCCTGCCCGTTCCCTGCCAGTCGTCGCCGGGACAAGCTCCCGGCGTGCGACATCGGTAGCGTCGGTGTCAACCGGAGCGCACACCGATGTGGGCACCGGGTTCACGCAGACCTATGGAGAGGACGAAAACATGGGCATGATGGACAAGGCCAAGAACTTCCTGAGCAGCGGCTCCGGCAAGCAGAAGGCGGGGCAGTTCCTGGACAAGGCCGAGCAGATGGCCACCGACAAGCTCGGCGCAGACAAGGCAGGCAAGATCAGCCGGGCCCGCGACACCATCGAGGACCGGCTCGGCGGCCGTGGGACCCCGCAGCAGGGTCCCGGACCGGATTCCGACGCCCACCGCACCCCGAACAGCATGGAGCGCCCCGAGGAGCCGGGCATTGACGACGGCCGCGGCACCGACACCCCCGGCGCGGCCGGTGGCGAAGGCAATCCGCGCCCCTGACCCTCCGCCGCAGCGCACCTCAGACAAACGCACTACCGGCCCCTCCCGGGCCGGGGTGCGTTTTCCTGTGCGGTGGTCGGGTGAAGGTCCGCTGATCACCCGGGGTCTGCGGCATGACTGCGATCACAGCAGAGCCACACCCTCCCGCCACCTGTCATACGATAGGTCCTCTCTGGACGATCCCCTGAACGCGAAAGACGAACACCGACATGACAGAAAAATTGGCGCGCGGAGCACAACCGGGCCCCGCGCCAGCCACCGCCGGCGGAAACAGCGAGGACAGCGGTGACGGCGGCAGTGGACTCAAGCGTGGCCTGAGCAACCGGCACCTGCAGCTGATCGCCATCGGCGGGGCGATCGGCACCGGCCTGTTCATGGGGTCCGGGAAGACGATCTCCCTGGCCGGCCCCTCGGTGATCCTGGTCTACGCGATCATCGGATTCATGCTCTTCTTCGTCATGCGGGCGATGGGCGAGCTGCTGTTGGCCAACCTCAACTACAAGTCACTGCGCGACGCCGTCTCGGACATCCTCGGCCCCGGTGCGGGTTTCGTCACGGGATGGACCTACTGGTTCTGCTGGATCGTCACCGGCATGGCCGATCTCGTGGCGATCACCGGTTACGTGCAGTACTGGTGGAGCGGTGTCCCGCTGTGGCTGCCGGGCGCATGCGCCATTCTGGTGCTGTTCCTGCTCAACCTCGCCGCCGTCCGGCTTTTCGGCGAGATGGAGTTCTGGTTCGCCATCATCAAGATCCTGGCCATCGTCGCCCTGATCTTCGTGGGCGCGGTGATGGTGTTCAGCCACTTCGAGTCCCCGGACGGTTCGGTCGCCCAGTTCTCCAACCTCGTCGATCACGGGGGCTTCTTCCCCAACGGCGTCAGCGGTTTCCTGGCGGGATTCCAGATCGCGATCTTCGCCTTCGTGGGCATCGAGCTGGCCGGCACGGCCGCCGCCGAAACCGAGGACCCGGTGCGCAACCTGCCGCGGGCCATCAACTCCATCCCGATCCGCATCGTCGTCTTCTACGTCCTGTCGCTGACCATGATCATGCTGGTCATCCCCTGGGACCGCGTCCACACGGACAGCAGCCCCTTCGTGCAGATGTTCGCGCTCGCCGGTCTGCCGGCCGCCGCCGGGATCATCAACTTCGTGGTCCTCACCTCTGCGGCGTCATCGGCCAACAGTGGAATCTTCTCCACCTCCCGCATGCTCTTCGGCCTGTCCCTGGAGGGTTCCGCACCGCGACGGTGGGGGAAGCTGTCCGCCAACCAGGTTCCGGCGCAGGGACTGCTGTTCTCCATCATCTGCCTGGTCCCGGGCGTGGCCGTGATGTACGCGGGTTCCAGCCTCATCGAGGCCTTCACCCTGATCACCACTGTGTCGTCCGTGCTGTTCATGGTGGTGTGGGCCTACATCCTGGTGGCCTACCTCGTGTACCGCCGTCGCCGCCCGGAGCTTCACGCGGCCTCCGTGTTCAAGATGCCCGGCGGGGTGGCCATGGCCGTGGTGGTGCTGCTGTTCTTCGTCGCAATGGTGGGCGTGCTGATGCTGGAGAACGACACACGTTCTGCCCTGCTGGCCACTCCCCTGTGGTTCCTTCTGCTGGGGGTGGGCTGGTGGTGGACCGGTGGAGCCAAGGGGGCTGCGAGCCGCTCGCAGATCGAGACGGCCCCGTCCGACCGGTAGGCCTCCCACCACACCCCGTGGCCGTCCTGCCCCACTGATTGTCGGCGCGCGTGCCCGACAGCGCGACCTACACTGGCGGCAGGATCACCCCTGACAGAAGGAGGGGACCCGCCGTGTCCCGCCGTCTCGCCGCCGTCCTGTTCGGCGCCGCCCTGCTGCTCACCGGTTGCGCGGAAACTAGCGCCGGCGGCGACGCCGCTCCCGGCGGTCAGCTCACCGTCACCGAGACCGTGTCCCCGCACCCTCCTCCGGCCGTCCCCTCCCCCGACGCTGCGGCCCCGGCCCCACCCGCACCGGCACCGGCGCCGATGGAACAGTGCGGCGTCGACACGCAGGCCGCAGCCATCCACGACAACCTGCACCGGGTGCCGCCGCCGGCCACGGCGGGCGAGGGCTGGGAATACCACGGGCACAGCAATTACGATCCCTGCGCGGATCTCAGCTACGCCACCGTCCACGTCACTGGATCCACGCACGCACTGAAGCAGAATCAGCTCCTGCTCTTCCACCGCGGTGACTCCCTCGGCGTCGGGGCCCTCGTCCCGCAGGTGCACGAGGTGATGGACGCGGACGGACGGTCCGTGACCGTGCGCTACATCGATTCCGAGGCCATGGAACGCGCCGGGGCGCCCAACGCGGAGGCCGAGCACCACAAGGTCACCGTCACCTTCTGGTGGAACGGGGAGCGCGTCGAACCGGTCGGCCGGATCCCCAACCAGAACCGGTAGACGAGACCCGGGTTTCCGGACGAGCCTCTGAATCTCCGGCAATTCCTGAGAATTCCCAGGACAGTGCGCATCGGAGAGGTTATCCTCACGACAGGCTCATCGCCGCACCCTCAACTCTCCCGGGAGCCGCACCATGTCTCGCACCCGTCAGCTGCTGATCATCTTCACCACCGCCGCACTCCTCAGCCCAGCCCTTCCCGCCTCGGCGCAGGGCTCCTCCGATTCCCTGATCCGCGGGGCCTCCGACATGGCGGCGCAGGACCCCGCTGCCACCGGCGCGACAATCGACGGACTGCTCGACGTCCTCGAGTCCACCGGATCGGGCGACCGGCCCCTTCCGAGAGAATTCCTGCAGGACGCCTCCGGTTACCCCCTCCCCCTCGATCCCTCCATCACCGAACCTGCGGTCGTGGACCGCACGGTCGAGGACGGCCGCCTGGAGCGCTGGTCGGTGGCCTCCCCCGCGATGCAGCGCATCGTTGAGGTGCAGGTCTACCGCGCCGTCGATCCCGCCACCCCGGCTCCCCAGCTGATCCTGCTCGACGGCAGCGACGGCACCGAAAACACCGGGTGGCTGCGCGGAGGTTACGCGCAGGAGGCCTTCGCCGGAGAGAACATCACCGTGGTCATGCCTACCCAGGCGACCGGTTCGATGTACACGGACTGGCGCAACGTCGACCCCGCGCTCGGCCGGATGAAGTGGGAGACGTTCATCACCGAGGAGCTCGCCCCGCTGATGGCCGCGGACGAGGCACTGAACTACAACGGCCACCGGGGCGTCGGTGGATTATCCATGGGCGCAGGTGCCGCGGTGCGCATGGCCAACCACCACCCGGAGCTTTTCGACGCCGTGCTCGGCATTTCCGGTTGCTACTCCACCCTCGACCCGTACGGGATGCAGAACGCCAGGCTCACGGTGGAATCACGCGGCGCTGACCTGGAGAACATGTGGGGCCCGAAAGGTTCGGTGGACTGGGTGCGTAACGACATCGTGCGCGATCCCTCCGGGCTCAGATCACTGGCGGTGTACCTGTCGTCCGGCAACGGCGTACTCGGCGACGTCGACCGCAGGTACTACGCCACGTATCCCAGCGACACCTCGGCCAAAGGGGCCGTCCTCGAACGCGGGACCCTCACCTGCACGCAGGATCTCGAGGCCGCGATGACGCAGGCCGGCATGGATCATCAGGTCGTCGACTACACCCCGACCGGCGCCCACAACTGGCCGACCTTCGGCACCCAGTTGGCCCCCGCGCTGGATGCGGTCAGGCACGCGTTGTACTGAGCCGGCACGGCCTGCTCAGGAGGGAGCTCCCGAGGCCACATCCCGATCGCCGCACCACTTTCCGCGACGCCCAGGGCCTGCGGGGTAAGAAGGTGGAGATGTACTCCCCGCCCTACGCCACCATCAACATGTGGTCCTCCGAGAATGCCGGCACCTGGATTTCAACGCCGAGCTCGAGCTGTGGACCCGCGTGGGCCAGATCAAGGTCAAGCTGGGACGCGATGTCGACGTCCGGCGGCTCGACACCCTCGTCGCCCACGCCGTCCTCGGGGACCTTCGCAGATAGGCGGGGCATACCCCGCCCCACCTGCGGACGCTAGACTCATCCACCGTGACGGAACCTGCGATTCTCGCCCTTGATCTCGGTACATCGGGAGCGAAGGCCGCGCTCGTGGAACTGTCCACCGGCGCGGTCACCGCCACCGCCTTCCACCCCTACCCCACCCACGCCCTGTCCGGCGGCGGGGTGGAACAGGATCCCGGGGACTGGGTGACCGCAGCCCGTTGGGCACTCACCGGGTGCGCAGCTGCGCACTCCCACATCGCAGCCCTGGCGATCACCGGGCAGATGCAGGATCTGATCAGTCTCGACGCCGACGGCAGGCCGCTCGGTCGCGCCCTGCTCTACAGCGACACCCGGGCACAGGACCAGGCGGCGGAGATCGGTCAAGTTCTACCCGCCTGGGGGCGGATCACCGGCAACGAGCAGAACGCCACGAGCAGCGCGGCGATGTTCCTGCGGTTGCGGCAGGAGGATGATCCGCGGGCCAATGCCGCCGCCCTGTTGTTCTCCCCGGCCGGTTACCTCGTCCACCGGTTGGGTCTCGGCGCGCACGTCGACGAGACCACCGCGTCGACGACCGGGTTGCTCGATCTGCGCACCAGGGCCTGGTCCCCCGAAGTGTGTGCCGCGGTGAACCTCTCCCCCACATCGCTGCCCGAAATCTCATCAGGCATCGTCGGGGTGACTCCCGCCGATAACGTCCTCGACCTGCCGGCCGGCATTCCGGTGGTGCTCGCCCCAGGGGACGCCGCCTGCACCACGCTCGGCATCGTGGGTGATGAGCCCGGTGACGACTACCTCTACCTGGGTTCCAGCGGCTGGCACGCCCGGGTCCTCCTCGGCACGCAGACCCATGCCGACGGCTCCGTGCACCGGCTCGCACTGTCCGGAGGTGGACTGCTGCAGATCGCCGCGGTGCTCAGCGCCGGAGCGACCGCCGAGTGGGCACGCGGGACCTTCCTCGCGGGGGCGTCGCCGCAGGAGGTTGACCGTCTCCTCGGACAGCAGGTCACACGAGGTTTCAGCGGCCTGCTCAGCCTGCCCTCGATCCACGGGGAGCGCTTCCCCGTCCGCGACGACCGTCTCGGCGCGGCAGTGACCGGCATGACCGCGCGCACCCGGGCGATCGACATCTACGCCGCCGTCCTGGAGGGCGTCGCGCTCGGACTCAGCCACAGCATGGATCCATCCGACACCGATCGTCCGCTGGCGGTGGTCGGCGGCGGTACGGGATCTCGGCCCTGGATGGAGATCGTCGCCGATGTCACGGGACGTGAAGTCCTGGTCATCGACGACAGCGATGCCGCACTCAACGGTTGTGCGCTCGCCGCGGTCGCGGCGCTCGATGTCGCCGACACGGGCATTGTCCCGCTCGCCCACCGACCCGCCACGGGCACGACCATCTGGCCGGATCAGGACGCACACGCCTCCTACCGAGGGGTCCGGGGCCGCCACCGCGCGCTCTACGACGCACTGTCACCGGGGCATCGATAAGCAGTGCGGGGCAAGAAAGACGCAGCCGTTGCCTGTCATCTCCCCGGTCCAATCTGCGGCCCTGCATCCCACGGCCCTGCCTCACAGTTCCCATTTCCGCCGCCAGGTCTTCGAGTCGGCCGCTTGATGACGCCGTCGTGATTACCACCGGAGGCAGCGTTTAGTCGATGCGGTACTCTCTGCCATCGACATAAGCGCGAGTGAACTGCGGTTCGCCGTCACGCCACACCAGGCCGCCGAGGGTGAAGTTAACCCAGCGGGCGGTGTAACCCCCAGTGGCACAGTCGGGGACGCAGGTGAGCTCCTTCAGCAGACCTCGCCCAGCCGCTCCGTCGACACTCCAGCTGTGCCAGCTGATGTCATGAAGAGCTGAATGGGCATCGCCACAGTAGAGAAGGATATAAGCCGGACGGACCTCCACCTTTCCAAAAGAGCAGTTCTTGAGCACCGGGACGGGCGCGGCCGCCGGCGGAACAGGGGCTGGTGCCGGAGCCTGTGGGAACGGCAGGGGAAGCTGCGCCGAACCCTGCGTTGCCCAACCCGGGATGCCACCGGGAAGAATCTGGGACGCCAGATCCTGCTGAATCTGCCGGGCATCCGGGACCGACGAGCCCGGCATCGGGAGCTGCTGAGCACCGGCGGCGCCGACGGAGACACTGAATCCCAGAAGGCCCGCACACAGAGCCACGATTGTTTTCCGCACAGAGTTCTCCCAAGTTAGACCCAGACTATTCCCAGCGCATAAAGTAGCACGCCCCTCCCCGCCTCTCGCTGACAGCACCCACGTAAAAAGCAGGTCAGGGGTGGGTGCGCCGGCTGGCTCCACGATGCCCGATCCAGAAAGGGGCAGTTGGAGCGAAAACAGGGAAGAAACCCGTTTTCAGCTCACCAACCGCCCATCCCGGGCACTCCCGGAAAACACCGACGCCCCGCCGGCCCAGGCAGGACCGGCGGGGCGTCGAGAAACGTGGCGGCTATCCCTCGTCGGTGGACAGCGCCGCGACGAACGCCTCCTGCGGAACCGAGACAGAGCCGATGTTCTTCATGCGCTTCTTACCGGCCTTCTGCTTCTCCAGCAGCTTGCGCTTACGCGAGATGTCGCCGCCGTAGCACTTGGACAGCACGTCCTTGCGCAGGGCACGGATGTTCTCGCGGGCGATGATCTTCGAGCCGATGGCAGCCTGGATGGGCACCTCGAACTGCTGGCGCGGGATGAGCTCCTTGAGCTTGACGGTCATCTTGTTGCCGTAGGCCTGGGCGTGGTCGCGGTGCACGATCGCGGAGAACGCGTCCACCGGCTCACCCTGCAGGAGGATGTCCACCTTGACCAGGTCGGCCTCCTGCTCGCCGGTCTCCTCGTAGTTCATGGAGGCGTAGCCCTTGGTGCGGGACTTGAGCATGTCGAAG
>CAYSIP010000037.1:0-16533 GCA_964431055.1 uncultured Corynebacterium sp. | reverse complement strand
ATGTGGGAGCACGCCTTCTACCTGCAGTACAAGAACGTCAAGGCCGACTACGTCAAGGCCGTCTGGAACGTCTTCAACTGGGACGACGTCGCCGAGCGCTACGCCGCCGCCAAGAACTAAGTTTCAGCGCGCACGCGCCACGCCCACCCCACACGGGGTGGGCGTTTTCGCGTCCCGACCCCGATCAGTCCCGACTAACCGCTGTCCGCCTTCGCGCGGATGAGGTCCAGCGCGATCACCCCACCGAGGATCGCCGCCCTGATGTGCGGCGGGGCTTCCGGGTCGAAATTCAACAGGTAGCGGCTACGCCCGAGGAGGGCGTCACCCAATCCCGACCACTCTCGCGTGACCCGGGCGGGGACCAGTTCACCGAGACGGAATTCGAAGTTGAAGTCGAAGACGCTGCCGTGCAGCTCCACCACGGCGCCGTCCGCCAGGTGCATGTCCATCCGCTGCTTGAGGAAGGTGAACCGCTTGCGCAGGTGCGCCAGCGGCCGACCCTGGGCGTCGGCGAGCTCGAAGGTGTCCCGCCCGAAGTTCATCGTGTCCTCGAGCGAGACCACCGGTCGACCGTCCACCTCCGTGACGGTGAGATTCCGGTTTCCCCTGAACATCCGGGAACTGACCGTGCCGGCGGTGGCGACGCGGCCCACGACGCCACCGTGTTCGTCGAGGATGTCGAAGTCGTTGCTCAGGAACGTGGTGATCTGGCGCATCACCAGGACTGGCTCCTCAAGCAGGGAACGCTGCGGTGGCAGATGACCCTGGTGGGGCCCGGAAGGAGTGGCCATGGACCTGATTGTGCCGGGATCGGACGGATCCGGCCACCCTCCGGACGGAGGGAATCTCAGTCCCCTCCCCTATCCCAGTCGCCGGGGCGGTCACGAAATCCCTGAACTGGTCCACGGGCGGGGCGGATCCGGCCCCGGCGCGCCACACCAGGCCGAGCTCGCGGTGGGCGGCCGGTTCGAGGGGGCGCAGGACGACGCCGGAGGGTGCGAGGTACGGGTCATCCAGCGGCAGCAGCGCCACCCCGAGCCCCGCGGAGACCAACCCGGCGACGGTCGTCAGTTCCATGGACTCGAAGACGAAACGGGGGGCGAAACCGTGTTCTGCGGCCAACCGGTCGAGGAGCAGCCTGGTGCCGTAACCGGGCAGCATGCCGATGAAGTTCTCTTCCGCCGCCTCCCGCAGGTCGACGGGCGCGGGGCCGACGGCGGCCAGCGGATGTGATTCGGACACGGCGAGCGCGAGGCGTTGCAACCGCAGCTGGTGCCAGCCCAGCTCGTGGCCGGCCTCCACCGGACGGGGTCCGACGAGAGCGACGTCCGCGGCGTCGGCGAGCACCCTCTCGACGAGCTGGCGGGCGGCGCCCTGGTGGAGCCGGAACTCGACGTCCGGGTGCTCCGCACGGTAGACGCGCAACAGGTCGGGCATCAGCCAGGTGCCGAGGGAGTGCATGAAATCCAGCCGCACGGTGCCGTGTTCAGGATCCATCAGCCGGGCCACCTTGGCTGCCCCGACCTCAAATTCGGCGACGATGGCGCGCGCGTGGGGGAGGAAGGCCCGGCCCCGGGTGTTCAGCGCCAGGCGTCGGCCCGTCCGGTCGAAGAGCTCCGCCCCGACGGCGTCCTCCAACCGGTGGATGCGGCGGCTCAGGGTGGGCTGGGACACGCCCATCGCCGCGGCGGTGTCGGTGAGGTGGCCGGATTCGGCGACGGCGAGGAAGACGCGGAGGTCGGAAGGGTCGGGACGGATCATGGGCCCCCTCGGACAGTTATGCAGAAAATGAATTGATTTACGCTGTTTTTGTCATTTTACTCATGCCCGGTGGTGGGGCACCATGGAGGCATGAGCACTGCTCGGACCACCACCCCCCTGCCCGCCGGCCTGCGCCGCGGCGGGCGGGACTACCGGCGCGCCGTACTCGCCATGCTCGCCGCCGGCCTGGCGATCTTCAACACCCTCTACGCCACCCAGGCGCTGTTGCCGATCCTGGTCGAGGACATGGGCATCACCCCGACCCAGTCGGCGCTGACCGTCTCGGCCGCCACCGGCATGCTCGCGGTGTGCATCGTGCCCGCGTCGATCCTGTCCGAGAAATTCGGCCGGGGGCGCATCCTCATCGTCTCCGCCCTGGCCGCCACCCTCCTGGGCCTGCTCCTGCCGCTGGCCCAGGACGCGGTGATGCTCGTCATCCTGCGGGCGCTCCAGGGCGCGATGATCGCCGGCGTCCCGGCCGTCGCCATGACCTGGTTGTCCGAGGAGCTGGACCCCCGGGACCTGGGACGGGCGATGGGCCTGTACATCGCCGGCAACACCGTGGGCGGACTGACCGGCCGGCTCATCCCCGCCAGCCTGCTCGAATTCACCCACTGGCGATGGGCGTTGCTGGTCAGCGGCCTCGTGGCCCTGGTCTGCGCGATCATCATGGTGGCGCTCCTGCCCCGTCAACGACGGTTCACCCCCCGGCCCATCCGCGTCCGGGACGAGTTCACCGCCATGGCCGGCCACCTGCGCAACCCGCGGTTGGGCGGGTTGTTTCTCACCGCCTTCATCGGCATGGGCGTGTTCGTCTCCCTCTACAATTTCTTCGGCTTCCGGATGATCGACCACTTCGGGCTCTCCCCCGCGCTCGTCGGCGCGGTGTTCCTGATGTACCTGTCCGGCACCTGGAGTTCGGCCCGCGCGGGCGCCCTGACGGAGAGATACGGCCGGGGACGTGTCCTCCTCGCCGGCGCCGGACTCATGCTGCTGGGGTTGCTGGCCACGGCCCTCACCTGGCTACCGGCGGTGCTGGTCGGCCTGTTCGTCTTCACCGCCGCCTTCTTCGCCATGCACTCCGTGGCCTCCGGTTGGATCGGGCTGATCGCGACCGAACACCGCGCGGAGGCTTCGAGCATGTACCTGTTCTGCTACTACGTGGGTTCCTCGGTCCTGGGCGCCGCATCCGGCCTCGCCTTCGCCTCGTGGCCCTGGTCCGGCTTCGTCCTGGTCCTGGCGGTCGCCCTGACCCCGCTACTCGGCGTGGCCGTGTTCCTGGGCAGGCGGGAACACGCGGAAATCACCGCCGCCGACCACTGACCGGGGCACGTTTCACCCCGCCGTGTTGGAGGTTCCCTCCGGCAACCGGCAGGTGGTCACCTTGCGCAACCAGGGCGAACAAGCCCACGACCCGAAGCTGGTCACCGGCCCCCGGTCCGGACGGGCCACCACACCGTCACCGCCCCAGCAACGGAGTGCCCGGCGCGCCGTCGTCAAGCCAGGCCCGGACGGCGGCGGTGGCGCGGCAGTCGTCGCTGTTGTACCGCAGGAGCAGGGCCCGCGCGGCCTCCGCCTCCGGTCCCCCGCCCCGGGCGATGCCGCGGGCGTGGATGGATTCCTCCCCGTCGAAGTCCCCGTCGTCCCAGGTGAAACCGGCCTGCGGCGCCACGACCTTGAGTCCCAGCCCGCGCGGGCCGACGAGCTGTTCACGCACGTGGCGGAACATGTCGATCCACTCCTCCGAGCCGATGAATTCGGCGATCTCCTCCTCCGCGGGGACGGCGACGTCGCCGAAGCGACGGCCGGCGAATCGGCGGGCGGACTGCAGCATCCAGTGGTTCTCGCCGTGGGCGGAGTAGCAGTAGGCGGCGAAGGTCCGGCCCTCGGCGTGCGCCCGTGCGCGGCGGTCCATGAGCCAGGCCCAGAACCGGGCGAAGTTCTCCGCCTCGGCGTCGCCGCCCAGCTTCCGCCAGGTGACGAAGGGATGGTAATCGCGGCCGTCGAAACCACCCCACAGGTAGGCGCCCTGGTCGAGGTAGGCCTCCATGTCGACGTCGATCTCCACGTCGGCCCGCGGAGCCCCGACCTCGGGTACCCGGCGCAGCAGGGGGACGCCGTCGCGCCAGGCACGGGCGAGCTCCGAGACCTGCCCCGCGTCGGCGTCGATCAGACCGGCCACCGTCGTGATCCCCTGCTCCCGGAACTTGTCCGCCCGGTCGCCGGGGAGGAAGAGGCTGATGTCGTCGGCCGCGACCAGCTCGGGCTCACACAGTGGCCAGAAGCGGCAGGAGGCGCATTCCTTGACCCGGCGCGGGACGTGGGGAAGCGGGGCGGTCAGGGCGGCGTTCAGCGTCTCCCCGTACGCGTTGGTGCGGGTGAGGAAGGCGCGGGTGCGGTCCTGGCCGATCGCCCCGCCCCAGCCGCTGTCCAGGTCGAACTCCGCGAGGGCGCGGGCCGCCAGTCCCAGCCGGTGGCCGTCGATGGCGTGGTGGCGCTGTCGGAAGGGGGCGTCGAGGGGTTCGCTCAATCCCAGGCGGGAGGTGGCCACCACCGGCATCGTCGCACCCTCGTGGGGTCGGGCGACGCGGTGGTTGCTGACGATCACGGGCAGGTAGGTGCCGTTCGGGCGGCGGACGAGGATGTCGACGTGCACCCGCCAGTCCACGCCGTGCGAGGCGCCGGTGAAGACGGCCCCGGTGATCAGGTTCGCCTCGGCGGCCAGCGCCTCGAGGGTGCCGAGTTCAGCCTCCTCAAGGTCCTCCGTGGAGAGCTCGTCCGCCGGGGGGAGGGGGACGTCGACACGCAGGAATCGCCGTCCCCGGCCGTCGCCGAGGCCCGGGCGGGTCGGCAACGCGTCGAAGACGATGCCGCGGGCCAGGGTCAACCGCTCGAGCCGGCGGCGGGCGGGTTCGGTGCGGGGCACCTGTGGGTGGCGACGTCGCTGCACCAGGCGGTAGCGGCAGCCCACGAGGTCCGCGGGTCGCAGACGGTCACCGGCGGCACCGGCCACATCGGCCGCTCCCGCCCGTCCGTCATCGGCGACTTCTCCTGGCGCATCCACAATGGCGAGAGCATAGTCCACCGGTGCAGGTAATGTTGAACCCGACCGTGACCACCGTGACCAGAGCGACACTCGGGAAGTAAAGGCAAGTTACATGGGCATCCTCGAAAAGATCCGCAAGAGCCGCGCCAAGTCGAAGGCCGAGATCCAGGCCGCGAAGATGCGCGCCCGACAGGAGGCCAAGGAGGAGGCCAAGCTACAGCTGCGCCGGGAGAAGCTGCTGGTGAAGCAGGAACGCGACCTGCTCAAGGCCGAGCAGAAGGGCCTCAAGGCCAAGCGCAGGCACCAGCGCAAAATGGCGGAGAACGCCCTCGAGCAGGTGAAGGCCGGCAAGATCAACGTCGGCTCCATCACCAAGTGGGCGGGCACCGCCCGCGTCGCGCTGCCGCTCCTGTTGCCGCTGGTGTACCGGGGCGTCACCGCGGGCCGCGAGCAGCTCATCTCCACCCGCGCCCGCAAGATGGGGGTCTCACCGGATCAGCTGGCCGAGTTCTCCGGCCACGGTGCGCCCCTGAAGGCCCGCATCCAGGGCGTGCACCACACCCTCGATGAGTCCTCCCTCCCGTCCGGTTTCGTGCGCGACGCCAAGGACCGACTGGAGGAGCTCGCCATCGCCGTGGACAACGCGGAGAACATGACCCCGGAACAGCGTCGTCGCGCACATGCCAGCATTTCCCGGGATCTCGACGAAGTCACCCAGCAGATCCAGGAACGGATCCGCCGGAGTTGATGCCCTCCACCCTCACGGCGGGAGAATCTAGCGTTATTCTCAGCTTTGAGAGGAATCGGACCGCGGAGACTTCCCTGCTCCTATTATTCTCATAGCTAACGCGGAAACTACCCCCGTATTGCGGGAGTCCATCCACCCTCCCGGCGCGGACCCATCGCCCCACCATTTCGGTCCCGACCTGCTCGGAGGCCGTTTTTTCCTGCCCACCCCAGGACTGCCTTAGCTAGACCTTTGATTTTTTGGTGCGATCTTCGAGGCCGACCTGCAAAGAGGCCTGATTTTTATTAGTATGTTTCTCAGTCTCCGAGTAATTGGTTAACCATTTCGGAGAATAGCGCGATCTCTTCGCGCCGCCTTTTATCCCGACCTCCCGCCCGATTCAGCTTTTTCGGTCCTATTCGACCAGTGCCTTCTGAAAAGGGCGGGAAACTCGGCCCCGAAAACCCCGGTTTCTCTGATCCGCGGGATTCCGGGGCATTTTAAGCAGGAGAAACATCATATGGCACGCCGCGAAGTCACCCAGTATTTCGATGACCTAGACAACACCCCTATTTCCGAGGACCAGGTACACGTGATCCGTTTCAGCGTCGACGGCAACGACTACCTCCTCGACCTCTCCGAGAAGAACGCGCGGGAATTCCGCGACGTCCTCGCCCCCTTCATCAAGGTGGCCCGCCCCGCCCCCAACGGGAACGGCCGTGGCGGGGGCGCTCGCGTGCACCCGAGGGAGATCCGCCGGTGGGCCCAGAACCAGGGCCTGGCCATCGCGCACCGTGGCAAGATCCCCCACGAGATCATCGCCGCCTACAACGAGGCGCACGCCTGAGGGCACGACGCCTACAGGACCCCCTGCTCACGGGCGGCGGCCACCGCGGAGGTGCGGGAACGTACCCCGAGCTTGTCGTAGATGTGCACCAGGTGTGATTTCACGGTCGCCTCGGACAACATGAGGGTGTGCCCGATCTCCCGGTTCGAGGAGCCCGAGGCCACCAGCTGGAGCACCTCGAGCTCGCGGGGGGTCAGCGAGGTCCGCGGGGTGCGCACCCTCGTCATGAGCCGGTCCGCGACGATCGGTGAGAGCGCGGAATCCCCGTCGGCCGCCGAGCGCACCGCCGCCAGCAGTTCCGTGGGCGGGGCGTCCTTGAGCAGGTAGCCCACCGCCCCGGCCTCGATCGCGCCCAGGATATCGGCGTCGGTGTCGTAGTTGGTGACCACCAGCACCTTCGGCGGGTTCGCCATGGAGGACTTGATCGCGGCGGTCGCTTCCGCGCCCGTCGTCACGCGTGTGCCCTCCACGCCGGGCCCGAAGCGCAGGTCCATGAGCAGCACGTCGATCCCGCCTGCCTGGGCGGCAGCGATGGCGGCGTCGGCTGTGGCGACCTCGCCGACGACCTCGATGTCGTCCGCCTCGTCCAGCACGGCCCGCAGCCCCAGTCGGACGATCTCATGGTCATCCGCCAGCAGTACTCGGATCATGACGGCATCACGCCCCTTCCCGGGAAGCATCAGGCTTTTCCCGGTCCATCCTAGTCTCCCCCTCTCCCGTCACCTCGAGGGGGATCGAGACGGAGACCGCCGTGCCTGAACCCGGGCTGGCCTCCACCTCCAGCGCCCCGCCCAGCTCAGCGGCCCGGCGGCGCATGGCGTCCAGGCCGATGTGCCCCAGCCCGGCGGGACGTTCCGCGACGTCCGCGGGATCGAAACCGACCCCGTTGTCGACGACGTCGAGACGCACCTCATCCGGTTCATAGGTCACCGTCACCCGGCAGCGGGTGGCGTCCGCGTGCTTGACGACGTTGCCCAACGCGCCCTGGGCGATACGCAACAGGGCGGCCTCCGTCTTCATCGGCAGCCGCTCACCGTTGCCGCCCGTGTCGACGTGGACGTCGATGTCGACCCCGCCCGTCTGCCCGAAATTCGCGGCCATGCGCTCCAGTGCGCCGGCCAGGGACGTCTGCGACAACGACGCGGGCTGCAGCGCCGCGATCATCGCGCGCGCCTCCCCCAGGTTGTCCGCGGCCACCGTGCGCGCCAGGGTCATGCGCTTGACCGGGGTCGCCAGTTGCTCCTCACTCAACCCCGTGGCCTGCAGATCCCGCTCCGCGGCGTGCAGCAGCATCTGGATGCTTGACAGGCCCTGCGCGACGGTGTCGTGGATCTCGTGCGCCAGACGTTGGCGCTCCGCGGCCACCCCGGCGGCATGCTCGGTCTCCGCCAACTGGGTGCGGGTGTCCATGAGCTGGTGGATGAGTTCCTCCCGGTCCCGGCTGATGCGGTTGAGGGTGCGGAAGGCCCAGTGGATGGCGAGGGTGACCACCGCGGACACGGCCGGACCCATCACCCCGCCGACGCTCAACCCGGTGGGCAGCTGCACGATCACCGCGACCGCGGTGGCGAACACGATCGACAGGACCCCGCGCAGGTCATCCATCACCCACAGGTAGAGGAAGAACAGGGTGAACAGCAGGTAGATGCCCACCGGGGCGATGAGCATCTCGAGGATCCACACACCCGTCAACGCCAGGAGCCACGCCAGCTGGGCCGGCTCCCGCCACCGGTTGATGTTGGCCGAGCCCGCGAAGTACAGCAGCGCGAAGAGCGAGCACAGGAGCAGGTTGATGACCGCCTCCCCGAACGGCAACCGCACCGAGGAAGCGAGCGCGGCGACCAGCAGCACCGAGGTGAGGATGTGGATGCCGTCGCGCAGCACATCCTCACCCGGCACCCCCGAATCCTCCAGATCGTCGAACATGTCGACGTCCCCGTCGGTGTCCCGGAGGTCCGCGCCAGGGGTATCGATGCGGTCCGCGGAGAGCGGATTTAGGCTGGACTTCATGCACCTGAGCCTACCGAGCCGACCCTGGATTCCCCGCCTCGTCGGTGACCCCACGGGGACGATCACGGCGGTCACCGGGGCCGCGCTCACCATGCTCCTGCTCACCGGCTGCACCCCCACCGGGCAACCACCGGAGGGGCTCACCGAAGTCACGGAAATAACGGGTGCCGCCGAATCGGTCGAGGAAACGCCCCCGTCCGATTCGGGGTTGGCGCACGACGCCCTGCCCGAGATCCCCGATGGCCGGGAGAGCCAGGTGGCCTGCCCCTACCTGGACACCCGGTGGGTGGCGGAGACCAACGGCCAGCGGATGACCGGGATGGGCGTCGACGGGCGTTTCGACACCCCCGCCTGCGTATTCTGGTCCTACCCCGGTGACCCGCAGCTGCAGGTCATCGTGCGTGACATGCCCGACGCCGACGCTGCGATCGCGGTCGTCGACTGGGCGGCGCCCGTCGAGGTCACCGAACCCGCCGAGGAGCCGGCGGGATGGTCCGGGGGCCGCGCAGGCGCCGGGATGGTGCCGGGCAGGGAGGGCGCGGTCTACGCGGTGCGGAAGGACGACCGGGCCGTGGTCGTGTTCACCAACCAGGAGCAGTCCCTCAAGGCGGAGCTGGTGGCGAAGGAGGTCATCGCCAACCTCGGGCTGTGACCCCGCCCGATCGCGCTCACACGGCGACGTCGTTATAGGGCATCAGCGTGGACACCCAGGGGAACACCACCTCCATGAGCAGCAGAAACACCGCCAGGAGCAGGACGATGAGCAGGACGGCCTTCACCGGCCGGGGGCCGGGCAGGCTGCGCCACAACAGTGCGTACATCTAGGTCTCCTCCAGAACGGCGGGGAATTCCCCGGGGATCTTCGGGGTCGTGTCGACCTCCATGGCGTGGACGATCATGCGCTCGGTGTTCGAGAACTGCGGGTGACAGGTCGTGAGGGTCATCAACCCCTCCAGCCCCGCCAGGTCCTCCCCGGTGGCGGCAGGCTGCGCACCCGGCACCGGGTTGATCACCCTCACGTCGCCGGGCAGGGTGATGTGTCGGCCCATAACGTGGGCGTAGTCACCGTCCGCCACGCGCTCCACCTGCTGGTTGGTGAGGCAGTCGCGGGCGTCCGCGCGACGGGACTTGACGTCGGGCCCCAGGGGCAGCACCCGGTAGGTGACCCATTCGGTGGCTGTCTCCACCACGATGGCGTCGCACGCCTTGAGGTTGCCCAGGTCGTTGAAGGGTGAGCCCTTGCCCACCCGGTGTCCGGCGACGGCGAAATTGCCGGGTTCACCGGGCAGCTGGGACTCCACATAGCGGCCGGGTCCGGCGAGCAGGTCCTCGTCCTGGGTACCCTCGAGGACGGCGAAGCGGTAATCCGACCCGAAGGCGGGGATGTACATGCGGGCGAACGCCTCCCCCAGCTCCGGAACCTGCCGTTGCCGCGGGTTGACGCGCCCGCCGAAATCCTCCTCCACGTCCCCCCAGCTCTCCTCCATGCGCGCGTCGGCCTCCTGCTGGAGCCGCCCAGAGGCCACGTCGGTCCAGAACGCCTCGTAGAAGGCGAAGAGGAGGAGAATGACCCCGAGCGTCAGCAGAACCTCCCCGAGGACCTGCGAGGCCCGCGGGCGACGCCATGACCGGGGTGGATCGGCTAGGTGGCTCATGACTGCGGTCCTTGGGTGAAAGGGCTTCCGGTTCTTTCTCTGTAGGATGCGCGACGTACCATCGAAGCACAATTCCACGTCCATGGGCGCGTCGTCGGCCCACCCCCGGAACTGAAAGCTGGTTGAGCACCACCGTGCTGGATATTTTCATTTACCCCGTCTCGGGAGTCATGAAGCTCTGGCATCTCCTGCTGCACGACGCGTTCGGCATGGCGGACTCCCGGGCGTGGCTGATCTCCATCTTCGGGCTGGTGCTCACCGTCCGCGCGCTGATCACCCCGCTGTACTGGATGCAGATTCGTTCGGCGCGCCTGAATGTGCTCATGCGCCCCGAGAAGGCCGCCCTCAAGGAGCGGTACGCGAAGGCCCCGGACAAGGAATCGATCGCCGCCCACGAGGAGGCGGTCAAGGAACTGCACAAACGCTACGGCTACCGGCCCGCCGCCGGTTGTTTCCCGATGCTCATCCAGATCCCCACCTTCCTGGGCCTCTACCAGGTGCTGTTGCGCATGGCCCGGCCCGGTGACGGTTTCGAGGTGTCCCCGGACACCCGTATCGGCTTCCTGAATGCCGGGGAGATCTCCGCGTTTCTCGAAGCCCGCGTGGGCGGGGTGCCGCTGCCCGCCTACATCGCGATGCCCTCCGAATCGCTCGCCGCACTCGGCACCACCGGCGACGAGGTCCGCGATTTCATCCTGCCCTTCCTGCTGGCCGCGGTGGCCTTCACCACGGTGAACATGGTGTGGTCGATCTTCCGGAATATCCAGACCCTTGACTGGGACTCCGGCCTGGCCCGGGGCCTGCAGAAATTCATCATCGTGCTGGCCATCGGGGTGCCGATCCTGCTGCTGTGGCTGGGCCTGGCGGGCCCCGTCCCGGTGGCTGTCATCCTGTACTGGTTCGCCAACAACCTGTGGACGCTCGCGCAGTCCGTGATCGGACAGTTCTTCCTGGCCCGCAGCCTGCCCCTGCAGGAGGAGCACATCGCCCACCGCGATGAGCGCCGCGACGTCGTGCTGCAGGAGACCCGCGCCAAGCGGGACAGGAAGCGGCACCTGCATCGCCGACGGGCCCAGGGCCTGATGCAACCCCGGATGATCGGGGAAATCCGGGAGGAGATCGCCGCGGACCGGGCCGCCCGGCGGAAGGAGAGGGCCGCGTCAAAGGCGGAACGGAAGGAGTTGCGCAGGGCCCGGTCGACGGCGCGCAGCGAGCTCAACCGTGAGAAGGTGGCCCGGCGCCGGGCCGAACGCCAGGCGAAACGGAAGAACGCCCGGGAGGATCAGATCGAGTAGTCCGCCGGCGGTGCCGACAGCAGCTGGCGGGCGAGGTCCCGCGCCGTCTCCAGCGGGGTGATCTCCCGGACGAGCCGGGCGCCGGTGAGACCCCCATCGAGGAAGATGAGCAGCTGGTTGGCCTGGGTGGCGGAGGGATAACCGTTCTTGGTGGTCAGCAGGTCCGTCATCGTCTGGTGCATCCAGCGGCGGTGCTCCATCACCGCGGCCACGATGCTCTGCTCCGACTCGGTCTCCGGCTTCGGATACTCGTTGACGGCGTTGATGAAGTGCGAACCCCGGAAATCCTTGCCCGGCTGGGTGGCGATCTCCTGGTCGAAGAAGGCGAGAATCTTGGCCTCCGGGTCAGCGGTGTCCTTCGTCCGCTCGGCCCAGTCCTGCCGGTACTGTTCGTCGAGGGTCTCGACATAGGAGATGACGAGGGCGTCCTTGGACCCGAAGAGCGAGTACAGCGACGCCTTCGCGACGTCCGCCTCCCGCAGGATCCGGTCGATGCCGATGACCCGGATGCCCTCTGAGGTGAACAGATTGGTGGCGGATTCGAGCAGTCGCTGACGCGGACTGGGCCGGTTACGGCGACGGCTGCTCGTCTTCTTCCTGGCGGTGCCTGCGGCCACGGCGGTCCCGTCCTTTCCTGCTCGATGTTCTGCATCATCCTGGCGCCGGACGATTCTTCCTACCCAATATAGACCAACCGGTCCACTTGGTTTACCCCGACCCACTGCCCGCCGGTCGGACCGCCCTCCCGTCTGTCCGGAAACACCGCGCGCGCCCCTCCGGACGTGGGATAATGCCCGCGTGAACTATCGCGCCCCGAGGCCCACCCCTCCCTTTCTCGCAGTGCTGCTGTCCGGGGCACTGCTGGGCTCCTGCGCCATCGGCTCCCCCGCACCGGAACCCACGGAAACCACCACCGAGACCCTGACCGCCACCTCCGGTGCAGGAACCACGCCGGAGCCGACCCCGCCACCTCACAGCCCGGCCCCCACTCCGCCGCCGGCCGGGCCGTCCGGCGCGACCGGCGGGGACGCCGATCTGGCGACACTGGTCGCGGAGGTCACCGCCACCTACGGCGGGGCCGCCGGGGTGGCCGTATCCGACGGGGCGTCGGCAAGCACGGCCGGGGAACTGACGACCGGGCCCGCGTGGTCGACGATCAAGGTGCCGATCTCGGTCGCGGCGCTCCGGCTGGATCCCTCCCTCACCCCGGTGGTGCAGCAGGCCGTCTCCGCCTCGGACAACGACGCCGCGCAACAGCTGTGGGCCGCGCTGGGAACCCCGGAACAGGCGGGCATGGCCACGCAGAGCGTGCTCGCGGAGGGAGGGGATGCGACGGTCGTCAATACGGCGGTCACCCGTCCCGAATTCAGCAGCTTCGGACAGACGCAGTGGGCGCTGGCCGACCAGGCGGGTTTCGCCGCCCGCCTGCCCTGTCTGCCCGGGACTGGGGCTGAGGCCGTCACCGCGGCGATGGGGGCCGTGACGCCCGGTCAGGATTACGGGCTGGGGAGTCTGCCGGGCGCGTTGTTCAAGGGTGGATGGGGCCCCGACGAATCCGGGGGTTACCTGGTCCGCCAGTTCGGGATGCTCCCCCTCCCGGACGGTGATCACGTGGCCATCGCGATCGCCGCCCGACCGGGGTCGGGCAGCTACGAAGACGGGCAGGCCATGCTCGACCGCCTGGCTGCCGGTGTCGGGGCCACCGCCGCCGCAGGTGAACTGCCGGCCGCCCGCTGTTGAGAGGGCCGGAAATGACAGAAGCCCGCTCCCCCGGAAAACAGCGGGGAACGGGCATGATGTCGGTCAACATGAGCGGCTTACTATTTGCGCACCATTCTGACGATGGTCAGCAGGATGACCGCACCGAGCAGACAGGTCAGGAAGCTGAAGATCAGCCCGGCCCCCTCCACGTCCACACCGATCAGGCCGAGCAGCCAACCGCCGAGGAGGCCTCCGATCACACCGACCACGATGTTGAGCAGGATGCCCTGCTGGGCGTCGGTGCCCTTGATCTTGGAGGCGATCCATCCGGCCAGTCCGCCGATGATGATCCACCCGATGATTCCTAGTCCAAGCATTTCCATGGGTTCTCCTAATTTTCGTGAGGTGACTTCTTCCGTCTGAAACAAGACCGGCGATATGACCACTGCCACACTGGTCACATTCGGTCACATGACCAGTGTGGCACAGGCAGGAAAAATATGCAGTGGCAGAACCGGAAAAAACGATGAAGAATCAACAACAAAACAGCAAAAACCCGCTCCTGCCCGAGGGGGCGGAGCGGGTGGGGGAGAAACTGGGCGCCTACTGGCTTTCGGGGCGCACGACCATCATCGGACACGGTGCGGACTGCAGCAGCGCACGGGAGGTGGAGCCCAGGAGCATGCCCTTGAAGCCACCACGGCCGTGGGAACCGACGACGAGCAGCTGAGCCCCCTCGGCCTGCTCGACGAGCGCGCGGACCGGGCGGTCACGGGTGATGACCTTCTTGACCCGCACCTCCGGGTGCCGCTCGACCAGCGGGGCGAGCTGCTCGGCGAGCATCTCGGTCTGCTCCCGTTCGACCTCCTCCCACTGCTGCTGGGCGGCGGACAGGCCGGCGAGGGATGCCTGAACCTGCATGTCCATCCAGGTGTGGACGGCAACCAGCTCCGCACCACGGGCGTCGGCCTCGGCGAAGGCGATCTCGGTGGCCTTGGAGGAGACCTCGGAACCGTCGACGCCGACGACCACCGGGCCGTACTTGGAGTCCTGGGTGACGTCGTTGTCCTGACGCACCACCACGACGGGGCAGGACGCGTGGGAGACGACGGAGGCGGAGACCGAGCCCATGACCATGCCGGACAACCCGCCCAGGCCGCGGGAGCCCATGACGATCATGGTGACGTCGCGGGACATCTCCAGCAGCATGTCGATCGGAGAGCCCTCGGCGATGGTGTGGCCGATCTTGATGTCCGGGGCGATCTCATAGGCGATGTTGCGCGCCTCGTCGATCTTCTCCATGGTCTCGGCCTGCAGGTCATCGAACAGCTCCTGCGGGGGGACCATGCCCTCGGCGTAGAGGAACTGCGGCATGGTGTAACTGGAGGCCAGCCGCAGCGGGATGCCACGCTTATTGGCCGTGTTCGCGGCCCAACGCACCGCATTATGTGAGGCTGTGGAACCATCGACGGCTACGACGACAATATCTTCCCTGGTCATCTTGATCGCCCTTTCGTGGGGGGTAGGACTTGGCTGCGGCGTCTCCCGGGCGGCGTCGACCAGTGGGGCTGGTACGAGCCACGTTCCGGGGGCGACCCTGTGCACCTCCAATTGTACCGGGTGAGACAGGTTTCTTTGAGTTGTTACAACCAGTGAACCCTGTGATCTTTCCGGACCGGCCGCCACTTAACGATGGTGGCGCCGCCGACTACGCTGGACCCGTTGACCTCCCCCACCGGGCCCGGGCCGATTAGTCGGGGATCACGACCGGCGTGGCCGGATCTGCATTGGCCGGGTAGAGGAGGCTGTAGAGAATCTCTCCGATCTGGGCCAGGATCGCCCCGATGCCGTCGGAGAAGAATTCAAGGATCGGAGTCAGGATTTCTTCAAAGTTCATGGGCAATATCGTAGTACACCAGCAGCGAAAAAGGAGACCGGGGAAAGTACCTCTCCCCATTCGTGACGGGCTCAACGCCACCCGCGCCCGTCTACCCGACGACGCCGCACCCATCACCGCCCGCGACCTGCTCGCCCGGTTGATCACCACCCAGCGGCACCGTCACCCCGAGGATGACGCCACCGCCCTGCAGGCACGTTTCGACGCCCGTGAGGTGGTGCTGCGCTCCGGAGAGGCCCTGGAGCCGGACTCTCTCATCCAGCCCGGTTGGGACGTCTTCTTCTATCGGATGCCGGCCCCGGAGCCGCCCGTGCCCCACCAGATCGAGATCCTCCATCAGGACGATGACCTGATCGTCGTCGACAAGCCCCCCTATCTGGCGACGATGCCGCGTGGACGCCACATCACCGAGACCGTCACCGTACGTCTGCGACGGGCCACCGGCATTCAGGAACTCACGCCGGCCCACCGCCTGGACCGGTTGACCTCGGGTGTGCTGCTCTTCACCACGCATCCTGATATCCGGGGCGCCTACCAACGGCTCTTCGCCGAGCGGAAGGTGGCCAAGGCCTACGAGGCCGTCGCCCGTCACGACCCCTCCCTCGCACAGGACGTCCCGCTGTTGTGGGAATCCCGCATGGAGAAGACGCCGGGTGAAATCCAGGGTCATATCGTCGACGGAGAGCCCAATGCCCGGACGACGCTTGTCGACGTCACCCCCCTCACCGACGCGGAGCAGGCGACCGTTGAGGTGCTCCACGGCCCCCTGCCCCGGCAGGCCCGCTATCTCCTCAACCCGGAGACCGGCCGCACCCACCAGCTGCGGTTGCACATGTGGGCTGCCGGGGTGCCCATCCTGGGGGATCCGGTGTATCCGCGGATCCACACCGAGGATGAGGAGGACATGGCAACGCCGATGCACCTGATCGCCCGTTCCCTCGAGTTCACCGACCCGCTGTCCGGGGAACCCCGAAGATTCGTCTCGACCCGGTTGTAATCCGCCTCCGCCGTATGTCGGACGGAACGGGCCCTGGAGCAACCGGCGTGGTGACAGGACCTGCTTCCGGGTGGGGCTCTACTGGAGATCCGGCTCCAGAGTTTTTGCCCCTTCGTCGACAGTCACCGGGCGCTGGGCGGCCCGCTCCTTCCCCACCCGGCCCCTCCGCTCGATCCAGAAATCCGCGTTACGGATGCCCAGCACCTCAGGATCAAACTCCGGATCCAGCCCGGTTTTCTTCTGTCGGTGGTAGTCCCACAGGGTCTTGTGTGCCGGCACCTGGATGATCAGGATGACGATGCTGTTCAGCCACGCGGTCGCCCCGACACCGATGTTCCCCAGGACCCAGGCTTCACCGGCGGTGGAGGAGGAACCGACGAGGACGGACACGATGATGATGGCCCCCAGCATGAGCGCCAATACGACGCCGGTGATCCGCACGTCGATTTCTCTCGGTTGAGCGCATGCGAAAGCGCCGGTCCGAGGAAGGGTTTTCCCTCCTCGGACCGGCGCTTACAACGGCTCATACCCCGAAACCCTGTGCGGGTTCCGGGGCATGAGCCACTATTTTAAGTTGTTGGGTCGGCGGTGACTTAC